>JAJPXQ010000088.1 GCA_021205385.1 Lachnospiraceae bacterium | reverse complement strand
CAAAATCCCCCAAGATTGGGGGCAGGGGGTTGATGTGTCGAAGACACTTTTTTATGCTCGTAAGTTGAAACCGCTTGCAAAAGCGAAAAGGGCAGGACATAATAAAGACAGAGTATTTGAAATGGGGTGACTGTCTATGATCAATATTATCTCTGTCACGGATTTCACTGCGCCGGAGCTGGATATCTATGCCCGTCTCTCAGAGCGGCAGCTTCTGCATTATCACGAGCCAAAGCCGGGGGTGTTTATCGCAGAGAGTCCGCGAATTGTTGAGAGGGCGTTGGATGCGGGATATGTCCCCATTTCCTGTCTGGTGGAAGATCGGCAGTTGGAAGGCGAGGCAAAGGATGTTATCGCCCGTTGCGGTGATATTCCGGTTTTTGCCGCGCCCTTTGATGTGCTGACGAGGCTGACCGGTTTTAAGCTGACCAGAGGAATGCTCTGCGCCATGCGTCGGCCGCAGCTGCGTACCATGGAGGAAGTCTGCGCGAATGCGAGGCGGATTGTTGTGCTGGAGCATGTGATGAATCCCACCAATGTAGGAGCAATTTTTCGTTCTGCGGCGGCACTGGGGATGGATGGGATCCTTCTGACATCGGACAGTAGCGATCCGCTCTATCGCCGCGCGGTCCGTGTCAGCATGGGGACGGTGTTTCAGATTCCCTGGACTTATGTGGACGGCTGGCCGGAGGCAGGAATGTCCGGACTGCATGCGATGGGCTTTCACACGGTGGCCATGGCACTTTGCGATGATTCCATTGGCATTGATGACCCGGAGCTGAAATCGCAGGAGCGGCTCGCGATCGTTCTTGGTACGGAGAACGACGGCCTGTCAGCGACGACGATCGCGAATTGTGACTATCGGGTGCGGATTCCGATGGCTCATGGCGTGGATTCCCTGAATGTGGCGGCTGCCAGTGCTGTGGCTTTCTGGGAACTTGGATCGTGATTTGTGCAACATTGACAAAAAATATGAACAATTTGTAAAGGCGGGTGACAGGAACGGCGAGGTATAGTATAATGTTCTCGTCCGAAATCTTTACAGACGGTATGATTATAAAAACTATATGTACATTTTACATTGACAAAATGTATAATATAACCTATATTTTAAATAACATAAAAAGATTCGGATATCTGAGATATCTGGCGTTTCGCCATATTTTCAGCAGGATAAATGAATATGGTGGGACCGCTTTTTCAGAGTAAGAACCATGATCCCGCCGGAAGGAGGATTATGGGTAAGGAAAACTCGCTGCTTCTCTTTTATGAGAAGAGAGAGCATTTTGCGGATTTAGTGAACGGCTGGATTTTCGGTGGAGAGAGCGTAATTTCTCCGCAGAGCCTCGAAAAAATGGATCGCAGAACGGTGCAGCGCGAAAGCCGGGGAGGTGAAGTAACAAATCGCTATAAAGATATTGTTCAACGTGTGGATGCGGCTGCGATACGGGTAGTGATCGGCACAGAGCTGCAAAGCTATATTGATTATCTGGCTCCGATTCGGAGCATGGATTACGATCTGGTTGCTTATCGGGAACAAATCAAAGAGATCAGAGAAGAGCATAAGGAGAAAAAGGATCTCAAAAGAGATGAATTCCTGACTGATTTTGGAAAGAATGATAAGTTAACACCGGTGATCACCCTCTTTTTGTATATGGGTGACAGGAAATGGGATGCGGCGGAAGACCTCCACGCATTGTTAAAGTGGGATCGCATACCGGCGAAGATGCGCCCCTTTATAGAGAATTACAGGACGCATGTGCTCGATGTATACCATACAACGGACAGACGCCTTCTGGAATTTCCCGGAGATATGGGATATATGTTCCTGTATTTGAAACATCAGAAGGATAAAAACGCACTGAAGGCGATACTTGAAAAATATTCTGCGTTCCGTGACCTGGCCTGGGATGTTTATGAGACGCTTGCCGAATATACGGATACGCCGGAATTACTAAGACTGCAAAAAGAAAAGGGAGGAGGAAAAGCAAATATGTGCGAAGGCCTGAGAGAATGGCTTGCCGATACCAGAGATGAAGGAAAAGCAATAGGCTACCAACTGAAGGTGATCAGTATGGTGTGCCGCAAATATGAAAAAGGAAAATCAGCGGAACTTATTGCAGAGGAAGTGGAGGAGCCTTTGGAGACAATACAGAAAATCTGCGGTATTGTGAGTAAATATGCCCCGACATATGATGTGGACAGGATTTACGAGGAATTGCAGGGAAATGTTCCATGTGTCATACAATAAAATACACTTTATTGAAGCATTATTTTGAGAACTTATCACCAGAAAGGAGCGATTCCGGACAGATACCAGATTTGCTCCTTTCTGTGTATTTACAGCGTGGCGATTGGACTATCCGTCCAATGAAATTTCTATCTAAATGCGATATGATGATTGCAAGAAGGAGGATAGAATTATGAGCGAAAGAATGTTGGTCACGCAGGCTCTCGACGAGAGAGATTTGTTGGTAAAGAAAATCAATGATAAGATTGAAAAAGCCGGTTTTGTGGATACAGTCAGGGTAAATGAGGAGAAGGTGTATGAAAAGCGTATTTCGCGGGAGGATTTTGCAAAGAAAGCGAATGCTTCCTGGCAGCAGATTCAGGATCTGATCAGCAGATTTCAGAAGATTGATGCTGCCCTTGTCGCATCAAACGCATCGACGAAGATTAGCACGTCTTATGGAGATTTTACGATTGCTGGAGCTATTTCTCTTCGAGGACGTATGAGGGGAACCGGATCCTATGAGGATGAAGCAGATTTTGAGGAAAGACTGCGGCAGAAGTTGAAAACGGAGTATGAAGCCCGCATACAGCAGAGCGAGTTGAAGAACCGGCAGCTTCAGGCGACTGCGGAGAATATGAGGATGAGCATTCTGGGTAAAGACGCAAAAGGGAAGGAAGATAAACCGCTGGAAGTTGTAGAAGCCTATGTGAAGGAAAATACGACAGAGCTGGTGGATCCTCTTGATGTGCAAAAGAAGATTGTAGAGCTGAAAGAAAAGAGAATGGCGATTTTGACTGAGCTGGACACTCAGATCAAGGTTTCAAATGCAACCACGTTTATAGAAATTGATTAAGACAATATGCCTGCAGCACGAAAACCTCGAACCCGGCTTCCCGGTAACAGGGTCAGGTTACACTATAACCTCATGCAAGGAGGTTGGAAAATCCAAAATGGCGCAGTGGGTAGCGCACATGACTTGTAATCATGATGTCGCAGGTTCGAGTCCTGCTTTTGGAACCAAAGGCTGGTAAGGCCTCGCCCGAGAAGGTCGAAACTTAATCGTTTTCGATTTTTCGTCAACGCTGATTTTTGAAGGATGAACGGTGAGAAACTTGAATCATGAATGATGAAGACAGAACTTTCAGTCAGGCATAGAGATGTGCTGAAATCCATGAGAAAGGTTTGGCGTCAAGTCGGTTGGCCAGAGGTATTCCTCATGGCTGCGCTGCAGGCATATTCTGCTTTTAGCTTTACCCGGTGGATAGATAATTTTATTGAAGGGAAAACTATATAGTATCAAATAAGATTTCGGGTAGAGGTGAGTGCGATGTATTCGGAATATCCCGATATTGATTTACAGAAAACAGGCCGCCATATAAAGTGCATGATCAGGAAGGCTGGATTTTCGGTGCGTGAGATTCAGGAGTATCTGCATTTGTCCTGTCCACAGCCCATTTACCGATGGTTCAGAGGGCAGACCTTGCCATCGTTAAATCATGTGTATGCGCTGAGCCGACTTTTACATGTACATATGGAGGATTTGCTCGTTAAAAAAGATAAGGAATTGTGGGAAGACAGCATCGACAGTGTACAGGAAAATCAGAGAGAACGAATGCTCTTGTATTACCGAGCCCTGTGCGATGCGGCATAGATGTAGTGAGTATTGGAAAACATAAATAGAAGAGGCTATCACGAAAGTGATGGCCTTTGTGTGTGTGCGCCCGGCGGGCGCACGTTCTAACGGGTGAAAGTCCCGAATCCGCCCGGCAG
>JAJPXQ010000083.1 GCA_021205385.1 Lachnospiraceae bacterium | reverse complement strand
GTGTTAATGTGGATACATCAGACAAATAGCATTACTTAGTACATCTTTATTTTCGGCATCCCATCTCGGGATTTACTCCGATCATGAAACTTCTGCATACAGAGAAAACATATCTTTTACCCGTCAGAAAAGGAGTCTTTATGTTCCAGAATACTGCCATTACACCATCTGTTACCTCTTTTCACCATGCCACCGGGAAAATTGACTACAATATGACCAACGATTACATGTTTCGCGCTGTCCTACAACAAAGTGAGCACACGCAAAGATGCCTCATCGCTTCTCTGCTCCATCTTGATCCTGCTTCCATTATCTCTATTGAGATCATGAATCCTATCGTTTTAGGTCGAAAATTCGATGAAAAAACCTTTATTCTCGATATTTCCATTCTTCTCAACAACCAAACCCACATCAACCTGGAAATGCAGGTTCTCGATAAACACGATTGGCCTGATCGTTCTTTAAGTTATCTCTGCCGCAGTTTCGATCAACTGCAAAAAGGCGCAGAATATTCAGAGATTCGCCCGGTCATTCATATTGGTTTTTTGAACTTCGCTCCATTCCCCAAAGAGCCTCCCGAGTTCTATGCCTCCTACCAGATGCTGAATATCAAGAATCATCATGTTTATAGTGACAAATTCCGTCTGTCCGTGGTAAACTTAACTCAAACAGAAATCGCCACTGCGGAAGACAGAAAATGGCATATCGATCACTGGGCCAACCTCTTCCGTGCCACCACCTGGGAGGATATCAAAATGCTTGCACAAAAATATTCCGATATTGATCAGACAGCCGAAACTCTCTATGCATTGAATGCAGAAGACGACATTCGCCTCCAGTGCCAGGCCAGGGAGGACTACGACAAATGGCAGCGCATGACGGAAAATCTGATCAAGAAGCAGGAAGCCATAATTGCAGAGAAAGATGCCGCTCTTGCTGACAAAGATTCCATAATAAGACAACTCAAAGCAGAAAATGCTGCGCTGCGGTCCAAGTGAATATAGAATCAGTCGACATTTCACTCATAGATTTTAAAACACGCATACTCATCCCAGCTTCCTGACTGCGCATCAAATCCATAGATCAGGAAATGACTGGACTGCGCATAGGACTCCCCCTCAAGGGTCAGCATGAAAGAAAAATTGTAATTTTGAACTCCGCTTTCTGAAATGCCGGACGACAGGATATTCTCTTCCAGCTGCTGCATCTCCGCATCCGTAAAATCCAGATCTGCGATCGGTACAATGATTTCACTGGCAATATCTTCTTCAAAGTAAGCAGACACCCGCTTCCTCCGGACTCTTCCCAAGCAGATGTTCCGCCGCGGAGACCATATAATCAAACTGGTTCAGAATCTCTTCCTTCGCCATAAGCTGATCCTGCTCCTGAAGGTAATCTGCGTAATACAGCTCGTAAGCCGTCTCGTAAAATCTGTCGACGTCCGGTACGATCGAGTAGTAGACCTGCGTATCCTGCGCGTCATACATCTCCAGGGAACGGAATTCGTCGTCCTCCTTCGCGTATACTATACTCCTGCCCCACAGGTCGTCTGTATCAGAACCACTGACGCTGGCATAGCCGCTCTCCTCCTCCGCAATATTGACCGGCTCAGAGTAACGCTTGTCATGACCGTTTTGAAAGCAGATCAGTACAATCGCACAGATCAGAAACAACAGAACCAGCAATACCGCCAGAATCACCGCGATTATCCGGTGATGCGTGCCTGATTCTGTTCCGCCCGTGAAGGCCTCCGTCTCATCTTCATCCTCACCGAGAGGATCCTTCGACTTCGACTGCCAACCCATAAAACCGCAATCTGGCCCTTCATAATCTATCCAGAGCTTCGGAGCGCTGCCGGCAGTATATTTAATCGTTATTTCTCTACTGATCCGAAGGATATCTCCATCCTTTAAAGGGTAGAAAATATCTGGTTTCAGTTTCATCCCGTTAAGGTAAGTGCCATTCTTACTGCCCAGATCACGGTAACTGCTCTCTCCATTTGAAGTCATGAATTCTCCGTGCCGTCTTGACGCATACGCATTCAGTATGGGCAGATCGGGAATTTCCTGCTTCGTCAACCGACCAAGCAACTGCTGTCCCACCAGTGGATATTCCTGCTCTTTTCCCTCACAGGAAATCGTGATTCTGGGTAGAACTGCGGGCGTCGGCCCTATCTCTCCTGCCATGCCTTTCTCCCTCTTTACTCGGGCTCGATTCCAAGCTGCTCGTAGATCTGACGCAGGACATCCTCCTGATCGACATCAACTGTGACGTCCGAAGTGCTGCCGGAGGAATCTTCCGAATCCTCCCCCGCTATAATCACGCGGTCCGCCTCATCCGGATCGATCTCAGTGGTCGTCACGCTGAAGAGCCACTTATCGTCTTCCTTCGACATATTGATCACCATGTTCTCGCCACTGTAGAGCTCCGTAAAATAGACGGTCGCCTTGCTGCCTTTGATATAGGTCGCCGTAACCTCATAGTCGACCTCGCCATATTCCCCGGTATCTGTATAAGGAATGAACTCCTGCAGCAACGGCGCGACGTTCAGAAGATCCTCCGCCTTGACATAATCTGAAATTTTCACTCCGGTAACTGCGGAGACCAGGCCAAGCGCCAGATCGAGACTTGACGTAATGGTCGACTGCATGTCCTCATCCATGCAGTCCAGCATTCCCTGGACGTCCATATTATTGACAGCGTCCTCGAACTCTTCAATCGTCTCCTCCGGAAGCGGATCGGACTTCTGCTTCACGCTGACCGAGCAGCCTGTGAGCGCCATCACCGCCATCATTACCGCCATAACAAAACTGAATTTCCTCATAAACTTTCTCCCCTGCACTGCCATAATAAAAAACAGACAGCCGGCAGACAAATCTTTCATCCACCGGCTGCACATTCTCTTCTTTTAATTTTACTGAAGCCGGAAGCTGTTCTTCTCGCTCGCGAGACTGATGATCGTCCCCTTCGGCAGGCTGACCGGCACATTCTTGGAAATCTTTGTACCGTTCACCAGCGTACCGTTGGACGAATAGTCGATCACCTCATACTCGCCCGTCGCGCTGCGGAAGCAGACACTGCAGTGCTTGCCGCTGACCAGCTCCGAACCGCTGCTGAGCACGATATTGCTCTTCGCCGGATCACGGCCAATGACTACCGGAACGTCGGCTGTCAGTTCAAACGAAACGCCTGTATACATACCGGCGGTGCCGACGATGCTGGCAGAAGGAGGAGTCTTTGGTCCTGGCTTGGGCTCTGACCCACCCAGTATTTTTCTCACTTTCTGCTCCACGAGTTTTTCCACTTCCTCCGGGGAGATACCTGTATCCACCGGCACATCTCCTCTGTCCATCGGGATCACAGAAAGCTGCGAGCCCTTCAGCTCCTGATACACATAAGCATAGGTCAGACGCTCATAGGGTACATAATGGAACAGTCCCACAAAGCCCAGCGTGATGCTGCTCAGGATCCTCCATCCCAGGAAGGACAGACTCAACACGAAAAGATCCACGATATGACCTTCTGTGAGCTGCTTACTGGCGTTCATGCATTCCGCTACGCTCGTGCGCGGCTGGTCTGCCTTGATATACGGAACCATTCGGTACTGGTTGAACTTGAAAATTCTTACCACAATCAAAGCCGCACCAAAGATAAGGATAATCAAGACTCTGACCACAAGGTTCTTTATCAGACAAAACAACAACACTCCCACCAGAAGGATCGGAAGCTGCCAGAGCATAAGGATGACACTGCGATATATATAGACCAACATGATCCCTACCATATCGTTGAAACCATCAAAAGCCGTACGGATACTCGGGCGTTTTCCTTCCTTTACTACATGGAGATAGAAGCGAATATTGCCGATCTCCATCGCGCCCGCAATCCCGTTCAGGACAAGGCCAAGCAGTATACCAATTATAAGGCAAATGACAAGATACAAAACCAGAAGTCCGAAAGTCAGATTCAGTGAAGCAGCCCCGTTCCCTTCAAAGAGCAGGGAAAACGGATCCTGCATCAGATTGATAAGGCTGCCAATCAAAGCCGTCACAGTCGTTATCGACATCAGCATTGAATACACCATCAGCCCGCCAAAGCACATGGCAGATATTACGCCGACGCTGGTAGTAGTCAGCGCAGAGGTCAGGATATTCACACCGACCATTGCGGAGCGCTTCCGGCGCAGCTCCTGCTTCGCCCGCTCCTTATGTTCCGCTCTCGCGATCATACTTACTCACCTCCCTCGGTCTTCTGAAGCTTATTCCAGTCAAACTCCTTGCCGCACAGCGGGATGAACAGCAGGCTGCTCTCGCCGAGTTCAAACACATCGTAGGCCTGCACTTCCTCGCTTGCCAGTACAACCTTACCGTTCAGATAGAACAGCTCTCTGGACTCGCCCGGCTGCGCCAGATATCCGCCGCTCTTCGGATCGTAGACGATGATCGCATGAGAGTTGCGGGACACGGAAGCGTCGCCGCTCAGGCAGACATCCATATTTGAGCCGCGGCCGATGAAATTACGGCCTGCGTGCAGACGGAAATCCCTACCGAGATTGTTGCCCTTGATGCAGACCAGCCAGCCGACAACCGGCTCCTCCGCCACGTCCGCGATCTGCTGACCATAGCTGATGGTCTTCTCATCGTCCTGCAGCGCCGGAGTCGGATCGTCTATCGGATTCAGCGGCACGGTCGGCGGGACGTTCCCCAGCGAATCTACCGGCACCGTCTTGTCGCTCGGAGCCACATTCACTGCCGAACTGCCAGCCTTGCAATGAGGGCAGTCGTTCCCATAACGATCCTCGTCATAAAAATGCCCCTGACTGCACTGTTTTAATTTCATTTTTTATTTCCTCCTTAAGTAAAATTGTTTTATATAGAGGAACCGGCGGTTCCTTTATAACAAATCAAAAGCGCGGTCGTGTTGTCGTGCGGGCCGGGCTTGCTCACTGCCGTCGCGGTCAGCCTCCTGGCCGCCAGCTGCATATCATCAAGACTCTCGGAAATGATGTATTCCATCTCCCTCTTCCCCAGGCTGCGGTACAGGCCGTCGCTGCACTGCAGGACGATATCTCCCCCGGCCAGCTCCTCCGGGCTGCGGTTCCAGCCAATCTTCTCCAGATGGGGAATTCCCAGGTAGCTGGTCAGCGCCGCACGTCCCGGCGTTGAGGCGGCCGTTTCCCGCGTGATCTGCCCCGTGGCAGCCAGCTCGTCCAGCTCATCGCCATAGGTATGATCTTTGGTCAGCTGTGTGAGCCTGCCGTCGCGGAAAAGATAGATCCGGCTGTCGCCGACCGAACACCAGTACAGCTGGTTTCCTTCCATGATCACTGTAGTCAGCGTCGTCCCTGCCTGCAGCCTTCGTCCCGTTCTCTCATCCCGCAGATTATGCACCATCTGATTTACATCCGTGAGGATATCCAACAGATTCCCGGGAAATTCCTTCCACGGAGCCGTCATTTCCCTGCGCATCTCAGAAACCGCGAGCGCACTTGCCTTCTCGCCGCCCTCCATGCCTCCCATGCCGTCGCAGAGGATGCCGACCGCGCGGTCGCCGTCCGCAGAACTGATAAACGCATCCGCCGTATCCTGCTGATACTCCCGCGTGCCTTTCAGGCTCGCAAGACCGATCTCCGCATAATCCGAGATCGGATACAGCATCTCCGTCCTGCACTCGCCCAACCCGACCGGCGCCTCGTCTACGATAGGAATCGAAAACTCTCCCAGCACCGCTGTCGTCGACGCTTCAAGCGGCGCGGTCTGCGGCGGTATATCCGGCTTCAGCGACATTTCTTCGCTTTCTTTTTTCTTTTTCTTTTTCCGACTTATAATAAAAAACAGAATGACCCCAAGCAACAGCGCAAGCGCCGCAACGGCTCCGGCGATGATCCCGATCTTTATCCAGTCCATAATCCTCTAGTCCTCCACCACCCGGAACCGGAACTCCGGTACCGACATGTAAAAATATTCCCCAACCCGGACCGTCGACTCGATCCCCTTCGGCAGACGCGTTCCATTCTCGCGATAGGTTCCGATCGAGGAATAATCCGTCAGTTGCACACTTTTCATCCTGCTGTTATAGCGCATCGTGCAGTGATTGCGGCTCAGCCTGTCATCCGGCGGCAGTACAATCTGTGAAGCCGGATGCCGCCCCACCGTGTAAGTAACATCCCGCTGCAGTGCCCAGCTTCGAACAGAACCTGCACGGGTATACATTTCCAGATAGATCCGCGCTTCCCTCTTCGGCTCCTTTTTCCTGCCGCCTCCAAAGAGGTGAAAGCCTTTCTTCTTCGGAACGGGCTGAGGCTCGGGCTCCGAAACCGGAAGTACAGGAGGCGTTTCCTCCATTACGTCACTCCGTGTCACTTCCTGCACAGGCTCCTCGATCTGCTTCTTCTCTTCTTTTTTTACCTCTGCCTGTGGCAATACCTTCGCCACCGCATCCAGAAATTCCTTCATGGACTGATAGCGATCCCGGTAATCCACAGTCAGCGCCGCGTCGATGATCTTTGTAAAAGCCGGATCAATATCCGAACACAGGCTGCCAAGCGGAATATACGCATCTTCCTTTACACGCTCACGCGCGTCCGGAATCTTCCTCCCGGTCACCAGCGCGTAATAGGTGGCGGCCAGCGCGTAGACATCGGTCCATGGACCGATTCTTCCGCTGAGCAGATGCTGTTCATAGGGCGCGTAGCCGGATTTCAGAAAAATCCGTCCGCCCTGCTGTTTTTCTGCCTGCCGCCAGGTTCTGGCGGCTCCAAAATCAATCAGCTTGATCTCGCCGCTCTCGGTGAGAATAATGTTCTCCGGACTGATATCCCCGTGAATCAGGCCGAAGCGGTGCACCTCCATCAAGGCGCTTCCGACCGACAGCAGCATCTGCAGCGCTTTGTCCTTCAGTTCCTCACGACGGTCCGTGTGACTGCGCTGAAATACGCGCATGTTGCAGCCATCGAGGTATTCCATCGTAAAATATGCCGTGCCGTTCTGCTCGAAAAAATCCCAGATATTGACGACCGTGACATTTCCCTGAAACTGCCGCAGAATCCGTGCTTCCTCGAGAAAACGCTCTTTTCCCCGCGCAAATTCCTGCGCACCGCTCTCCCGGATCTGAAGATTTCCATAGGCGTCACGGCCGACAGCCATCTCCTCCGGTACGTATTCCTTGATACAACAGAGCATTCCCGTGTCAACATTTCTCGCAACATAGGTAATGCCGAAGCCTCCGACACCCAGCACCCGCCCGGTCTGATAGATCCGGTGCAGAAACGAGTAGTGCGGCAGAGCGAGCGGCTGCTCCGGCTCCTTCACCGCGCCGTAGCCGCAGGAAGGACAGACCCCGCCTGAGAGCATGGACTGAAAACAGGCCGGGCAAATCCTCGGCGCCATTCCTTCACTCATGTAGAAGTCGCTCCTTTCCCGCGCAGGCGAATGTTCTCCACCTGAAATACCGTATCGCCGATCCGCAGCCGGTCTTTTACCCTCAGTCTGCAGCGTGCCTCCGGCTGCAGAAGAATCTCATTGACAAATACGCCGTTGCGTGAATGCAGATCGCGGACATAGATCCCGTCCGTTCCCTCCTCAAGCACACAGTGCTGTCCTGACACGCGCGGATCCTCGACACAGATCTCACAAAGCCTGGCCGTCCGTCCCATGATCGCGCTGCGGTTGACCGGCAGCTCCATCCGCGTGACCTTACCAGCCCGGTTCAGCATACTGACTGTGAGCGCGGAGGACGCGGACGCATCCGCCTGTATACCGGTTCCGCCCTGTACATGTTCCACCACATGGCGCACCGTCGTTTCAACATGCTGCGGCTGCGGCACAGGCTCCGGTTCCGGCTCTTTCTTCTTTCTCAGAACAAGCACCAGGATCACGACAATCAGCACCTCGACTGCCGCCAGCACGCACAGAATCACAATCCAGACCGGAAATGTCTCTTCCGGCTCTTCCTCCGTCTGCGGACACTCAAATGCAATCTCCGTCGTGAGCAGTGCATTCTTCTCCATCGAACTGTCCGTAATACCCGATATGATAAGCGATGCGCTGCCCGCGGCCGGGACTTCCTTCAGATAAAGACAGTAGCTGTCATCTGCTTCCTTTGCAATATTCCATATCGCAGCCTCATTCCCGTCAGACAGAATCACCTGATAGGAAGAAATCTCGTCAGCACCCAATACTGCTTCACTGAATACAACGGTCAGCACGTTCTCCTGCTCGTCATAGCTCACGGACACAACGGTTGGCGCCTCTGTATCCGCCTCCCAGCCGGTCACGCTGACCGTACAACTATAGTCCTCCGTCACGCCCTCCGTCGTCGTCTTCAGCAAAAATGTGCTCTCGCCCGTGGGGACGTCCTCCTCCGCTGACGCCGAAAAAAGCAGCATGTTGCAGCCGTCCAGCGTCTCCTGCAGCGCATCCCACTGCTCCTGCGCGTCGTCACTCCCGAATACGGTAAAGGTTCCTCCTGTCTGGCGCGCAAAGCTTCCGAATTCCTCGCGGTCCTCCGTGGAAGCATTCTGCGTGCACATCGCGTAGAGCGGGATATCCGCGCTCTCAAGCTCGTTCAGGACTTCCGTGAGCGACACATCATCGATGCTCGTATCCGCCCCGTCTGAGACGACAATCAGGATCTGCCTTCGCAGCCCGTTGTCCTCCGCCTGCGACAGGTTCAGCGCCTCCTTGAGTGCAAGGTAGAGATGAGTTCTGTCATCCACAGCTCCGACATCCTCCAGCGCCTCGGCAGCCGCCTCCGCGTCCGTCCCTGAAAACAGAGTCTGCACCTCGTCACCGAAGGTGATCAGCGTCAGCGAATCCTCGGAGGAAAGCCCCTCCGTCATTCCTGCAATCTGCTCCTTCGCCGCCTCCATATCCTCTTCGGAGATCGATCTCGAGGTGTCGAGCAGCACATAATAACTCGTCCCGTAATCGACGCCTTCGGCATCCTCCGCCGTGAGCGATGCATCATTCAGCCAGGCCTGCGCCGTAAACGCCTCTTCCCCGTAATAATAGACCGCTGTATAAGGATAAAAGACCCGCACCTGTTCCACACTGATGCGCGTCAGCGATGCGTCAGCCCTGCGCCCTCCCAGCAGGAAAAGGCACGCAGCAAGCATCCAGCCGAATTTTCTAAACCGTCTCATCCCACTGCACTCCTTCCCTGCAGAAACTCCGGAAAGCGAAGCTGCTCTGCCCCGCCTGAATCCGCATTTCCTCCGTGAGCGGGCAGGCTCCTCTGAGAACCTGCCCGTCCAGATAAGTCAGCGTACCTTCTCCGGGGGCGATCAGGAAAGCCTGATGCTTCGCGTCGTACACCACGGAGAAATGATTTTTCCTGGAAATATCCCTGTCCTCCACCACAACATCTGAGTTCAGGGAGCGCCCTACATAATTGCGTCCCGCGTGGAGGCGGTAATCCCGCCCCCGTTCCGGTCCCTCGACGCAGACGAGCCAGCCGGTCACCGGGCTCCCCGTCCGGGAAAACACCATCCCGATCGTGCGCTCCTCGTCGTCCGGGAGCGGCTCATAGCCCATCGTGTGATCGTCCATCCCCTCATAGCCCATCGTCCACTGCGTCGTCTCATCCATGAGCTCTTCGTGCGTCCTGGGAGCAATCTGACAATAGGGACAGCTTAAAAACTTTTCTGAATCATAAAAATGGCCTTTTTCACATTTTACAAGTGCCATTGAGGACTCCGCCTTTCAACTCTCAGCCCTGGTGAAACTGCAGAATCTCCGCCCCGAGAGAAATATAATCACCGTCGCGTAAGTTCACCTTGATGTCCGGAACCAGCTTCTGGTCATTGACATAGGTGCCGTTCGTGGAATGCAGATCAACCACACTGCATACGCCGTTTGTCGTAATGATTTTCGCGTGCACTCCGCTCACCGAGTCGTTCCTGACCACAAAACCCGCCCGGGACGCATCTCTGCCGAGGATCATCTCACCCTCGTTCACCACAGCCGTTTCATTCGTATTCAGCCGCACCAGTCTGCCGGCCTGCTGATTCAGCACGACCGTCGGATTGCTGGCACTCTCCTGCGTTCCCGCAGCATTTCCACTCAGAACCCCCGTCTCTCCGTAGGGATTGCCGCTGTAGCCATCCGCAGAGTAGGACTGTGCTGTGCCCGCAGCCGACTGGGTGTTTGTCTCCGCACCCGGCACAAAGCTGCTGTAGTAATCGTCCGTCTTTGCGGTGCCCTTCGAAGCCATTCTGCTCTTCGGCTTCAGAACAAAGTGCAGAATGATCGCCACGATCATAATGATGAGACCAAGGATACCGACATAAAAACCTGCGCCGAATTTCAGTGAGCCAAAACTGCTGATATTGTCCGCCAGATCTGTTTTCAACTTAGAGAGTAACTCCGCATCCAGCGCACCGTCGTTCTGTTCATTCTGCATGACCGCCGAAATCGCAGCCCAGATCCGGGTACGGTTTACACCCACATAGGTGTACAGACCGACCATAAAGCCGCATGGAATGATTTCAAACGGTGTCTCGGTCAGCAGCGGCAGCAACAGACCGACGACCAGCGCCACGATGAACAGGATCATCAGGACCAGATTGGTCTGGCAAGCCCTGAACAGCGTAAATGACTCACATACCGCCTCACTGGTGCCCAGTGCATCCCCTGCCAGCTCTGCGCCCGCCGTTATAATCGAGCCTAGAATCCCGCCGCCGACACTGTCCGCCAGCTCCTCCGCCACCGTCTTCAGTTTGACGATCGGCAGCGCGAAGGCTGCGACAAACATCACAAGCATTCCAACCCAGGCCACGATCGCCGCAGTGCGGCGATTGGACGTGGCGCTCCAGATCGGCTGAATAAATCCCTGTTCTTCCTCTTCGTAATACGAATTATTACCCATAACTACTTTGCTCCTTCCTCTTCATCTTCTTTTTTACGGCGCTTCCACAGAATCAGGAACAGCAGCAGGGCTGCCAGAAGCGCGATGCCTCCGATTGTACCGTAGAAAAGCGGTTTATTGTTGTAGAAACGAATCCAGTTGTTCGTCGTCAGCAGGCAGGTAATGCTCTCCTGGGAAGCGTTTCCGGCGCTGTCGTAAGCGGTGACAATCACTTTCTGCCAGCGATTGTGCTCGCTCAGCACATAATCGTCAATCTCGCCGGAAATCAGCTCGAGTGTGCCGTCCACGACCTTGTAGGAAGCCTCTCCGAGCACTACTGTCTCATCGTCCCGCTCCACAACGCTGATCGTGACGCTCTCCATCTCATTGTTGTCGAAGTAGCTGACCAGCAGCGGCATGCTGGAGGCATTGTAGCTCTCGCCCTCCTCAACGCCGGTTACGGTCAGGCTCGGACCTTCCGTATCTTTGCAGAAATCGATTGTGGTCGCATACTCAAGATAGCCCTGACTCTCGTTCGTCGTGGCGTTTGCCTTCGTGTCCTTCGTGTAGAGCAGCACCGTGTAAGCGCCGTCCTCCGTGAAGTTCGAGCTCAGGATCTCATAGTCCGTCTTCTTCCAGTTGCAGTCATTGTCCGTATCGCCGCTCAGCGTCGCCGTGTAATCCTCATCCTCCACGAGCTGCGCACTGTCCTCGCCGCCCCGCGTCACGTCGATCCAGGTCTCCTCTGCATTGCTCAGGTTGTACTCGGTCAGCGTCAGTGTCGGCTCCTCGTTCGTGTAATACTGCTCGATCAGGTCGGCGGTTTCCTCGCTCAGGATATAGACCGAGCCAAAGCGGTTCAGTGAGAAGGTACGGCTGCCCTCGAGCGCGTCATTTCCATTGCCTGCAAGGTCGGTCACCGTCACGGTCAGTGTGTAGACCGCGTCATTGTCCACCGTCTCCTCGATCTCATTCAGATAATAAGTCATACCGCGCAGCGTACCGAAGTCAACGACTTCCTCATCGATCTCATCCCACTTCGAGCGCGTCAGCGTGACCGAAACTCCGTTCGAGTCATAGTTCGTATCCTCGATCGTGATGTAAGGTGCAAAGACATCGCCAATATTCTCATCCTCGATCTCGCCCTTTCCATAGGCGGTCATATTCTCTACCGCATGGAAGATAATCTCCGGCGCGGTTTGGTCGATTACAAATTCATCGCAGCTGACCGGCAGGGATACATTGCCTGCAAGGTCTGTCACCGTCCCGCTGAAGCTGTAGATACCGTCCACACCGAAAGTAGCTGACGAGGTGTAACCTCCCGCGAAATTGAAGGACGGAGCTACCCCGCCGCCGGAAGCCAGCACCGCGATATCCGAGGTCCCGGCAAAGTTCACATCTGTCACGGTCAGCGTCGCTGTACGGCTCGCATTGTAATACTTGCCATTTGAGACATTGTTATTGTCAAAGGTCAGCTCAAGGATCGGAGCTGTCATGTCGATCGTGAACTCCTGCGGCGCCGTGCCATTGTAGGTCACATCCGCCTCATGACCGAGCAGGTCCTCACCGGAAACGTTCAACGTATAGTCGCCGTCCACATTGTAGGCGATCGTCGCCGTCCAGGTATCATCATCCCCGTTTGAGCTGCTGCCTGCTTCGTAATCCCAACCACTGAAGACTCTCGACTCCGTCGAGATCTCGATCAGATCGGAATTAAAGTTTCTCTCCGTGACAACAATCGTCGCGATACGCGCCGCCTTGAAATATTTCTCATTCTCAGCGTCATTGTTGTCATAAGTAATCTCAATCGTCGGAGCCGTCGTGTCGATGCCGAAGCTGTAAGTCCTGGTATTGGCATTGCCGGCATTATCGACCGCCTTCACAACCACCTCGATATCATTGTAATTGTGATCGTCCGCGTCCACCGTGATCGTCCTGTCAATCGTGAAGGTGAGCGTCGGGTCGCTATAATTGTTCGACCACGAAGTCGTGGAGGTCGGATTCAGCGTCTGCGCGTCGCCCGTCACCTCAGAACCGTTGATATACAACTGATAGGTAACCGTGCTGAGGCCCGAACTCTTCGTCCCACCATAAGGATCGGTTACTACGATGTGCAGCGGCACGTCTCTCGAGAACAGCGGCGTACCCTCGTCGCCATTATGGCTGTCCTCTGCCTCTGCCTCAACGGAAATCGTCGGTGCGAGCGTGTCCATCGTCGGCGCCGTCACATCGAGGTAGATACCGTTCGTCGTACCAAGCGAGATCTTGTTGCCCGCACGGTCCGTCACCGTGATGGACTTCACGGTAAAGATCTGCTCGCCGGAAACCAACGTCGACGAACTCTGCTGATAGCCATAGCCCGCGCTCTTCGTGATCGCGGATTTCACCGTCGAATTAATCGTGTAGCCGATCAGAACCGGACTCAGATCCGACGTCGTAATCTTAACGGTCGCGGAAGTCTCATCGCGGTAAGGTTCTGACTTTGCAAGAGAGCCGCTCGCGATATCGATCTCATAGTAATCATTCACCGTCAGCGTACCGGCCGGAGCCGTCGTGTCCACCTCGATGTAGTAGCTCAGAAGACTATCCGTATCCTGTATCTCAGCATGATCGTCTTCAACACAGATCAGCGCGTTTCCTGCCTTATCTTCGCCGGACATCATATAGCGATAGACACCCTCATCGGAGACTGTCTCCTCCCAGACAGGATTATCTCCCTCGACATCCCAACTATTGCTTGCCGTGTAATCATCTTCATCAAAGGTCACCGCGCTGGTGCCGGTCGCCTCACCCCTCGCACAGTTCACGGCGATTCTGTCGCTGTCAAAGTTGGTTTCTGTCACTTCAACCGTCGCCGTGTAGCTGCTGTTGAAGTAGTAACGATTGTTCTGCAGTGCCTGGTTCGTCGCACCGGAACGGTCAATCGTGAGAACGAAGGTCGGCGCAGTTTGATCAAGCACGATCTCATACTGAGATTCATATCCTATTTCGCATTCTGTCTGTTCTTCACTGCTAACTTCACTACCTTCACTATTCGGTGTTGCTATCACTTCCGTGACTGTCAGCGCGTTCCCCGCGCGGTCTGTTCCATATACCCCATAGTAATAGGTGCCATCTTCACCGGAAACAGTATAAGATGCAGATGCAGCTGACACATTTACACCATCTCCGCC
The DNA here is from genome assembly GCA_021205385.1 of Lachnospiraceae bacterium. Classification (GTDB taxonomy): domain Bacteria; phylum Bacillota; class Clostridia; order Lachnospirales; family Lachnospiraceae; genus Hominiventricola. Next base: position 8,167 of record JAJPXQ010000083.1, on the reverse strand, counting down.
GTTTTCGGTCGTCCAGAGCTTTGTATCATCCAGCGCATACTGATCGGTAATCCCAATGTTGACTGTCACATCGTCATTATAGTATACAGCACCTGTCTTTCCCGCATTGTCATCCGAAGATCCATAGATATAACCTGTAGCAGAGGAGCTGTAGGTAATGACAGCCTCCGGAGCCGTCCGGTCTATTACCTTCCCGTAGGTTAATACAACGGCATTGTCTTTAGCTGTAGAAGTATTGCAGGTCTCATGCGTGTAACTGCTTTCATCTCCTATGGTCAGGTAATTTCCCGCCAGATCCTTTCCGGACAACGAAATGCCGCTGTAGGTTCCCTCAGCTGACAGGCTGAACTGGACTGTCGCGGTACCCGACCCAGCTGTATAAGTACCTGTTGTAGATCCACTCTGTGACGAACTGCTTCCAATTGGGGTGAAAGTCCAAGTAATACTCTCACTATTTGCCCAGTTACTGGATGTAGCGGGCAGATATGCATCCGACAGAGTAAAGGTCAACGTGACAGTGTCATCATTGTAATAAAAATTACCATCACTGTAAGCAGCACCGTTGTCACCCTTTGCCTCCTGCTCGCAAGCTACAGCCGTAACAGTCGGCGCAGTGATATCCATTACCTTTGTGCCGCTTACAAATCCGTCACCGTCACTTGTTTGCGTTGGTGAGACCACATTTTCACCGGTTTCGGTTGTTTCATCCGCCAGCTCATTGCCCGCATAGTCTGTTCCTACAATCAGGAAGGCAAATTCACCTTCTGTCGTATTTGGAAGCGTCGCCTTGGCGGAGTAGGTGTACTGACCATTGCTATCTGCAGACGAAGACGCTTCTTCCGTCCATGTCAGGGTATAGCTTGCACTATCTTTCAGAACTCCTGGAAACAGCTTATCTGCATCAAGCGGATAATTATCCGTTACAGTGAACGTCACGTCAAACGCTGTGTTGTAATATCCCACGTTGTTTTCATATGTATTCGCAGAACCAAAACTGACCGCAAGCTCCGGAGATTTCGTATCAAAATCCAACGTTATTGACTGCGAGCTCGTATTTCCGCACCAGTCTACTGCATATACCGTTAGCGTGTAGGTTCCATCAGAAGCGGTCAACGTTATATCGGATATTGTCGTTGACTGCACACGTTCGCTTAATGTAGAGGCCTTCGTTCCGGCATACAGTGAAACCTGATCCGGATCACTTACTGTGCTGCCCGATTTCACCAGCGTATAGTACACAGTCTGAATTCCGGAATAGGTTGTTCCGCTTGTGGAATCATCTTCGTCTTTTACAGTGACCGAGATGGTATGGCTTTGCTGCGGATTTGCAGTGCCTGTGCTCTTCGTGTCACATGTCACTGTAAGAGTGGGCTCCTTATCTTCCAGTACCAGAAGACAGTAGGAACCTCCCACTTTTGTATTTTCCACCTTATCTATTGCTTTTACATAGAGATAACCATGTGCCGGAACAGTCACAGTAAAAGTGCCATCAGTTCCAAGGTTAATCTCCTGCCAACCTGAAGTGTCTGCAGTTACGTCTCCACTGTCTGTTGTTCTCAGATAGTAATAAACACTGTCTACGCCACTATCTCCATCAGACACAGTAAGTGTATATTTCACCGCAGTCTTGCTGTATAGAGGATCTGTAAGACTACTGCCACTGCCAGTACCATAGGCTTCCACTCCTGTCACAGTGATGCTTGGTTCCGTCTCGTCGCGCTGGATTTTTACCGTATAGGTTCCGTAATATGTAGTCTCACCACTACCATTTGTATAGGTGATATAAAATTCTGTTGAATCAGCAGTAAAAGGGGTCGAAACACTGCTACTCCCATCAGATGCAACAAGAGCAAAATCTTTGCTTAATGTTACATTACAGCCCTCTTTATTATACCAATATGAACCATTTCCCGCTGTCCCGGCTGCCAGAGTGATCGCGGGCCTAGAAACTCCTTCGATTGTAATTTCTATTACAACCTCACCATTGGTTCCCGCCGTAGTCGTCATATCATATTCATCCTCGCCTACATTGGGAGCAAAAGCTGTAATACTTGCCGGCAGCTGCAAATCGGCAAGCGAGGAACTGCTGATTTCATAATTTTCAGCATTCGTTCCACTGAGCGTCAGATAATTCACTATGCTTTCAAAACCGCTTACATAATTATTACTGCTCAGATCGGAGTAGTAATAAGTTACGCTTGTCCAGATGTCCGTGCCCTGGGCAACACTGGTGGTATCAAGATCAAGCTTGATGTTTCTGTCGCTATTCACTAGATTACTTGGTTCCACATAACTACTGATTACTGCCAGACTTGTTTTATTGCCATCACTAAGCGCTGTCTTGCCATCGCTGGTTTTGGTTATTGATTGCCCAGCTTTAATGCTTACTTCCAGAGAATATTTCTGAACTTCAAATGTAAAGCTCACTTCAGAAGCCTCTTTATAGTATGTACTCGCAGCGATGCTCACTTTCAGGTTAAATGTTCCCGCTTTATAAATTGTCAGGACAGGGGATTTGTTGTTGCTATCAACAACAGCAATGCTCGTATCGGAAACTGTATATGAAATGTCTCCATCAGTTGATGTCGCATTTACTGAAAAACTGGTATTAGCGTCACCATATGTCAATCCAGTATATGTCCCATCGACTGACACTGTATCACCATTTATTTCAAGTCCAGTAATACTGTTCTCTGCAACTACGGTCACTGTATAGGTACCTGATCCTGTATAGCCACCGGTGTTTACAGTCGCGGTAATCGTAGCAGTGCCACCTTTTCCAGCTGCAGTCACAACACCACCATGCACTTCTACTACATCTTCATCAGAAGAAACCCAATCGTATGTAAGATTACCTGGATCGGTGAATGTTGGATCATCACTCGTTGCTGTCGGCGTCAAAATAAGACTCCCTGGTGAGCCTGTCGTATACTCCAATTCTCCACCTGTCACATTGGATTCAAGCGTTATAGTTAATTCCACGTCACCCGCCGCAGTCACCATTGGTGTATTTCCACTAGGCTCAACGCTCGCCGCGCTAATCCCTGCATTGGGATTATTTAAGGTTATCTTCGTCTTCGCCGTCTCTTCCGTTTCTGCCGTGCTCTCCGTCTCTGTAGAGACCTCTTCGGTCGTCGCAGTCTCCTCCGTCGCCGCAGAATTCTCAGTCGTCTGCGACTCTTCGACGGTCTGAGTCTCCTCAGTCGTCACAGTTTCCTCGACCGTCTCCGTATTGTCTTCCTCGACCGTCTCTTCGCCTTCGACGTTATTTTCGACTGTCTCGGTGGTCTCCGTCTGCTCTGTCTCGTTGTCCGCCTTTACCGACAGATCATAGTTCGACCAGCCGTTAAAGAGCAGTGCGAGGGCCAGCGCCACAGCCAGGAAACGTTTTAATTTTTTCAAGCCACTGTTTCTTCGCATCTTACATTCCTCCTGTTATTTTTTCGTCTGTATGTATGATCAAGATGTTTTTCGTCAAAACAAATCGAATTTCTTCTGTATCCGCGTTTCCCGGCGGAGGCGATCCATCCACCCGGTTCAGCACCTCTGTGGGGCGTTCCCCGAGGGAAGCTGTCAGCACCGTCGTGTCGCTGCCTCCCGGGGGACTCTCATCCTCACCCCGGCTATCGGCGAGTACCGAGGTCTGCGCCCAGCCTTCCTTCTGTCCCGGGGGCTCTTCCCGCTTCTTTTCCTTCGAGGAGCTGCGTCCTCCATCTTCCTTCATCCTGCGGATACTCGAGCTCTTCGCCCTGCCGGAATTCATCATCCAGGCGTCCTTGATCCGCAGTGTGAAGAACAGGATCACCGCCAGCAGTGCACCGAGTACGGCGATCGCGAGGCAGATGTAAAACCCGATATTATATGCCTGTATTCTCTCCAGTCCCATGATGACCGGCCTCCTTATTTCCCGTAAATCTCGTCAAAACGATCCTCTACCTGGCTGATCTTTGTACGAAGCTGAGCGACCAGATCCGTATCTTCTGTATCAAGCGTCTCGGACGCTTCGACTGCGTCGATTCCGGCCTCGATCCGGGCCAGCAGCTGTTCCATATCGTCCTGGCTTACGTCACCCATATTTTTAAAACTGCTCATGTCGCTGAACATCGTCGACACGGTATACCGGTAAAGATTCAAAGTAATATAATAGCCGATCTGGTCCAGCATATCATCCTGAATCAGATTGTTCAGATCCTCCCAGTAGTCCTCATAGGTGTAATCTGAATTTACTTTCTGATTGAGTTTGGATATGGAAGAGGCGATCGTGTACATATTCTGCGCAGTCCGCTGCTGTGCTGATGTCAGAGTCGTTCCCTCCGCCGCATACTGCAGATACTGCTTCGCCAGACTCTTCCCCGTATCTTCATTTTCATAAAATAAATAATAGTCAAGTCCAAGATCATAAGAGAAACCTTCGAATCCCTCCGGATTCTTCTCCTGAAAGCGCTCTCGCGCGGACGTGCCGTTCACGACCTGCCCGAGGAGGGTCGTCATCAGGTTCGCCTCATCCGCCGTGATCTCGCTGTCCTCCATAATATAGTCCAGCAGACCTTCGTAGGCCTCTGCGCGCGCCGGCGCCACCTCCACCGCCTGTATGTAACAGTCCATCTTGGAGTCGGCGTCGGTCAGCCCCTCGGCCTGTTCCACATAGTAATCATAGCTGCTCGTCGTCGCGTTCGACGCAGCCACACGGAAGCCGATCATGCCGATCACACCGAGCAGGCAGAGCGCGATGGAACTGACAAAGAGACCGATATTGCGATTGCGCTTCATCTGCGCTCTGCGGCCGATCTCGTCCACATGCTCGAGATCAAACTTCAGCTCCTCGCAGGTCTGATAGCGCTCATTCGGGTCAGGCCGCGTGCATTTCAATATAATCTTTTCCAGGCCGTCGGACAGGTTGCGGTTCACCTGACGAATTGGCTTCATCTCATAGGGCGGAAGGCCCGGATTCATGCCTGTGACCAGGTGATAGAGCGTCGCACCCAGACAGTAGATGTCCGTGCGCCCGTCTGTCCGTCCCATGCCGCCGTACTGCTCCGGCGCGGCGTAGCCGCGGGTTCCCAGACAGGTCGTGTCGTCTCCCGCCTTGCGGGACTTATATTCCTTGGCGGTACCAAAATCCAGCAGGACGACAACGCCATCCGGTCTCAGGATCACATTCGCCGGCTTCATATCGCGATAAATAATCGGCGGGTTCAGATTGTGCAGATACATGAGCACATCGCAGAGCTGTATGCCCCAGTTGACCACATCTGCCTCCGGAACCGGGCCCTTGCTGAGCTCCTTGTCGAGCGAATTACCCTCCACGAAATCCATGACGATCAGGAAGGTATCGTCCTGATCAAGCACGTCGACAATGCTCGGCAGATGCGGATTGTTCAGACGCTTCATGATCTCGACTTCCGCGAGAAGGCTCTGCTTTACCACATCGTACTGGCTCGTCCCGTTCTTGCGGACTTCCTTGACGGCCCAGTTCTTATTTGCGCGCTCATTTCGGGCCAGATAGACGGTGCTCATACCGCCGTGCCCGACCTCGCTCAGGATTCGATATTTATTGTCCAGTAATTCGCCGATCTTCAGCATATCTTTCGTCTCTCTTCCCGGCTTTTATGCCGCTTCGTCCAGTATCGTGTATGCCTGCTCCAGTGCCGTGTGGATGTAGGCCAGGATGTCCCGATCCGTCTCGTCCAGTTCGATCTCCTCATCATTCTCGATACGCTGCACCTGGGATTCTACCTGATACAGTGCTGTCTCCATCTCATCCGGCGTCACGCCGATATAAGCATACTGCGTATAATGATCCAGGAATTCGTAGAGGAAAGCCCGGCACGCGAGCAGCACCTCGTAGTAGTAATAAGAGTTCGACGCGGGATCCATCTCCCAGAGATCCATAAACGCACCCCAGATGACGCTGTAGTTCACATCATCCGTATCACTGACCTCGGCCCAGCTGACGAGCAGCTCCTCCTGATAGGCAGTCACATAGTCATACCAGTTCGAAGCCTCGCTGTCCATAACCGCATTCGCGAAGCGGTGCAGCTGGCTCATGTCCTCCCCATAATAGAAAATGCCCACCATCATGTAGTAGCAGAAATTCACATGGGCTTCCGGGTCGCTGTTCTGGAAATATTCCTCGCAGGTCATATTGCCTGCACTGTAATCGAGGATCGCCTCGACCGCATCGACCTCGTCACAGGTCAGATAATTATCTGCTTCAATGACGGTCAGGATCGTATCGTAGGCATCGTACTGGCCCGGCTGCTGCAGAACTGCCAGTTTGCAATAGTTCAAAGCAGTCATGGAATCCTCCGTATTCTTTGCCAACGCAAGATAATCCTGATAACTCCTCACGTTTCTGCTGCCACTCCCGCTCAGCGTCACGAGCAGTACCGCCGCGACTATGATCAGCAAAAGCAGCGTCGCACCTCCGATCGCAAGCGGAACAACGTAATTCGGTCTCCGTCTGACAGGTTTTGTCACCGCGCGGCCCTGTCCGATCCAGGGAAACGCGGCCCGCAGATCCGCCAGAAGTTCGGCAATACTCTGGTAACGGCTGTCTGGACTGACCTGCGTGCATTTCATAAGAATCGCTTCCAGCTGCGGCGAGTACTCCGGCGCAAACTGCCGGATCGGCTGAAACAGGAAGGGATGCTTCATGGGATCCTCGCCTGTGATAACCTGATGCATCGTCGCCCCAAGGCAGTAGACATCCGTGCGCACATCCGTCTGCGACGTGGTACTGTACTGCTCCGGCGCAGCATAGCCGTTCGTTCCGAGCGCCCAGGTGTCACCGGTATTTTTATATGGCTTGTATTCTCTGGCCGTTCCAAAGTCGATCAGTACCAGATCGCCATTCGGACGGATCATGATATTGTCCGGCTTCATGTCACGGTAAATGATCGGCGGATTCTGCGTGTGCAGGTACTGCAGCGCATCAGCAAGCTGGAACATCCAGCGCACAGCCTGTTCTTCCGCCAAATGATTCCGTTCCACGAACCTCGCCAATGACATGCCTTCGATAAATTCCATTACGAGAAGCCAGGTATCCTCTCCCTCCAGCACCTTCTCAATGTGCGGAAGAGTCGGGTGACTCAGCCTCGTCAGAAGATCAGCTTCCCGGGTAACGAGATCATGGAAAATAATATTCTGGTTTGATAATACTGATTTTTTGATCTCTTTGAGTGCCCAGAGCTTGCCATTGCCTCTGTGCATGGCGAGGTATACAATACTGGTCCCGCCTTCTCCGATCTTCCGGACGATCTCGTATTCGCCCGCTACAATTTCACCCGGTCTGAACATCCGCTGCCCTCCATGTCAAGCCACATGCACCCAGATGGAGGTGATGTTATCATTTTCTCCACGGAGCTTGTCCAGCTCTGTCAGCCTTACAAGCTGTTCCGTCATGAGCCGCTCGTCATATTCCGACGACGGCGTCAGCGCCCCGGCGATCTCCTCCGGGGTGACCATATGCCGGAAACCATCGCTGCACAGAAGGAAATCCTGGCCCGGGGCAAGGCTCCCCTCCAGGAAATCCGGCTGAATGTACTGGCTCGCGCCGATACACTGCAGGAGCGTGTTCTTACGCGGATCCTGCATGGCCTGCTCGCGCGTCATCGCCCCGAGATCAATCTGCTGTTGGACAAAGGTCTGATCCTTCGTAAGCTGCAGCAGCTCGCGCTCCTTCTTATAGACACGACAGTCTCCAATATGAAAGATATAGTAACGTCCCTGCGCGAGCAGCAACGCCTCCAGGGTTGTCCCAAGGCCCAGTCCGTTCCGTCTGCCATAGTCCGCAATGGACGTATTCAGCGTGGAGGTGAGCTGTGACCAGCTGTCTCGCAGTTCTGAAGCGATATTTCCTTTTTTCAGTAAACTGGGGTAAAAATACTGGAACCAGTCCGAAAAAGCGCGGACAACTGTCGCGCTCGCCACTTCTCCCTTCTCCAGGCCACCGAGGCCGTCACAGACTACAGCCAGCAGCACCGGGCCAAACACGGTGTCCGCCTGCTGCAGCAGAAGTGAGTCCTGATTACTCTTTTTTCTGGTACCAATATCTGTGTGATAAGATGACAGAAAACGCATCTGTTTTTTTCTCCCTCGAAGATGTATCTATCGATATTTCCGACAGGTTCTAACACTTATTTCCATTTTATACACATCTTTACAA
>JAJPXQ010000132.1 GCA_021205385.1 Lachnospiraceae bacterium | reverse complement strand
GAGGATTGTATCTCATCCAGAATCCCTCCAATCTGTTCCGCTCCGTCCAGTATGTGGGTGTGGAAACCTAAAGCCGCCAGAAGCCTGTGCCTGGATTCCTGCAGCGGCCTCGGCTTTTTCCCCGGAGCCTTTACCTCCACAAATCCGATATGCCGTCCCGGCAGCAATACAATTCGGTCGGGCATCCCGTCAAAACCTGGTGACACCCACTTCGGACAGACCCCGCCGCGCCTCTTTACCTCCTGAACCAGCTTCTGCTCAATGCTCTTTTCCCGCACCGCCATACCTCCGTCAATTTTCAAGAATGCAGGTCATGACAGGCTTTATATAACTTTTATATAAGGATTTTTTTATTTCCCTTATAGCAACTTTTATATATGACTATCACGACTTGCATAAATGGCTTAAAATCAGGATTTCTTAAAACTTCCCGTTTTTAAAAAAGTTTCTCCTGTAACCGTCACGACCTTCACAGCTGCCTGACACAACCGTTTCTCCTAACACTGTTTTGAAGAAAGTCTTTCACACAACCGTCACGACCTTCACAGGAAATCCTGACCGTCCTTCAGCTTGAGTCCGTAAATCATCATTCCCGCGCTGGTCTTTCTGCGGATGTACCCCGCATTCTCCACTGCTGTATAAAAATCTGTTGTGCTCCGGGTATATTCCCCAGACTGGATGCAATACGCCCGGTACTGCTGATAAAACTGCCCGGACTTTTCCTTATAGGAAGGATCCACATCACAGCACTCGCTGATGAAATGGCCCAGCCAGTTATTCTCCTCCCGGTATGCGTCAATCGCGTCCTGCACCACCTTCGGAAGCGGCGTATGGAAATCCAGATCAATGGCTTTCTTCGCACCCTCAATAATCCAGGCCATGATGGCAGACCCGGCATTTTCAAACAGGAACTCCGAATAATTCTTAATGTCGTTCTTCCCTTCAATCTTCGCATTGAACGGGATCACGATCAGCCGCCGCCAGATCCCATCGTCCGTGGCACCGACCTTCGGCAGATGGTTCGTATACAGCACCAGGGTGTGGCTTGGAGAAAAGGCAAACGGTGCCTTGTATTTCTTCTCCGCGAAAATCTCATCCGTAGAGCAGAGTTGCTTGACCATCGACGTATTCAGCCGCATCCCCTCCTGCATCTCCGAGGAAATGATGAGGCGTCTGCCCTTCAGCTCCGCCATCTCCGGCTTCACGTTCCGCTTGCAGCTCATGGTCAGCGTCTCCGCCGACAGCTTCCCGGAGTAGGTTCCCATCACCCGCGCCACCGTGTTCCAGAACGTGGATTTCCCGTTCGCACCGCTGCCGTAAGCGATAATCAGATGCTCCTGGTAAACCCTGCCGACTGCTGCCATCCCCACAATCTGCTGCACATACGCGATCAGGCTCTTATCCCCGCAGAAGAACAGATCCAGGGCATCCTCCCACAGCTTCTTTCCATCTTCTCCTGGAGCACACGCCGTACATTTCGTGATGTAATCCGCCGGATCATGCGGCTTCCCGCCGTCCAGCCCCTTTTTCAGATCAAACGTTGCCTCCGGCGTATTCAGCAGATTTTCATCCGTATCCAGGGAATTGACATTGATGAGGATCATCGGCTTCGCCACATTCAGCGCCGACGCCACATATTTCCAGTCCCTGCGCTTCATGACGAACGCCAGATAACCCCGCGCGGCTATATAAGCATGGAACAGCTTCACCTGCTTCCCGGTCACGGCTTTCTCCAGCGGCTTCCCGCCGGCCTTCACCGTCTCCTCATCCACGCCGCTTGTCACCAGCGCTTCCGCCAGCCGCTGCACACAGTCATTCGCATCCTCCAGCTGAAGGTCAAGGAATTCCTCCAGCGCGCCCACTGCGTACTGCTTGTCCTCAATCCACGCCTGCCCGTCATAGCGCAGGAAATCCGTGGCCTCGGAGAAACGAAGCTCGCCGCCGTATTCCTTAATCAGCGCTTTCGCCTGTCCAATATCGGAATAGTCGCCCGGTTTCAGGGATCCGTCCCGGAAGTCGCTGTTGTACTCGTCCGGCTCCACATAGCCTTCCTGCGTCTGCACCGTGTTCCGGTAAAACTTCAAAGCGGAGTGCCAGATGGTCTTCAGTTCTTCCTTATCCAGAGGCGGATCACATTTCGCCGCTTCTTCCAGGAAAATCTTCTTTGCCTTCTCAGTCTCCCCGAAACGCTTCAACGCCCGCCCAGCGAAATGGGAAAGCGTCCGATTCCTGGTTCCCTGGGAGATTTTCCCGTCCGGCCTCCAGCTGCCATCGTCCGCATCCTCATCCCCGGTCCCGGCCAGGACTTCCACCTCTTCGTCAATCGTGTTCCATCCCTCGTGCCAGCACACCTCGCCGCAGTCCGCGCCGAAAATGAACCTCGCCGCATCCAGGGCATTATCGTCAAAGAACGGGTACACCTTCTGGATCGCACGTTTCAGCGCTGCATAATATTCCGCGTCTTCCGTTTCATTAATTTCAAAATACACATGGTACTTCGGCCGCGCCGCCTTCCCTTCCTTCGGGACCATATGATGACGGCTGGGCGCCACTGCAAAGGAATAATCCTCAAAGAGCTTTTTCATCTTCTCCGTCGTGATCCACTCCTCCGGGTTCTCCGAGTGGTCATTGTCACAGTCCATCACAATCACATTCGACCGGATGAAATTCCCCACACTGCGGTAATTGTCCTTATACTCCGCGCACACATGGTCAAACCTCACCGCCGCCTGCAGCTCCTCCGCACTCATGACCGATACCCGGTTCGGATAACGGCAGTTCTTCGCGTCTGATACCACATCAGCTGTCTGCAAAATAAGCTTCATAAAATTCAAACCTCCCTCATGTTTTCCGTAAAATAACGGATCCTCATCTGCTTCTTCTCCGCCTTCGCAATCTCCGCTTCCATCCCGGAAGAAATCCTCTCGCCGAACACCCACACCTCCGAGCAGTGCCCCAGAAGCACCATGCCCATGAACAGCGCAAGCTCCCGTTCCGATCTTTCTTCCATAAACTGCGGAAACAGCAGGTGCGGCGCCAGCGGGATCGCTCCCTGGTCCACCGCGAAACGGCAGAACCGTCTGGCCTTCGCCGCGTTCCCATCCTCATCCCCCTGGAACGGGGAACAGATGTAAACCAGCGGCCGGTACTTCCTGTTTTCCTGATCCAACTTCCTTGCCGCCGCATAAGGCACCGGATCACAGTACCCCTCGGCGTTTTTGTAACTCACCCCAAGTCAACCACCTCATTTCCAAAATTAGTAAGACCCATCCGGCCTTCCACAGGTCTAAGTACCCACGGCTTTCCAATTCCGATAAATCCGACAAAATCGAAAATCTTTTTCAAACGCTTCCTTTTTATATGCATCCCCTGCTTCTTCGATTTTCCAGACATCCTCAATAATTCACGCCCTCATCACCAGAATCTCCGCCGTGAAATTTTTCAAAAAGATTTTCAAAAAATCGGAATCTGTCTTCTCCGGGTACTTAGACCTTCAGAAAGGCAGGAAAGCCCTTCGGAAAGAGAGGTGCTGCGAATGCAGATGAAAACCATTGAAAAAGCCGCCTTCAGATAACAAAAACTATTTAGTCAAGGCGGCATACAAGTCACATTCGACCATGAAATTTTATAAGAAAGGAATCAGACAACATGAGCAAAATGAGTGAGCTTTCCCAGATGATCGACGACCTGATCACCTGCGGGGAAACACTGGCGGAGACAGGCAGAGCCCTGAAGGAATTATATTCCGCGCCGGATGAGGACAAGCCGACCGCACCGCCGCCGGAGAAAGAGAAGGAAGCGGCGCCCGCACCCGCGGAACCCGCAAAACAGTATTCAAAGGAAGATGTCCGCGGCATCCTCGCCCGCAAGGCGAACGAAGCCGGAGGCCAGTACAAAGTGCAGGTCAAGGCACTCGTCAGAAAATACGGAAACGGCGGCAGCCTGACGAACGTCCCGGCGGAAAGCTATCCGGATCTTGTAAAAGAAGTGGAGGGACTGACCGATGCTTAACCACGCATTCCTCTCCGCA
>JAJPXQ010000149.1 GCA_021205385.1 Lachnospiraceae bacterium | reverse complement strand
GAATAATTTCGATTTATTAAAATCTCCAGGCGATGTAAATAAAGAAATTGTGATGAGAATGCGTCAGCGGAGGAAGGAGAAGAAATTAACACAGGTGCAGCTAAGCGAACGTTCAGACGTGAGTCTTGGTACGCTGAAACGTTTTGAGCGAACCGGAGAAATTTCATTGTCGTCACTCATCAAGATAGCCTTCGCATTAGGATGCGAGGGAGACTTCGATGAATTATTTTCAAAGAAGGGTTATGCGTCGATTCAGGAGGTCATTGATGAACAACGATAAGATGTTAAACGTATGGATGGAAAACCGCAAGGTCGGGACACTGGCTTTGACGGCAAATCATCTGGCTGCATTTGAGTATGACTCAGATTGGCTTTCAGACGGATTTTCCATCAGTCCCCTTTCTTTACCATTGCGAAAAGGCGTTTTTATACCGAAAAATTATGATCCGTTTGAAGGTTTATTTGGCGTTTTTTCGGACAGCCTGCCGGACGGATGGGGGAGGCTGCTGGTAGACAGGTTATTGGCAAGGGCAAAAATAAATCCCGCAGAGGTAGACAGTATCAGCCGACTGGCAATTGTCGGAACTACGGGAATGGGAGCTCTTACCTATCAGCCGGAAAGACGTATGGATGCGGTATGGTCGGATATGTCTCTGGATGAGATTGCTTTGGAATGTGAAAAAATGTTTGCAACGGAGGAATCCGATAATCTGGATGTTCTGTTCCAGATGGGCGGTTCGTCCGGCGGTGCAAGACCTAAAATTTTTTACAGGATAGATGGCGAGGAATGGATTGTAAAATTTCCTTCTTCAGCAGACCGGAAAAATATCGGAGAACAGGAATACGACTATTCTGTATGTGCGAAAAAATGTGGAATTGAAATGCCGGAAACGAGACTTCTTCCTTCTAAGAGGAATACGGGTTATTTTGCGGTCAGACGTTTTGACAGAGAACGGAATGCAAGGATTCACATGGTTTCGGTGAGCGGTTTGTTAGAAACGTCGCACCGTATTCCCAATCTGGATTATCACATTCTGATGCAGCTTACCATGAAGCTGACACAAAGCTATGAGGAAATTGAAAAGCTGTATCGGCAGACGTGTTTTAATGTTTTTGCGCATAACAGGGACGATCACTCCAAGAACTTTTCCTTTTTGTATAAGGATGGTAAATGGCGGCTGTCCCCGGCATATGACCTGACATACAGCAATTCCATCGGCGGCGAACACGCGACAACAGTCAATGGGAATGGCAGCAATCCGGATATAGAGGATTTGCTTGCAGTTGCAAAGCGTGTGAAGTTTGATGAGAAGAAAGCAAGGCGAATTGCCGGGGAAGTCAGGGAGATTGTCGGTGTCGACCTTAAAAAATATTTAAGAACCTTTGGCAATTAAGCATTTTTCTTTCTCACCGGCACCAAAAGCGCAATGACATATAAAAGACAGACCAACTCCCAAAGATTTCCTACATACGAGTAAAGGGTGCGGTGGCTGTAAAATGACACTTCTCCCCGGATGACTTCCGCGGTCCGCAGATTCGATTCTGTCTGGATCCGACCCTTCGCGTCGATAATGGCGGAGATTCCGGTATTCGCGCCGCGCACGACACAGCGGCCGTTTTCCACCGCGCGCAGCACGCTGTGCCCCAGAAGATTGGAGACGGCGTAGGAGCTGTCGTACCAGGCGTCGTTGCTCAGCAGCGCCAGAAGCTCCGCTCCGTCTCTCACCGAGGAGAGAGCGGGTCCCTCAAAGACCGCGTCAAAGCAGACGAGTCCCCCGATCGAACCGAAATCCGTAGAAAAGACAGCGCTGTCCGTTCCGGGTGTGAACGCGGACTGCATCAGGTTGAGCTCCGCCAGCGCGGGAACCAGAAATTCCAGAAAAGCTGAGCGAGGCATATATTCGCCGAAGGCCACCAGTTTGCGTTTGCAGTAGGGCTGTTCGCTCACTGTGCCGTCCGGATAGAAGGCGTAGACCGCGTTGTAACGATCGCTTCCATCGTAATAATAGGAACCGACGAGAATGACCGAGCCGCAGTCCGCGGCGGTATCCGCTATCTGCTGCGATATCTCCGGATATCCATTCAGTACAACGGGAATACAGCTCTCGGTCCAGATGATCAGGTCCGCATCTTCCTCTGCGGACAGCTCCTCTGTCATATTCAGATACTGTTCCAGCGAGAGGAGCTCGCCGCCGTCTCCCCATTTTTCAGAAGAGGACAGATTGCCCTGCACGATCGCCACGGAAATGGTTTCAGTTGGCTCCGGTTCTATATTTATGGAAATCAGTCCATACAGCAGATTTCCCAGAAAAAGTATGACGGCGCACAGGAGGCAGACCTTGTTTCCCGGGGCTGCACGGACTGTTTTCACCTTTCCGGTGGTCACAGGAAGATCATTCGCCTTTTCTGACCAAAAACGCTGCCAGAGGTATTGCGCCAGCAGAGCATTGCAGAGAGCGATGAGAAAGCTGACGAAACAGGATCCCAGCAGGGAGGCGCTCTGGATCAGCGGCGTCAGCCGGTACTGAGAGACCGCCAGTCTGCCCCAGGGCATGCCCAGGAAGGTCTGTGAGTCGGCCCATTCGACGAGTACCCAAAGGGCCGCGATCGCCAGCGGAGCGAGAAATATCTGCCGTCTGCGGATACCCCGCTTTTGCAGAAGCCGCAGCGCGCAGGGCAGAAGCGCATGCGGCAGGCTGTAGAGCACGGATAAACCGAAGAAGGCAAGTAAGATAACTGCTAAAGCTTCCAGCGAACTTAAGCCGGCGGCCTCCATGGGATAAAGCGCACAGAAGAAGGAAAAGAGCGGGAGATAAAAGCTTAAGCCAAACAGAAAGCCTGTTCCAGACAGATGGCGCTTCCCGCTTTCTGGATCCGTATTCTGATACAACGTCACAAAATAAGGAATCAGAGATATCCACGCAAGCCAGCCAAAGCGGGGATAGATGATTGCGACGGCTGTAAGGACGCCGGAGAATATGACCCACAGGATACAGGGCCTTTTTATTTTTTCCAGAAAATGTCGAATCCGATTCGGAATCATATGCATTCCATCCTTTTTTCCTCTACAGGCTGCTTTTCATTTACTTTACCATGGATTTTTATGTGCTGTCAAAAAATTGTTCACAACTCAGAATTCACAGATTTTTCACAAAAAATTAGCACTCAACCCTTGACATGGCTAACAATACGTGTTATAACACATATAGAACAAATAAGAGATGAAGAAAAGGAATATCTCCACGGAGTTCTGGAAACTATAAATGTGATACTGAGAAAAGGAGCGATGAATGATGTTGAGACCAGGTTTTTATGGAGAAAGTTTGTGGGATGAATTTTTTGACGATGCATTTTTCAGTCCGCTCAGAACGGCAGCGTATGCGTCGAACAACAGCGCGGCGGAGATGATGCGGACAGATGTGAAGGAGCACGATTCCGATTATGAGATCACGATGAATCTCCCGGGCATTCAGAAGGAAAATGTGAAAGCGGAGCTGAAGGACGGCTATCTGACGATCGCGGCCAGCAGTGATTCCAATAATGATGAGAAGGACGAGAACGGCAGATATATTCGCCGGGAGCGTTATACCGGCTCGTTCAGCAGATCCTTCTATGTGGGCGAGGATGTGAAGCAGGAGGATATCAAGGCGAGATTTGAGAATGGTACGCTCGTCCTGACGGTGCCGAAGACCGTTCAGCAGCCTGCGGTGGAGGAAAATCACTATATTGCCATCGAGTGACGAGAAAGTTCGAAGATGGAAGTGTGATTTCCGGGAAGGCTGCCGCCATCGCCGGGCGGCGGCCTCATAGAAATGAATCAATACGGCGTTTACATAGAACATGATACAAATCCCCCGAGATTTGCGAGCCCTTATTTGTGGGCTGACAGATCGAGGGGATTTTTTCGTTTATTTTGCTTTCGACCCGGAAATGGTCATTTCAAATGAGGGCTTCGATTTTAGCTGTTCATTTCGATGCGTCATTTCGATGCTCCGATTAAAAGAAATCAAAGAGAAAAAATCAAAAAATATAACAAACAAGCTTGAATTTAACTTAAAATTCGAATATAATAATCATATGCAATTTCGGAGGTGGGTACA
>JAJPXQ010000090.1 GCA_021205385.1 Lachnospiraceae bacterium | reverse complement strand
GAGGATTGTATCTCATCCAGAATCCCTCCAATCTGTTCCGCTCCGTCCAGTATGTAGGTGGGGAAACCCAAAGCCGCCAGAAGCCTGTGTCTGGATTCCTGCAGCGGCCTCGGCTTTTTGCCCGGAGCCTTTACCTCTACAAATCCGATGTGCCGCCCCGGCAATAACACAATCCGGTCAGGCATCCCGTCAAATCCAGGTGATACCCACTTCGGACAGATCCCGCCACGCCTTTTCACTTCCGAAACCAGTTTCTGCTCAATGCTTTTCTCCCGCACCGCCATACCTCCGTCAATAGCCGTGTGGAGATTGTGAAAGCCCATATGTAACTTTTATATAAGGATTTTTTTCTTTCCTTATGGAACTTTTATATAGAACATCCACTACCTCCACAAATGGCTTAAAAACAGGATTCTTTAAAAAATCCCATTTTGAAAAAAGTTACTCCGCAGGCTTTCACGACCTTCCCACCGTTGGAAAAGCTGCCCTATGTCACTGTTGAAAATGTTTTCATTCCAACCGTCACGACCAGCACCTCCATACTGGAAAAGGTCTGCGCCTGTATCTCCACGACCTTCATCACAGGAAATCCTGTCCCTCTTTCAGCTTCAGGCCGCACACAATGTTCCCGGAATTCGTCCGTCTACGGATAAATCCCGCTTTCTCTATCGCCGAGTAAAAATCTGCTGTCCCGCGGATATATTCCCCGGAAAGTGTACAGTACGCCCGATACTGCTGATAAAACTCACCGGACTTTTCCTTATAGGAAGGATCCACATCACAGCACTCACTGATGAAATGACCCAGCCAATTGTTTTCCTCCCGGTATGCGTCAATCGCGTCCTGCACTACCTTTGGCAGAGTCGTATGGAAGTGCAGATCAATGGCTTTCTTCGCGCCCTCGATAATCCAGGCCATGATGGCAGACCCGGCATTATCAAACAGGAACTCCGAATAATTCTTGATGTCGTTCTTCCCCTCAATCTTCGCATTGAACGGGATCACGATCAGCCGCCGCCAGATCCCGTCGTCCGTAGCTCCAACCTTCGGCAGATGGTTCGTGTACAGCACCAGGGTGTGGCTCGGAGAAAAGGCAAACGGCGCCTTGTATTTCTTCTCCGCGAAAATCTCATCCGTGGAGCAGAGCTGCTTGACCATCGACGTGTTCAGCCGCATCCCTTCCTGCATCTCCGAGGAAATGATGAGGCGTCTGCCCTTCAGCTCCGCCATCTCCGGCTTCACGTTCCGCTTGCAGCTCATGGTCAGCGTCTCCGCCGACAGCTTCCCGGAGTAGGTTCCCATCACCCGCGCCACCGTGTTCCAGAACGTGGATTTCCCGTTCGCACCGCTGCCGTAAGCGATAATCAGATGCTCCTGGTAAACCCTGCCGACTGCTGCCATCCCCACAATCTGCTGCACATACGCGATCAGGCTCTTATCCCCGCAGAAGAACAGATCCAGGGCATCCTCCCACAGCTTCTTTCCATCTTCTCCTGGAGCACACGCCGTACATTTCGTGATGTAATCCGCCGGATCATGCGGCTTCCCGCCGTCCAGCCCCTTTTTCAGATCAAACGTTGCCTCCGGCGTATTCAGCAGATTTTCATCCGTATCCAGGGAATTGACATTGATGAGGATCATCGGCTTCGCCACATTCAGCGCCGACGCCACATACTTCCAGTCCCTGCGCTTCATGACGAACGCCAGATAGCCCCGCGCGGCTATATAAGCGTGGAACAACTTTATCTGCTTCCCGGTCACAGCCTTTTCCAGAGACTTCCCTCCGGCTTTCACTGTCTCCTCATCCACACCGCTTGTCACCAGCGCTTCCGCCAGCCGCTGCACGCAGTCATTTGCGTCTTCCAGCTGCAGATCAAGGAACTCTTCCAGAGCACCAACCGCGTACTGCTTGTCCTCAATCCATGCCTGCCCGTCATAGCGCAGGAAATCCGTGGCCTCGGAGAAACGCAGCTCATCGCCGTATTCCTTAATCAGCGCCTTCGCCTGTCCGATGTCGGAATAATCGCCCGGTTTCAGGGATCCGTCCCGGAAGTCGCTGTTGTACTCATCCGGCTCCACATAGCCCTCCTGCGTCTGTACCGTGTTCCGGTAAAACTTCAAAGCGGAGTGCCAGATGGTTTTCAGTTCTTCCTTATCCAGAGGCGGATCGCACTTCGCCGCTTCTTCCAGGAAAATCTTCTTTGCCTTCTCCGTCTCCCCGAAGCGCTTCAAGGCCCGTCCGGCGAAATGGGAAAGCGTCCGGTTCCTGGTTCCCTGGGAGATTTTCCCGTTTGGTCTCCAGCTGCCGTCGTCCGCGTCCTCATCCCCGGTCCCGGCCAGGACTTCTACTTCTTCATCAATCGTGTTCCATCCTTCGTGCCAGTACACCTCGCCGCAGTCCGTGCCGAAAATAAACCTTGCCGCATCCAGGGCATTGTCGTCAAAGAACGGATACACCTTCTGGATCGCACGTTTCAGCGCTGCGTAATATTCCGCGTCTTCCGTTTCATTGATTTCAAAATACACATGGTACTTCGGCCTCGCCGCTTTCCCGTCCTTCGGAACCATATGATGACGGCTGGGCGCTACCGCAAAGGAATAGTCCTCAAAGAGCTTTTTCATCTTCTCCGTCGTGATCCATTCCTCCGGGTTCTCCGAATGGTCATTGTCGCAGTCCATCACAATCACATTCGACCGGATGAAATTTCCCACACTGCGGTAATTGTCCTTATACTCCGCGCACACATGGTCAAACCTCACTGCTGCCTGCAGCTCCTCCGCGCTCATGACCGATACCCGGTTCGGATAGCGGCAGTTCTTCGCGTCTGATACCACATCGGCTGTCTGCAAAATAAGCTTCATAAAATTCAAACCTCCCTCATGTCTTCCGTAAAATAACGGATCCTCATCTGCTTCTTTTCCGCCTTCGCAATCTCCGCTTCCATCCCGGAAGAAATCCTCTCACCGAACACCCACACCTCCGAGCAGTGCCCCAACAGCACCATGCCCATGAACAGCGCCAGCTCCCGTTCCGATCTTTCTTCCATAAACTGCGAAAACAGCAGATGCGGCGCCAGCGGGATCGCTCCCTGATCCACCGCGAACCGGCAGAACCGTCTGGCCTTCGCCGCGTTCCCATCCTCATCCCCCTTAAACGGGGAACAGATGTAAACCAGCGGCCGGTACTTCCTGTTTTCCTGATCCATCTTCCTTGCCGCCGCGTAAGGCACCGGATCACTGTATCCCTCGGCGTTTTTGTAACTCACCCCATAAAAACCACCATCCTCTCTGCATACAGGGCAAATCTTTGTCTTCTCCGCTACACCCCATAAAGTTCCCTGGCCTGGCAGAATTCCGGCGAAATCTGAAATTTCTCCAAAAAAATTTCGCTTCCTTTTATAAAGGCAAAAACCGAATCAAAAAAATCTGCATTCCTGCCGGAAAAATCCATCTGCGGGGAACTTTAGGGAGTACGGGAGATGAACCACCGATGATCCGAAAAATTTTTTCAGAAATTTTCAAAATCGCCGGAAAAGTTCAGACCCAGGGAACTTTAAGGGGTAGCCCGGAAGGAAAGTCCGGACAGAAACGGAGGCAGATATGAACAGAGCAACCATTGAAAAAGCCGCTCCCACAATCACCGCAACAGATGAGGAACTCATTGATACCCTCATCGCGATCAGTGTCGTGGCCAAGCGGCTGGCAAGGAAACTACAGGCAGACATGTCAAAGGAAGGAGACAGACAACATGAGCAAAATGAGTGAGCTTTCCCTGATGATCGACAACCTGATCACCTGCGGGGAAACACTGGCGGAGACGGGCAGAGCCCTGAAGGAATTCTATTCCGCGCCGGATGATGACAAGCCGGCCGCACCGCCGCCGGAGAAAAAGAAGAAAGCGGCGCCCGCACCTACGGAACCCGCAAAACAGTATTCAAAGGAAGATGTCCGCGGAATCCTCGCCCGCAAGGCGAACGAAGCCGGAGGCCAGTACAAGGTACAGGTCAAGGCACTCGTCAAAAAATACGGAAACGGCGGCAGCCTGACGAACGTCCCGCCGGAAAGCTATCCGGACCTTGTAAAAGAAGTGGAGGGACTGACCGATGCTTAACCACGCATTCCTCTCCGCA
>JAJPXQ010000040.1 GCA_021205385.1 Lachnospiraceae bacterium | reverse complement strand
AGCCGTCTCAGGCTCCTTTTTCAGTCTCTATAAGTGGCAAACTCGGGGTATAGCATAGTTTTCCGAAAAATCAAAGCTTTTTCCACCCGTCCAGCACGCATTCCACGAGCCTGTCCTGTACATAACTCAGTTTCAGTGAAAAAAATGGCGCCTCTTTCGCCAGCAGCTCCAGAAACACGCGGTCCCCTTCCCAAAGCGGAAGATTCGTCACCTCTTCCTTCGGTACCCAGCGCAGCACGCCCTCCTCACAATCCATATCCAGTTCTCCGGTAAAGCTGTCCGCGGTATAGAGACACATATATTCCATGGGCGCATCGTCCGCGCGGAAGGTCACGATGCCGCGGAAACGCCAGGAGACAAGCGTAAGGCCTGTCTCCTCCCGCACCTCGCGCAGCAGACACTCTTCCGGACTCTCTCCATCCTCAAAATGTCCGCCGACGCCGATCCATTTTCCTTCATTAATATCATGCGCCTTCTTGATACGGTGGAGCATCAGGTACTTTCCATCCTGTTCAATGTAGCACAGAGTTGTCAGGGGACTCTTCTCCTTCTTCGTCATTGCCACTTTCTGTCTCCTCCTTCTTTCTTCCCCAGCGTTTCTTCTTTATCTCCTTTTTGTTGCCCCGATCTTTTCGCCGTGAGAAGACTTTTCGCAGGATCAGCACGATAACCGCGATCACAACCGCCCACACGGCGAGCACCGGCAGTGAGCCGACGAAGACGATCACGAAATTCCGAAGGCCTTTTCCGACGCTGTAAAGGCTGTCGTTAAAGCGGTCCGCGATCTGCCCGAAGAAGCCCTTCTCAGCGGTCTCAGTGATTCGCTCCACCTCGTCCACATCCACATAGACGGTGCTGTAGTCCACCTGATTGTCCAGCACGCGCAGCTGGCTCTCATAACTCTCAAGTTCATAGCGAACCTCGGAGAGCTTACTCTCGATCGCGAGCAGATCCTCCATATTTTCCGCCTCCTCGAGGAGCTCCAGCAGGCGCTCCTGCTCCGTCTCGAGCGCAGTCTTATGGCTCTCAACATCGGTATACTCGAGCGTCACGTCCTCGACAGACTCGCTCTTGTATGTCACGTTTCCCAGATCACCGACGATATCGACGAACTCGTCGAGTCGATCCGACGGAATGCGGATCGTATAGTACGCGTAACGCGTGCTCTCGTAATAATAACTGTTACCGCTGACTGACGAGCTCTCAATATAACCGCCGAGTTCCGTCGTCCGCGCAGAAATACTCTCCAGCACGGAGTCGAACTCCGTCGTCTGCAGGCTTAAGTTCACCGTCTTGATCAGCTTGCGGGACGTATCGGTCACGGACTCGATGCCGCTGCCGGAGCTGACGCCTGCATCGTTCTCTTCCACGATATCCTCAGCCACCTCATACTCCACAGCCTCCTCGGTGGTCGCCGCCTCCGTCCGGTAATACGAGGCCGCCGTATCCGCCGAAGCGCTGCTGTCCGACGAGCTGCCACAGCCGGCCATCCCCAGAGCCACCAGTGCCGTCATCATGATTGCCAGAACTCTTTTCTTCATATGCTCTCCTCCCATTTTCGGGGTTCCTTGTGCCCCGCGATTCTCACTCCAAAACTGCCTCCTCAAAGGTAAACTCCGCACCGATCCGGCCGTCCGCAAGCTGCAGCACCAGCCGGTATGAATGCGTCTCGCCATCGATCGCCCAGGCGCTCAGATCCAGCGCGCCGTCCAGCACCATGCCGCTCCCCATCGAGGCCCAGTTCCTTGTCTCCTCTCCGACATAGGGAACTGTATACCAAAGACCGTCCAGATACACCTCCAGATCGAAGAGGCTGATATAACTGACCGCCTCCTCCCCGGAGTTTTCGAGCGAATAACCGATGCTCGTATTGCCGCCCTCCGCGCCCGGATAAGCCAGTTCAAGCGTCAGCCCGTCCAGTGAGGATGCAAGCTCCTGCTCCGACGCCTCATCGATCAGCTCTCCGCCGTACTCCGCCATACTGCCCGCTGTAGTCTCCTCGCCGCTTTCCTCACCGGCGTCGGTGCCGGAGACTTCCTCCGCGGACTCTTCCATATCCCAGGTTTCCGCGGTTGTCTCTTCCTCTGCCGCCTCCGTCGTCTCCGCCGCAGCCGTGTCAGACGAGGTCGAAGCTGAAAAAAAGCTGTCCGACAGCGACATCGCCACTGCGCCGCAGATAAAGAACACCAGAATGACCGCCGCCAGTTCCACGAAACGAGGTCGGAAATGCCTCCGGATCTCCTCCTCAGTCTCATCCTCGTCCTCCTCTTCTTCAAGAAGCTCGGACATGGCATCCTCAAACTCCTGCGAAAAACGATGCTTTCTCGCGATCTCGCGCTCCGGCGGCACGAAGCTTAAATCTTCCTCCAGGCACTCCTCCAGGACGCGTGCGAGGAGTTGTTCTCCATCGCTGAGCGCATTATGCCTTTTCATAACGCTCCGCCTCCTTTCGCAACATTTCCTGAAGTTTTCTCCTCGCGCGGAAGCAGCGCACATTCACATTTTTCGCCGAGATACCGAGAATGTCCCCGATCTCCTTATCCGTCATGCGATACAGGTACTTGTACTCGAAGACGACCCGATAGCTGTCATCGAGTTCCAGCACGCAGGCAACCAGCGCATTGTACTGCTCCTTTTTCAGATACTGCTCCAGCGCGTCGCCTTCCCAGCCGCTGCGCTCCACCTTCTCCGTCAGTTCCTCCTCAGGCCGGCTTTTGCGCAGGATATCCGCTGCTTTACTGCGGACAATCGTGGCGAGGAAATTGCGTGTCCTTGAGCTGTGCACGTCCTCCACCTTATCAAGATGGCGCGTCAGTGCGAGAAAAGCCTCCTGCACCGCGTCCTCTGCCAGGTGCTCGTCCTTCAGCCGCTGGTTCGCGACGTACCACATGAAATGGCGGTACTGATTGTAAATCTCCGCAAATTTTTCCTGCTCACCGGGGCTGTCCAGGAGCGTGAGAAACAGGAACATGTTTATCCTCCGTAAATATATTTACATCTATTAAAACGTTGACCATATTCATTTTACTACAACACGCAGATAAAATCTTCTTAAAAATTTTTTAAACTTCTGTATTAACAGAAAACCGTATTCCGTGTTCGACCGTGCTTAAAACGGCGTCCATTGAAAATGTGCTATGCTCTGACTGTAAAGAAAAAGGAGCCGGAAAACGGCAAAATTAAAATCAACAGGAGGAAATGAAAATGAAGAAGAAATTACTGGGAATGTTTAGTGTAATCTGTATGATGGTCTGCATGATGGGCAGTACCGTTTTCGCAGCGTCTGACATCACTACTATTGAGTCCCGCCTGGCGCAGATCAGCAGCTCCAGCGGCTACACGGTCGGTTCCTCAAAAGCGTCGAACTATTGTTATGGTTTTGTGAATGATGTTTCCAAACTTCTGTTTGGAGTGAGCATTCCGTCCTCGGTCAGCGGATATAAGCTTACTTATATGGGTGATTACTGGTACCAGGTTGGCTCCATCAGAGGGGGCTCCTCTGACGCGGACAGTTCCATTCGACAACTCTTGGAAAGTGCACAGGCCGGGGATGTCATTCAATTCCGTAGCAGCTATACAAATCCAAAACACACTGCCATGATCTACTCTGTTGACACGGCCGCAGGGACAATAAAGATTTATGACTCCGCGAGAAAATCAGAATCCGATTCCAGCCAGCAAGTTCGAATCAAGGAGTATAGCCTGAACAGCGTCGTCGGAAAAAGCGGCATTGGCAGCTTTACCGGAAGTACATCCTATGGTCTTTCCCTCTACCGCTGCACACACGATGTATCCACATCCGCTATCTCTTCCGCCAGCAGCAATACCGGGACCACAAGTGTACCTGTCTCTGCCAGCGTCACCACTGTCTCCGCGGAGAGTATTTCCGAGACCGGCGCGACTCTCTACGGCTCCTGGTCCGTGTCCGGCACAAGACCATCCGAATGTGGAATACTTCTCGGAACTTCAACGGACAGCATGACAAAGCTTGGCTCTGACACAATCCGCAATTACAGTGGCAGCATGTGGTACAGCACCAGCAAATATGGTCGCACGCTTCAGGCGGGTACTTCCTATTACTATCAGGCCTACGTCGTCGTGTCAGGTCAGACCTATAAGGGCGAGATTAAGAGCTTTGTGACTCCGGTCAGCTTCAGCACCGGTTCAAACACTTCGAGCGGTTCGACCAGCACCGTCTCCAATACCAGAACCGGCGTCGTCCGCAACACCGCCGGCTACCTCGCAATCAACAGCAGTCCTTCCTCCAGAAGCCGGATCGGCGTCATTCCGGAAGGCGCAAGCGTCACTGTATACCCGGACAAGCAGTCTGGAAACTGGTACTGGGTTGAATACAACGGCGTAAGCGGATATTCTTACTCCAAATACATCACATTGCAGTAAGCACTCCGTTGGTCACATACTACCTTATTACCAAAGGCATGAGATAATCTATCTACCTACTGAATGGCAAAATCCAAAACTCTGGATTTTGCCATTCTAAATATTCTGCCCTCACTCATCCCCAATCAAATCTTTCCCCATCTGTATCAGTTCATCAACAGAATATTTGCGAAAATAACCCAGACCGTTTCCATTCATCGTTGTGTAGAACCGTTCGCTGGCAACATCATATCCAAACGAATCCTCCACTTCTGTTCGCAGTCCCCAATTAGAATCTGATATATCAACCACAATCGTCCCTCCAAGCCCCCATACCGAACTCAGTACCAGCGTATCTGCATCAGCATATTTCCAATTCAATTCATTTGTAGTGGAAACCTGAAGCACCGTATCGTCCAGAGCCAGTGTCTCGACAACAGTTCCATCAGCCAGATGACATTTGACAAGCTTTGCGGAATTCCCGCTTTCGCTCAGATACAGCAGACTTTCCTGATCTGGACTAAAACTGATGTCAATAATGTTATCCTTCTCTGACTCCGTTGTAATAGAGCACTGCAATATTCCTTCTTCATTATACACATAGATCTCATTTGCGAAAACCGCTGCCCACAGCGTGCCTGCCTGATTCCAGGTTACTTCCGGTTTCTCATATCTAAACGTCGTGCCTTCCGGTGTATTTTTAAATGGCAGAAAAGTGAGCTCCTTTATGGAACCCGTAACCAAGTCTGCAAAATACACAACTAGTTCGCATTCGTCCGTATCAGGATTGACCCATTCTCCAAGCAACAGTGCAGAGCTTTCTTCCTCATTTATAGTTGCAAAATCCATAAATGCCAAATCCCTGTCAGATCCCTCCAGAACCGCAGCCGAAACCCATTCATTCTCTCCAAACTTCCAGGAATACAATATATACTCACTCTCGTTATACGACCCATCATCACGATAAAGATACTGTTCCACCAACATATACGCAGTTTCACCACCCCAGAATCGATCCTTCACACTACAATTCTCTGGCTCTTCCGGTGTGTAGATGATCTGTGTTTCTCCTGACGCCAGATCAATCTTTGCGATGCAATAGGCCTCATCCGTCTTATGAACATCACAATAACTATCATAGCAATACACTAATACTGCCTGTTCGCTCCCGGAATCATACGGCTCGGACACTTCCATGATTCTCAACGCACAGTCCTCATCGTCCGCAAGGTCAATCTGACGTATCACCTCATCTTCTCCGGAGATGAGGTATAGCAACGAGTCAGAGGTAGAATAGAGCACGCATACTCTGTTCCCCACATAATACGAAGTAACATTACTGCCGGGTTCCTCCAACAGACATTTCCAACTTTGATCCGAATAAAAATATTCATATTTGATAATCTTATTATTACCGAGAGAATCACATGTCAGAAACGTGTAGTCCGTTCCATATACACAGTCAATTATATCACCCGCAAAGGCAGATCTGCTGATCCAGGAAGATTCGCTATAGCTGACGATCTGCCAGGTACCAGCCTCCGTAACTACATGAAATCCATTCTCCTCTTCATGCACAGAAACAATATTTGACTCAAATTCCCAACTCTGGATTATCTCTCCATTTTCCAAGCTCACTGCACTGCACTTATCACCGCTGGTCAAAAGTACGATATGCTCCCCCTCTGGCGTTTCATATTCAACAAGCAGAATTTCTCCATATACTGATACAGATGTTTTCTGTTCTACCGTCCATAACAGATCAAAGGCATTCAGATCCAATGCTGCAAAGGTAAAGAGATTTTCCTGATGCTGATCAATTGAACGCTCTCCATTTATGACAGAAATCGAATATCCATGCATTGCTGCAAACAGGAGATGGTTATCTTCTGTAAACGCCAGGTCCTTTAACAAACCATAAGTCTGCGAAAACAGCTGAAACGTCATTGTTGTCAAATCAAAGAGCACAATACTGTCATTCGTTTCGTTATACCATGTATCGGTATCAAAAACACCAATATCATTTTCCATTCTGACGCCAAACGCCAGTATACTGCCATCCTGACTGGCAGCCACGTCACCTGTAAAGCTTTCGATATTGTCAAAAGGAATATCTATCTGATAGAGCTGACTGCCTGTGGAAATATCCAGCGCGCACAAGGTTTTACTATCCCTGCAGAATACCAGATTTTCTGTTTCGACCGGCCAGATATCATCTACATTCTCCATATCGAAATTCCAGATAAGTTTCCTGCTCTTTATATCATAACAGCAGATCTGCACCCCATTAGACGTAGAACGATAATAAAAAAAACTGTGCTCCGGCCAAAGCTCTTTTGAAGAAAAAGTGCTGGAAAAATAACCATCGATGCGATCCAGAAGCTCACAAGTCTCAGCATCCCAGATGGAAATATGACCTGTACAGTATGAAATTAAGACGTTATATTCTTCATCGAGGTATAAATCATGTACTGTGTCACTATCTTCCAGTATACTGGTAACAGTCGCCCATGCCGTATTATCCTGCGTGGTATAGAGGTTCAGTGCCTCCGTCAGCACATACTCCGCCTCCGGAACCACCGACGTGTTCGTTCCTTCAGAAGGCATCGCCGACAATGCGAGGCGGATCGCGCTGTAAAGGTCATTATCCTCCAACGCCTCTGACGCCTGGGAAGCCAGTTCCTTCGCCTGAACAAGCAGATTCTCCTGGTAGGCCTCATTGAGCCGCTGCTCCTGTACAAGAATCGTCCGGCTCTGATAGAGTGCATAGGAGAAGAATGCCGCCATCACTATGGCACAGGCCGCTGTTGCCGCCGCAATCCTCTGAAACAGATAAGACCTGTAGCGCTGTTTCAGGGAGTCATAAGTCGTAGACAGCATGGGCGCGGCAAGACGCAGAAAAGCATCCTTCCGAATCTTTGACAATACCTCGCGGCGCGACTTTCCCCGCGCAGATGCAGCAAAAACTTCTCCATTTCCATCTTCGCCCCTCAACTGCTCCGGAAACGAAGTCTCCGGCGTACCTTCTGACAACACCGCCAGAATACGGGAACGATCATGATATTCCAGAAACGTATCAATTTCAAGCTTCACCCAGGGAGAACTGGGAGTTTCCGGCGAACAGACGACGATCAGCCAGCCTGCATTTTTCAGCGCAGAACGTATCTGCTCCCCAAAATCCGCGCAGCTCGAGAGCTCGCCCTCGTCGATAAAAACGCGACGGAAAGGCCGTCGCTCCTTTCCAAGACCCCGCGGTGCATGATAGTGTTCCAGTCTTCTCTGCAATGCCAGCGCAGCCGCACTGTCAACAGGGCCATGCTTATAGCAGATGAACGCATCGTACTCTACAGCGCTCAGATCGCTTCGATACGGCTGCAACGCTTTCAAAAACTCATTTACATCTTCCAGCATCTCATCCGTTGAGTGATAGCGTTGCGCAGGATCAACCTCCAACGCATGAGCAATAATGCTCTGCAGTCGATCAATCAGATGTCCCGGGCAGTCGATCTTCCGAAGTTTGAAACGGGTCAGATATTTCCCGGTCTTATTATTCAGCAATGTGTGCGTGTCATATTTACTCCCGGTCAGAAGGTAGAGCAGCAGGCAGCCAACCGAGTACAGGTCAGCCTCCGGCCCCAGGCAGAGCGTCCCATCATTTCCCAGTATGATCTCCGGCGCTGAAAATCCCTGCGTGGTGAAAATAACGCGATCCGAGACAGGCTCTGTCTTCCCATTCCGAAATGGACGCGCACAGCCAAAATCGATCAAAGTCGCAATGTCACTCTCATCTTCCAGTGTCCCCTTTATGAAAATGTTTCCATCCTGGATATCGAGATGAAGATAACCTGCCTGATGAACTTCACGCAGGGCGAACAGAATCTGCTGAATGATATGAAATGTCTGAACCGGCGTAAAGCGCCTGTACTCCTCAAGGAATGCGCGAAGAGAACGTCCTTTGGCATCCAGCGACTCCATAACCGTGACGGTATTGTGAACCTCCACAGTCGGATGTCCCGGAACTGTCAGGCAAATCTGATCGGCAACATCCAGAATCGGAAGCAGTCTGGAACCGGAGCGGTAAATACACTGCGTCACATCGCGTTCCCTTTTCTGCATACTTTTGATACGTTCGAAGTAGAAACGCTCCGTATCCGATGGAGCCGCGGGCACGATCTCTCCGGATTCCGTCCGGACAAACAGATGTCTCTCCGAAACCGGATAACACTCTTTCAGTGCATAGACAATGCCATCACGAAAGTTCTGCCCGCCACGTGACAGAAGCCGCACCGCTGGATAGATCACGCTTC
This sequence comes from Lachnospiraceae bacterium, assembly GCA_021205385.1. GTDB lineage: Bacteria > Bacillota > Clostridia > Lachnospirales > Lachnospiraceae > Hominiventricola. The sequence continues at coordinate 14,182 of JAJPXQ010000040.1, read as the reverse complement.
CGCCTCCGTATCCGATGGGGCTGCCAACAATCTCGTACTGGCTTCCATTTTCAAATTGTATCCTGGTTCCCGGGCTCAGACATTCCCTGTTGTCTTCTATAGGCCCGTTCATGTTCGGGCTATGCCTGTCCATCTGCTTCTTCCCCCATAGCTTTCTTAGATCGGTTTCTCGGCCTGATCAGAGCCTCGCAGATCTCAGCGTAGACATCCGCTGGCACACCGGTTCCTTCCTCCGCCGTGGAAGCAATAATCGAGAGCATCATACTCTGTTCGGTCAGATGCGGCGGATAAAAAGGCGGCAGCAGTGCGCGTTCCAGAACCATCCGACAGCTCTCCGTAAAAACTGCAAGATTACTGTAAAGATTTCTGGAATTACAGGGGGTGTCCAACGGTGATTCCAGCCAGACAAGATTGAACGCGTACCAGATAAGATGAAGCATATCTCCTTTTTCCACTTGGGCATCGCCCAAAAGCAGATCACATACACGGCTGCGGGCCGCATCAGGCCGTCCTGCCATGATCACTTTGGGCAGACAGTTATCTCCGATCGACATGGTGCGCCATGCTTTTGCCGGATCATGCGCAGATGTGAAAGATTCCTTATTGCTGATCAGCAGCTCATCGCTTACTGACTTGCATTTTCTGCCTGAGACAGCTCCTTTTTCAAACAGCGTCGCCTTCATCCACTTCTCATAGATACTGTCGGTATCCGTGCATATCCCGTACAAAATCTGTTCCGCAAATTCCTCCGGCTCCGGAACGATTTCCTCCTTCATCAGGATTTTGTATAGATACACCGCCAGCCGCCGGTATACAGCTGTCGCAGTCCGGGAAGGAGCATCCAGCCAGGGGGCCTGTTCTTCCATCCACTTAAAGAAACAGCTTTCCATTCTTTCCGGCTGTAAAGACCAGGAAGCAACCAGGCCAGGCAATAAGGTTTCAACGTCGCGCGTAAGCTCCGCATAAGAATCTCGATCTTTTTTTGGTATTTTCTCTGCCATCCGACGATAAGCTTCTTTCATCTGCGCGACCGCCTGCCAATCTGTATTCGTCAAAAACCCATAGACTTCAATCAGATCTTCCGAAGCCGTGTATCGAAATCCATCCTCATAATCAAAAACACGCAGAAGGAACCATTCCATTTCCTCCAGAGAAAACCCAAGGAGATGTCCCAGCTTCAGCGCCTCGTCTCTTGATAACAGGGTCTTTGTTTCCTTACTGATCTGCGTTTTCGTCATTCCGACGGACAAAGCGCTGTCTGACACTGCCTCACGGGCAGCGTTCACATCTCGTAATGCCTTCGCTATGAGAAATCTGGCACGAGTCTGTTCCTCAGCTGTCTGACCATTTGCAAGCTCCAGAAGCGCCGCCTCATAGTCAGCCAGCTCGGATTCTCCGAGCTCTGACGCGTGTTCCATCGAAATATTCTGGAAACAATATTCCCTGTCCCTTCCCCTGATTTTGAAGGAAACCGGAAACTTTCCACTGTTAAGGGACCTTCCCGTAGCATGACAGCACAGGATACGCATCAAGGCAAAACGACTGGAAAAAGAATACTCCAACGCAAGCTTTGTCAGTTCCTTCTTCCATTCCTCCCGTCCCGCGTCCTCCGGCATATTCTCTATGTCATACCACATAACGGCCAGGTCATTTTCTGCGGAGCGAAAATATTTCTCATTCACAACACGAGTATAATTCTGCGACATCCCTCATTCTCCATTTTCCTGCTCTATTACTTATCAGTTTTACACCCGGAGCTTCGTCCCTTTCTGGTCACGCCCTCCGGCCTTCACACGGCTTAAGGGAATCTCCTTCTCCTTATAGGTAATCGTCTGCTCCGTCCCCGGATGGAAGGGATAAACCTCCTCGATGCGGTCCTTCACGGCGAGCTTCATCGCGCGCACACCGATGGCCGCCTTTTTCTTCTCAGGGATATCCGCCACCGGGAAACGAAGAAAATAGCCGTCCGCAGAGCGCAGGACAAGCTGCATCTTCTCCGTGATCAGGCTCATGTAAATCACTTCGTCACCCTCGTTCAGCTTCGTCGCCATGCTCGTGCGCGTACGCACATCGTACTCATAGCCGCTGACCGTCTTGCACATGCCATCCTTTGTGACAAAAAGCAGACTTCCCTTCAGCAGTTCCTCCATCGCACAGACATAGACGATTCGCTCCTGCGCGCTGTCGTAATTGCTGAAATTGTCGATGGGCACCGCCTTGTCGCGGAATTTTCCAAAAGGCAGATCGAGTACCTTCGCCGTATACATCTTTCCCGTCTCCGTGAAGACGCTGACGCGCCCCGTGTTCAGGCAGGTGAAGACATAGCGGCTCTCCGCATCGGCAGCTTCCCGGTTGCGCTCATAGACCGTCTCGTCCATCGTGCGGCAGTAGCCGAAGCGATCCATCAGGAAGACGACCGGCGCTTCCTCGATCTTCTTCTCCTCGTAAACGGCTTCCGCCGCGTTCTCAATCGATGTCCTGCGCGGAACGGCGTAGGCCTTCTTATAGCGGTCCAGGTCACCGGTAATGACCTTCGCCATTTCATCATAATTATTTAAAATATCGGAGTAGCGCGCGATGTTCTTCATCGTCGTATCGTGCTCCTTCATCAATGCCTCGATCTCCAGACCGATCAGGCGGTAGAGACGCATCTCGAGGATCGCCGTCGCCTGCCGCTCTGTGAAATTCAGCTGCGTGGCCTGCTTCTTCGAGGCCTCGGACTTGAAACGGATCCCCTCCGTCGCGCCGCTCATCAGGCAGGCCTTCGCCATCTTAAGATCGCGACTGCCGCGCAGCACCTCGATGATCAGGTCGATCACATCGCAGGCCTTGATGAGTCCCTCCTGAATCTCCTTCTTGTCGAGCTCCTTATTCAGCAGCGTCTGATATTTCCTTGTGTTGAGCTCAAACTGAAAATCGACGACATGCTCGAAAACCTGCTTCAGACTCAGCGTCTCCGGCCTACCGTCCGCGACCGCGAGCATGTTCACGCCGAAGGTATCTTCGAGACGGGTCTTTTTGTAGAGCAGGTTCGTGAGCTGCTCCGTGTCCGCGCCTTTTTTGAGCTCCAGCACGATGCGGATGCCCTCCTTCGAGGACTGGTTTGTGATATCAATGATATCCGTCGTCTTCTTTGTCTCGACGAGCGTGCCGATATCATTAAGAAACTTTCCAATATTTGCACCGATCATCGTGTAGGGAATCTCGGTGATGACCAGCTGCTGCCGCCCGCCTTTGAGTTTCTCGATCTCCACGCGTCCGCGGATCTTGATCTTGCCGACGCCCGTTTTGTAAATCTCTGTTAATTCATCCTTGTTGACCACAATGCCGCCGGTCGGGAAATCCGGTCCCGGCATGATCGCGAGCAGCTCCTCCGTCGTTATCTGCGGATTCTTCATATAAGCCTTCATCGCGTCGATCGTCTCGCCCAGATTGTGCGGCGGGATGCTCGTGGACATACCAACCGCAATGCCCTCCGCGCCGTTGATCAGAAGGTTCGGAATGCGCGCCGGCAGGACTGAGGGCTCTCGCTCCGTCTCGTCAAAATTCGGCATGAAGTCCACAATGTCCTTGTCGAGGTCGGCGAGCAGCGCCTCCTCAGTGACCTTCTCAAGGCGGGCTTCTGTGTAACGCATCGCGGCCGCGCCGTCGCCCTCGATCGAGCCGAAGTTGCCATGGCCGTCGACGAGCGGCAGACCCTTCTTGAAGTCCTGGCTCATCACGACGAGCGCCTCATAGATCGAGCTGTCGCCGTGCGGATGATATTTACCCATCGTATCACCGACAATACGCGCGCACTTGCGGTAGGGACGGTCGCTGCGAATGCCGAGCTCGTGCATGTCGTAGAGCGTCCGGCGCTGCACCGGCTTTAAACCGTCGCGTACATCCGGCAGTGCACGCGCCACGATAACGCTCATCGCGTAGTCGATATAGGACTTCTGCATAATGTCAGAATATTCTGTTTTGATAATCATTTCTTCACTCATGACAGGCCTCCTACACGTCGAGCTCCGCCTCTACGGCGTTCTCATAGATAAATTTTCTGCGCGGCGGCACCTCGCTGCCCATGAGCATCTCCGTCACGGAAGAGGCCAGGCGCGCATCCTCAATCTCGACAAGCTTCAGCCGTCTGCTCGCCGGGTCCATCGTCGTCTCCCAGAGCTGCGTCGCATCCATCTCGCCGAGGCCCTTGTAGCGCTGCAGTGTAAAGGGACCGGTGTGTTTCTTCCGGTAGCGCTCGAGCGCCTTGTCGTCATAGAGATATTCCTCCTTGCCGCGCGCCGGCATCGCCTTGTAGAGCGGCGGCATCGCGATGTAGACATGCCCCTCGTAGATCAGTTCCGGCATAAAGCGATAGAACAGGGTCAGCAAAAGCGTGCTGATATGCGCGCCGTCCACATCGGCATCGGCCATGATGATAATCTTGTCATAGCGCAGCTTTGTTATATCGAAGTCATTTCCGTAACCCTCTGAAAAGCCACAGCCGAAGGCATAGATCATCGTCTTGATCTCCGCGTTGGCGAGCACCTTGTCGATGCTGGCCTTCTCGACGTTCAGGATCTTGCCGCGAATCGGCAGGATCGCCTGGTAGGCGCGGTTCCGGGCCGTCTTCGCCGAGCCCCCGGCGGAGTCACCCTCGACGATGAAAATCTCGCACTTCGAGGCGTCACGGCTCTCACAGTTCGCGAGCTTCCCGTTGGAATCAAAGGAAAATTTCTGCTTCGTGAGGAGATTGGTCTTTGCGCGTTCCTCGGTCTTGCGGATCTTCGCCGCCTTCTCCGCACAGCTGATCACGGTTTTCAAAGTCTCGAGATTGCGATCAAAATAGCGCTGAATCTCCTCGCCCGTCACCTTCGCGGTCGCCTTCGAGGCGTCCTGGTTGTCGAGCTTCGTCTTCGTCTGCCCCTCGAAGCGCGGCGCGGGATGCTTGATTGAGATCACCGCGGTCATGCCGTTGCGCACGTCCGCACCTGTAAAATTCACGTCCTTTTCCTTCAGGATGCCGAGCTCGCGCGCATAGGAATTGATCACCGTCGTAAACACAGTCTTGAAGCCGGTGATGTGCGTGCCGCCCTCTGCGTTGAAAATATTGTTGCAGAAACCGAGTACGTTTTCGTGGAATTCATTGATATACTGGAAAGCGCCCTCGACCGTGATGCCCTCGCTCTCCCCTTTGAAGTAGACGACGTCGTGCAGCGGCTCCTGCTTGCTGTTGAGGTCCTTCACATAGCCTTTAAGTCCCTCCGGCTCATGAAACTCGATATGCTCCACCTCCGCGCCGCGCCGGTCTTCGAAAATGATTGTAAGCTCCGGATTCAGATAGGCGGTCTCGTGCATCCGGCTCTTGACCTCCTCGGCCTTGAAGCGGGTCTTCTCAAAGATCTCGCCGTCCGGCAGAAAACGAATCTTTGTCCCGGTCTCCTTCGTGCGTCCGATCGTCGGCAGAAGGCCGTCTTTCAGCTCCAGCGCCGGGATGCCCTTCTCGTAACGGTCGTGATGAATATAGCCTTCCCGCGAGACCTCGACGTCCAGCCAGGCAGACAACGCGTTGACAACCGAAGAACCCACGCCGTGCAGACCGCCGCTCGTCTTGTAGACGGAGTCGTCAAACTTTCCGCCCGCGTGCAGCGTCGTGAACACGAGACGCTCCGCCGACATGCCCTTCGCATGCATGCCCACCGGGATTCCGCGCCCATTGTCCGACACCGTACAGGAGCCATCCGCCTCAAGCGTGACCTCGATGTGATCACAGTAACCCGCCAGATGCTCGTCGACGGAGTTATCCACAATCTCATAGATCAGATGGTTCAGCCCCTTCGTCGAGACGCTTCCGATATACATGCCCGGGCGTTTGCGTACCGCCTCCAGCCCCTCCAGGACGGCGATACTGTCCGCGTCATAGCTTTTCGTCTTTGCCATATTTCTTTCACCTGTTTCCTTCTATCTTGTATCACATTTTCACAGTATAACACAAGATATGGAAAAGTATCAATGAAAAAAATCCCTCCCATCATATATGAATGACCGGGAGGGATTCTCTTTTCCATCGTAATTATACTACATCATTTCTCTTAATATAGCCCGGATGCTCCGGATCCGCGATGATCTCCTTCATGTGGATGACCTGCGCGTTCTTGTCCACGACCTGTCCCTCGACGTGGACGCCCTCGCCGATCGTGACATTGTCCAGCAACACCGCATTGCGAACCACTGCGCCCGGCTTGATCTTGCAGTCACGGCCGACAACGGAATCGATGACCGTGCCCTCAACGACGCTGCCGTTGGCGATGAAGGATCCCTTCACCTCGGCCGTCTCGAAGTACTGCGCCGGACAGGAATCGTTCGTCCTGGTGTAAATCGGCCAGCTCTGCTTGAACAGGGTCTCCGCAATCTTCTCCCGGTTCACCGACAGATTCGCGTCATAATAGCTCTTGAAATCCGTAATCGGTGCGAAAAAGCCCTTATGAGCTACTCCGCGGATGTCAAGCTCGTCGCACTTCGCATTGATAATCATTCGCAGCGTGTACATGGAGGACAGCTTCTGCGCCTCGTCCAGCAGGTCGAGGAACATGGCCTTCGACATGACATAGGTGTCCATGAAAATATTCCTGTTCTTTGCCGTGCCGCTGTTCAGCTCGAAGGATTTCACGCCCTTCTGGCGGTTCAGATTCACACAGTAGCAGTTCTGATAGGCATCCTTTGCGTTGTCGACCGCGTGGTAGAGCACGCTGATGTCCGCTCCGGACTCAATGTGCGCGTTCAGCATCGCCGCATAGTCCTGCTGATAGATCATATAGCCCGGCGCAATCACTACATGGGTGTTCGACGTATTCTTGATATGATCGATGAACTCCATGTAAGTTCTGATATCGGTATTGTAGTAGTCATTTTCCTCCGTGGAGGAAGCAAACATCATGCGCAGATATCCGCTCTTGGAGTTGATATTATAATGTCTGCCGGTGCCGAGATGCTGCACCAGCGACTGCGGCTTTCTGCGGATATAGACCTGGATCCGGTCAATCCCGCTGTTGGACATATTGGAGATCGGGAAATCGACCACACGGTATCTGCCGAGGAAGGGGAAGGCGGCGATCGAGCGGAAAGACTCCATTCCTTCTACCCAGACATTGCTCTCCGAAAAACTGATAATTCCTAATGCTCTCACCATAATTCTCTACCCCTTTACATTTTTCGCTATAAGTTCGATGTGCTCGCTGTCCGGGTCTCCCACGACAGCCTGCGCGCCGATCTTCACGCCGTCTGCAACGAGCGCACGCTGTACAACCGCGCCCTCTTCCACGACGACGCCTGACATCAGAACGCTGTCGACAACCTTCGCACCGGCCTTCACCTCCGCGCCGGTAAACAACACGGAATTACGCACGTCGCCCTCAATCACACAGCCCTGCGTGACATAGGCCCGCTTCACGCTGCCTGTCGAAGATACGTACTGCGGCGTCGCCGGGGCATCCTCCGTGTAGATCGTCCAGGTACGGTCGTCAAGCTCCAGACCATTCTTCTTGTCCAGAAGATCCATATTCGCCTCCCAGAGCGAATCGATCGTTCCGACATCCTTCCAGTAGCCCTTAAACTTATAGGCAAACAGCCTCTTTCCGTCATTCAGCAGGGCAGGGATAACATCCTTGCCGAAATCATGGCTGGAATTCTCATTCTTCATATCAGCCAGAAGCATCTTTCTCAGGAGCTTCCAGGTAAAGATATAGATACCCATGGAGGCGAGATTACTCTTCGGCTGTGCCGGCTTCTCCTCAAACTCCACAATACGTCCGGTCTCCGGATCCGTATTCATAATGCCGAAACGGCTGGCCTCCTTCATCGGGACCTCGAGCACCGCGATCGTCGCGTCCGCGTTATTTTCCTTATGGGCGTTCAGCATCTTGGAGTAATTCATCTTGTAGATGTGATCGCCGGAAAGGATCAGTATGTACTCCGGGTCGTAGCTGTCCACAAAGTCGATATTCTGCGAGATCGCGTCCGCCGTCCCCCGGTAGACGTCCAGCTCCGAGTCCGCCTTCTCACGCGGCGGAAGGACGAAGACGCCGCTGTCGCGGGAGTCAAGTCCCCACTTGCTGCCTCCGGACACATAGCTGTTCAGCAGGACAGATTCATACTGGGTCAGAATGCCGACCACATCAATGCCGCTGTTCGCGCAGTTGCTTAAGGGGAAATCGATAATCCGGTATTTTCCGCCATAGCCGACCGCTGGTTTTGCGACCTTATTGGTAAGATCATGGAGACGGGAACCACGCCCGCCGGCCAGAATCATTGCCAACATACTGTTTTGCTTCATAAGAATGGACCTCTCTTTCACTCATATAAGTCTATTATACAATCTTGTGGGAAAATTGCAATTTTTCTTTTTTAATTTTGGAGTTTTTCACAATATTTATGCAAAAGCTTAACATGGATTTACATCGTTTTTGTATACTTTCACAAGAAAACAGAGACAGCGGACGAACCTTCTAAAAAACAGGCTGTCCGCTGTCTTGATTTTCTCCTTACATGGATTTCCGCTCGGCGATCTCCGCCATCTTCGCCGCGTTCAGGCGGGTATCACCCTTCACCCGGGAATAGGAGAGGTAACCGTTCATGCGGTCGATCTTCGTCAGGTTGCGGCTGCCGCACTTCGGACAGACGTCCATCTCGAGCTCCTGATGCCCGCAGTCGTCGCAGTAGGCGAGCGAGAGGTTCACACCCTCGTAGAAGCCCTTCTTCATCGCGCGGCGCACGAGCGTGCGCACCGCCTCCTTATTATAACCGACCGGATAGCGCACATACTGGATCTTGCCGCCGTTGCAGAGCTCCCAGAAACGCCCCTCGCTGTCCTGCTTCTCGATCGGCGTCATGTCCTCCGTCACATGGCAGTGAAAGCTGTTGCTCACATAGGGGCGGTCGGAGACATTCTCTACAATCCCGTACTTCTTGCGGAACTGCTCGATCTGCAGGCCGCAGAGGCTCTCCGCCGGAGTGCCGTAGATCGCATAGAGGATGCCGTCCTCCTTCTTGTACTGTGCAATCTTCTCATTGATATATTTCATGACGTCCAGCGCGAACTGCCCGTCCTCGCGGATCGATTTTCCATTGTAGAGCTCCTGTAGCTCGTTGAGCGCCGTGATGCCGAAGGATGCGGTCATCGGCGCGAGCAGCGGCTTGATCTTGTCGTGCGGGTCGAGATGGCCGCCGTAGAAGCCGCCCTCGCAGTAGGCGAGCGGGTTCGTCGAAGCGCGCATCTCACCGAGGTAATCGCGGGTGCGGATGTGCAGGTTCCGGATCATCTCGAGGTAATAGTCGAGCACCTCGTAAAAATCGCGGTTCTCCGAGCGGGACTGCGCCAGAATCATCGGCAGATGCAGACTCACCGCGCCGATATTGAAGCGTCCCACGAAAACCGGCACGTCGTCCTCATCGGCCGGTTCCATACCGCCGCGCTCGTACCAGGGGCTTAAGAAGGCACGGCAGCCCATCGGGCTGATGACCTTGCCGTATTTCTGGTACATGCTGGAAATATAGCCCTCGCCGCTCATCGAGAGCCAGTCCGGATACATCGTCTTACACGAGCACTCGACGCCGGCCTCGAAGACATCCTCGCAGACGCCGCCTTTCCCGTGAATCGCCTCGTCATACAGGAAGACGATCTTCGGGAACAGCACCGGCTTCTTCGCGCCCTTTTTGCCCTGCCCTTCCTGGTGCACCTGGAGCATGACGATATTGCACATCTTCTCAAACCGGCCCTGACCGAGGCCCATCGACATCGTGACAAAGGGATAATCGCCACGCGACGAGCCGACTGTATTCAGCTTGTACTCGATACCCTGCCAGCCCTGCTCGAAATCGCGGTGGACGCGTTTCAGCGCATAATCCTCCGCCTTCGCCTCCGCGCCTTCCCAGGACGGGTCGGCATAGGACAGGAATTCCTTCTTGAACTTCTCATAACTCTTCTCGGCATAGGGGGCGAGGATCTTGTCCACCTCCGGCACCGTGAATCCGCCGTACTGCTGGGAAGCCGTGCTCAGGATGATGTCGCCCATCACGTCGAAGGCCGTGTCAAGCGTCTTCGGCTCATTGTACCAGACATTGCCCATCTCGAAGCCGCCCTTCAATACGTTCGCCACGTCGAAGAGGCAGCAGTTCATCGTATCGAGGCGTGCCGACTGGTCATGGATATAGATGTAGCCGTCGCGGCAGGCCTGCAGCTCGTTGCGGTTCATGAAGAACTTGCGGTAGAGCTCCTTGTTCAGCTCATTGAAAATGAGGCTGCGCTTCGTCGCCACGAGCGCGCTGTCCGTATTCGCGTTGCTCTTATCGCCGATATAGCGGATCGACTGGCTCTTGGTATAGACATCGTCCATCATGTGAACAAAGTCCTTCTTATAATTCCGGTAATCGCGATAGCTCTTCGCCACCGCCGGGTTCACCTGGTCGAGCGCGCCTTCGGCAATATTGTGCATCTCCTGCACGTCGATATTCTCCTTGCCCAGCGCCTCCGCGTGCTCGTAGGCAAAGCTGCGAATGAAGTCGATCTCCTCATCCGTAAACTTGTACAGAATGCGCGCCGCGGACTTGTTGACTGCATTGACGACCTTCTGCACGTTGAAGGCCTCGCGCGTGCCGTCCTTCTTGATCACATACATCATATCTCCTGCCCTCCACTATATCTAGTGCTTCTTTACCTTTAAAAATGCCAGATGTTGATATCAAGTATATACTATCATGTAATAGAATGCAATAGACAAAATGCCAAAAATAAAACCACCCGGTCGCGAAGCAGCGGCCGGGTGGCATTTCCCGTACGTAATTTCACATCATGCAATCTCCAGTACCTGGTAGCCGTCGTCCTCGACCGCTTTCTTCAGCGCAGCCTGATCCGGTGTGCCGCAGAGTGTGAGCACCGCGGTGCCCTTCTCATGGCTTACCTCGGCGGACTCCACCTCCGCGAAGGCCTCGAGCGTCTTCTTCACTCTCGCCTCGCAGTGACCGCACATCATTCCCTCGATCTTCATCGTCATCTTCTCCTCACCTCCTTTCACCTCCGGCAGGAGCGGCTCGCTTCCGAGCGCGTCTTTCCGTTTTTTATCCCGCCCCGCGTCGTCCATGCGAAACAGGTTCAGACGCAGCGCGTTGCTCACGACGCAGAAGCTTGAGAGACTCATCGCCGCCGCGCCGAACATCGGGTTCAGGGTCCAGCCGAAGATCGGAATCCAGACGCCCGCAGCGAGTGGAATGCCGATCGCATTGTAAAAGAAGGCCCAGAACAGATTTTCATGAATGTTCCGCAGCGTCGCACGGCTCAGACGGATTGCCGCCGGAACATCGGAAAGCCGGCTCTTCATCAGCACCACGTCCGCCGCGTCAATCGCGATGTCCGTACCCGCGCCGATCGCGATACCGATGTCCGCGCTCGTGAGTGCCGGCGCGTCGTTGATACCGTCGCCGACCATCGCGACGCGCCCCTTCTTCTTCAGTGCGCTGATCACAGCCTCCTTGCCGTCCGGCAGCACGCCGGCAACGACCTCGTCGACGCCTGCCTGTGCACCAATCGCCCGCGCGGTGCGCTCATTGTCGCCGGTCAGCATGACGACATGGATGCCCATGTTCTGCAATTCCTTCACAGCGCGCGGGCTGTCCTCACGGATCACGTCTGCGACCGCGATAATGCCGAGCAGGCGGCCATCCTCGCTGAAGAAGAGCGGCGTCTTGCCCTCTTCGGCCAGCTTGGCGGCCTTCGCGGCGACTTCCGCCGGAATCTGTGCCTTTCCGGAGATAAACTTCCGGTTTCCACCGGCGAGCGCTCTGCCTTCCAGCGTCCCCGTGAGCCCGTTGCCCGCGACAGCCTGAAAATCGTCGACTTCCTGCCCCTGCAGATTCCGCTCCTGCGCCAGCGCAAGGACAGCGCGCGCCAGCGGATGCTCGCTTTTTCTCTCCAGTGCACAAGCCTTTCCGAGCAGCTCCTCCTCGCTGCAGCCCTCCACAGGGCAGATATCTGTCACGCGCGGCTCGCCGCTCGTGATCGTACCGGTCTTGTCGAGCGCGACAATCTGTACCTTGCCGGTCTCCTCGAGGGAAACGGCAGTCTTGAACATCGTGCCGTGCTTTGCTCCCATGCCGTTTCCAACCATGATCGCAACCGGCGTCGCCAGCCCGAGCGCACAGGGACAGCTGATGACAAGCACCGAGATACCGCGCGCCAGCGCGTAGCCGACCGTCTGTCCGGCGAGCAGCCAGACCGCCGTCGTGACGAGCGCGATCGTGATAACCGAGGGCACGAAGACGCCGGACACCCGATCCGCGACCTTCGCGATCGGAGCTTTGGTCGCCGCCGCGTCGCTCACCATCTGGATAATCTGCGATAGAGTCGTATCTTCTCCCACCCGCGTCGCCTCGCAGACGAGATAGCCCGACTGATTCAGCGTCGCCGCGGAGACTGTATCGCCCGGCTCTTTATCGACCGGGATACTCTCGCCGGTCAGCGCGGACTCGTTGACCGCACTCGTGCCCTCCTTCACGACACCGTCGACCGGGATATTCTCGCCGGGTCGCACTACGAAGTGGTCGCCGATATGCACCTGCTCGATCGGCACCTCGACCTCGCTCTCCCCGCGCTTCAGGACGGCAGTCTTCGGCGCCAGCTTCATCAGGCTTTTGAGCGCGTCGGTCGTCCTGCCCTTCGACATCGACTCCAGCATCTTGCCGACCGTGATCAGCGTCAGGATCATCGCCGCCGACTCGAAATAGAACTCGTGCATATAGCTCATGACCGCCGTCATATCGCCCTTCACCTGCGCGTCCGTCATCGCGAAGAGCGCGTAGACGCTGTATACATAGGATGCGGTCGAGCCAAGCGCGACAAGCGTATCCATATTCGGGGCGCGGTGGATCAGGCCCTTGAAGCCGCTGATGAAAAATTTCTGGTTAATGACCATGATCGCCGTCGTGAGCAGCAGCTCCACGAGACCCATTGCCACATGGTTCCCGTCGAAAAACGCGGGCAGTGGCCAGTTCCACATCATGTGTCCCATCGACACATACATCAGCGGAATCAGCAGGCAGAGCGAGGCGATCAGCCTGCGCTTCATCTTCGGCGTCTCCGTGTCTTTCAGCATATCGTCATAATCCGGCGCGCCGCCCCCCGCCTTCTTTGCGCCTTTCAAGGACGCCCCGTAGCCTGCGTCCACGACCGCCGCGATGATCGCCTCCGGCGCGGCGTCTCCCTCCACGCCCATCGAATTGGTCAGAAGGCTCACCGAACACGAGGTGACGCCCGGCACCGCGTTCACGGCCTTCTCGACCCGCGCGCTGCAGGCCGCACAACTCATGCCGGTCACATTGTATTGCTCCATCGTAACATCCCTCCTATCGCATCAGCTTCTGTAATAGTGTTACCAGTTCGTCGATAACTTCATCATTGCCCGCGCGGATATTGTCCGCCACGCAGGTCCTGACATGATTTGCCAGCAGCACCTTATTGAAGCTGTTGAGCGCGGCGTTCACCGCCGCCACCTGCACGAGAATGTCCGCGCAGTACGCATCGTTCTCCAACATGCCCTGTATCCCACGCACCTGACCCTCGATGCGTTTCAGGCGATTCATCAGGTCGCGGTATTCCTTCTCGGAGCGCTCCTTTTTCTTCTCTGTCGCCGCCTCGCAGCAGCAGGTCTGCTCCTCTGTCTTATGATCTTCCATCACAATCCTCCACGCAAAATACCCCTCAAGGGTATATCATGACAGTGCCATCATATACCCCCGAAGGGTATTTGTCAATAGCATTATTCACTTCAGCTCGCTACGTCTGCCTGATCACCCATCCTGGCTATACATAGATAGAAATACCCAAAATCGGCGCTACCAGATAAGTGGTAATCGACCAGGCAACGCACAGGAAAATGACCGTCACAAATCCAGGGACAACAGCATCCTTCGCCTCCCACCAGCCGTACTCTTTATTGGTAAGCATAACCGTGTTATACATATTACCAAAGAACAGGGAGCCTGTACAGGTGATCGTATAGACGATAAAAATCGGATTATAACCAAGCTTTTCACACAACGGCACGGTGACTCCAATCAGAGCAGCCATGATAGCCCCATTGCTGTTGACCAGAACATTTGTCACGGGTGTTTGACAGTTGAATAGAGAAAAATAACCCTGCAGGCCGCATAAAGC
>JAJPXQ010000127.1 GCA_021205385.1 Lachnospiraceae bacterium | reverse complement strand
TTATTTCTCCAGTATGCAAGCATGTCCGCTATGGTCTGTTCCATTTTTATTTTCTGCTGCCATCCTGTAGCTTTTTTCAGTTTAGACACATCGCCAACAATAATCTTTTCATCTGTGGGGCGAAGCAGTGATTCGTCAACCTCAATTTGAAGCGCATGTCCAAGCTCTTTTTCAATCATTTTTACAATCTCTGACATCTGGTATATGTATTCCGAGGAGATATTATATACTTCTCCCGGAGTCCCTTTCAGCGCAAGCAGTGTGAGCGCCTCCACCAGGTCGCGTTGATCCATAATCGCCCTTCGTGTATTCAGATTTCCAACCTTAATTCTGTAATCACCGGATCTTTCGGAAAGAATTGCACGATATGTGAAGTCAGATGTCACATCGTTTACTTTTCGTGTACCTGTGGAGTTAAAAATTCTCGCCCGGATACAGCGAATATGGTCATTCATATAATACTGAAACGAAAGAAGATCTTGTCCTACTTTGCTCACCCCATAAGGATGAAGCGGTTGCAACATCGCTGTTTCCTTTACATATATTTCTGACGTTTCTCCTGTTTCGCACAATTGATTTAATGTTTCGCCATACTCCGCACTTGAACAGGCAACCACCACCATTGGATCATAATCAGGGCAAAAGCTTCGCTCCTTTTTTACGGCCTCAAAGATATTGATTGTTCCGTTGACATTTGTATCTATCGTAGCTTGTGGATGCGTCCACGATACAGTCGGATAGCTCTGCGCTGCCAGATGATATATTTGATCTGGTTTAAAATCGAATATAATTTGCTCTATGGATTGATAGTAACGTACATCACATTCTATCATTCTGATCTCATGCGAAATTTCTTTTATATCTGTTGTCGGCTTATAATAAGTCCCCAGTACTTCATCTCCCCGGTTATACAGCAGTTCTACCATATGACTGCCGACCATTCCACCGGCTCCGGTTACTAACACTCGCATTTTTTCAGCTCTCCTTCCGATAATTTATAATCATTCAAAAGCTTTCCTGATATCGATACAAGAAAGGGATTGGCATAAATAATGGGCAGCGCATATCTTAATCCGCAATTGTAATATGTAGGACCTGCAATACATACAAGTATTCCAACTGCTGATGGGATAAGCAACAATAATAGCTTTCCATGTCTATTGACTGATAACTTTATGGTCAAATATATGGCAATCCAAAAATGAACCCCACAGTTACACAACAGAGAAATCAGCGGAAGCTGGGAAAACTGGATAATAGCCCTTCTCAGGCGAACTCTCCATTTAAACATATTTTCAAACTCGTCAAATTGCAGCTCCTCATCCAGGTTCTGGGTCGTGATAATAATACCATTGCTCTGCATTCCACCGACATTGACATAAAAGAATGCATAACAATTATTCAAAGTCGCTTCTAAATAAACTCCAGGATGTTTCAGAAACATACTAAACCATACTCTGAAATATGCTGGCAACATCTCATTTTTGCCGGTGTAGGTACCTTTCACACTATCGCTTAAATCCGGATTATACAGCTCAGCCAGATTTTCATAATCCAATACCTCGCTGATTATATAGGCTTCCTCTTCTGTAACTTCTTCCGGGTATTCCTTCACATATCTGGCGGTCTGCTGAAACGGGATAGATAACGCTTCTTTAACAGAACCGGATTGTATCCCAAGGGACGGAAGCAAAATGGAATTGTAAGATGTATTGATTATGACTGCAACGATAAATGGAAACAGCAAAAGTATATATATCTTCTGGCGTTTGATTATATTGCACAGGATGAGCCCTATCAGCAGCGCATAAATAATATATATTCCATTATTTCTCAGCAGACAGACTCCAATTGCTGTCAGACCGATACAAATCATATGAAAAACCGTAGCCTTCTGTCCAAGCAAGCTCTCCGTTATCAGTGTTATCAGCAAAACTACGAAAATAGAATACAGTGAGTCCTTCATAACCTGTGTCAGATAATTAGAAAACAGAGGTATGACTCCATAGATCAGCAATGCAGCATATCGGAAGCGCTTTCGGACTCCCAAAGTTTTCATTACTTTGATTGTATAAGAAAGAATCAGTGCAGAAACTACCATCTGCAGTAATACATAGCAAAATATTCCGATGGATGCAGAACCCAGCAAGTTTATACCTGCCCAAACAGCCCCCCCCTATGAGGGCAGAGGCGGCTGGTGGCCAGTGTGAGGTCATTGTCTGGTATCCGAGAAATTGTTCAATCTGACAGTAACTGTCGTAGTCGATTCCTGCCGGATAACGAATAAGCGCCAAAGGAAACCAGCAGATCAACATAAAAATAAATGAAAGAAGAAATTCATGTCTGATATGGAATCGGCTGAAATTCAGCCTGGATATCAGCCGGTTTACCTTGATAAACGCAAGCTTAACAACATTGGTTAGCCTTAACATCAGACAAACCAGTCCGGTCCATGTAACCATGGTTAAAATTATTTTCCACTTTGTGTCATAGAGGAAATACAGGGAATTGTTTTCCGCAAAGCAGTCACCAATGAGAGTAGCAAGTATGAATAAACCGAAGAAAGCAACTTCCCAGATGGCCATATGTGCATTGGAAGAACTCTTCCAAACGAAATACAGAACAAAAATAAAGAGCACCGTCTCAAAGATGGTACCCGAGAATAATATTTCCCTTAAATCAAGCAAAGAAATGCTTGCACAGGTTAGGATGCCATTCGTCTCTAACAGTAGACTAAGGTAAATCAATGCCGAGACGAACAAGCATCGTAATATTCGAATGACATTATCTTGCATGAATCAGATCTCCGGTTATACTTATGTGCTTCAGCTTAAGAAACCTTCTCAGCTCATCAGCATTTCTCTTGCTAGTTTTCTACAATCCTCTCATATAACTGAACCTGCGTTGCAGTAACTTCTACACCGCAGGTGTGTCCATTTGTGCCTGCATAAAGATATACCGCATAAGTATCATTTTCATTTTCCGGAACCGAAAAAATCCATTTCTGGCTATTTTCACAATTGGCTTTAAAATAACGATTATAAATAGCTTCATTTGTGGATAGATCTTGCAAAGTCATCTGTGTATAAGAATCCACACCATTGGTCATAGACGTAGTATCAATTATTAGTGTATATGTTTGCCCCGGATCCAGGTTACTGCACACTACTTCGAAATTATTATCATTATTTTCTAGTGCATCAATTTTAATATCGCCTAAATTAAGGGCAGAGTTGTAAGTTGAAGTTTCTAAAACAGCCGTCTCATATTCTTCAATGCCAAACTCATATAAGGCAATACGAGAAAGATGCCCTTCATAAGTACACATAATGACGATATCCGGTGAAATTTCTTCAACATATTGCGCCAAGGTTCCATCCTCATACAATCGCAAATCAATTGTATAAACCTCCTGGAATTGCGTAGTCAAAAAATATTCATATGGGAGCTTAAAGGAATCCCCCATAAGTAAGACCCTTTGGTTGTTCCAGGCTTCTGTATTAATTGTGGTTCGTATTGGGAAATCATCATACATATATATATGATAGGGCACGCTATTAAAGTAATCTCTTTTGTCCGCGTAACTTAAATCCAAAATATTATCATAGTACGACCATGTAGATGAACCTTGTGATAAACCAGAATATGAATAGTTTGTTTCAAAATTAGGTTCATAAATTGAAATGTCATCTGTACCAGCATACATAGAGCCAGTTCTTTTTCCATGACTTCCTAAAAACCATTCTTTTAATACTGTTATTGTCCAACTATCATCCTTTAACCATTCCTCATTATAACTCGCGATTTCTCGGTCAGAGAAATTCTCCATAGTGCATCTGACCGCTTCCAGTGCGGCTTCTGGTTTCCAATGGTGATCCGTTTTAAAAAACACTTCCTCAGTATCCCAGCCCTTTTCTTCATACATGGCATTCATGTCAATAGTATTAACTTTACCTTTTGATAATGCACTTATCATAGAATCTATGTTTTCAGAAGAAGAACTGCTATAACCTAGGGAGAATTCAGCATCATATATAGAAGCAGATGTAGGTACAAGGAGATACAAAAAATCAATCCCTCTTTCAGCTAAAAATTCGTTAAGTTGAATTAAATTTTCCGAATGTGATGTTGTATCTACGGTGCTTTCAAACTCAGCTAAATACCCATTTGCAAGTTTTTGTCTTTCATTTAAACTGTTTATTCCCAGTATTCTGGTTACTTGAGAGTGAAAAGTTCTCCCCTGTAACTCGAGAGTGCCTTTCACATTTCTCC
>JAJPXQ010000104.1 GCA_021205385.1 Lachnospiraceae bacterium | reverse complement strand
CGGTACGCACGGTGCTGTGAGAGGACGGCGGCTAATCACCGCCTCCTACTTGATTACAGGAAAAGCTGGAAGAGGGCGATCATCATCGGCATGGTGATGATCGACAGAAGTGTCGTCATAACGTTGATTTTGCCTGCATAGAGAGAATCGTGTCCGTAGAGCTGGCTGATCTGCGTGACACTGGTAGCGGTCGGCGCTGCGACCGCGAGATAAGTGATCAGAAGGAACGACTTCGCTCCTTCGCTCCCGGAAGCAAGACCGCTGATTTTCAGAATGACGAGGGCGAGCAGCGGCAGAAAGATCAGCCGCAGAAAGGTGATAAAATAAATACGCGGCTTTGTGAAAATCTGTTTCAGATCGCTGTCCGCGATGAGCATGCCGATAACGAACATACTTAAGGGGCCGACGGTGGAGCCTATCGTATCTATGGTGGAGCCGAGCAGTTCCGGAAGAGGGAAGCCGCTGATAAACAGAAACAGGCCGACGAAGACGGATATCATATTGATGTTCAGGAGCAGATCCTTCAGGTGAAATTTCCTGGCTCCGCTCAGCAGCGTGCGGCCATGTGACCAGATGAATACAGTCTGAACGCACAGGTAGGAGCAGGCGTAGATGACCCACCCGGATCCCAGCATGTAGCTCACGAGTGGGAGAATCAGATTTCCGCTGTTTGAGTAATAAATGGAAGCCAGCTCAACCGCGTCAAGATGAAAAACGCGGCGCAGGAGATGGCTTATGAGAAGCAGGAGAATCTGAAGAAGCGCGGAGACAATCAGCGTCAGCTTCAGTCCCGCTACGGCATCCGGTGTGACATCCACCAGAAAGGCGCTGATCACGGAGCAGGGCATGACCGCGTAGAGCAGAATTTTTGAGATGACCTGGCTGTCCTCGCTCTTCAGAATATTCAGTTTTACAAGAATATACCCCACAAAGATCATGAGAAACAGTTTTATGATCTGCTGCGAGAGCAAAATGCTTATCTGCATGAGAATTTCCTCTTTTCTTTAAGTGCTTCAAAACGGTTCCATTTTAGGTATCATTCGGGAATCTGTCAAGTATTGGAAAGAAATGTGCGAATTTCTGTTTACAAGCCCGGGAGAAATCTTATATAATAAAAGTAACTTTTTTCAAAGGAGAAGGAAAAGCGATGAAAGTAGTGATAGCGATTGACTCCCTGAAGGGAAGCTTAAGTTCCATGGAAGCGGGACGCGCGATTGAGCGGGGAGTGCGAAAGGCGCTTCCGCAGGCAGAGATCCTCGTAAAGCCGGTGGCTGACGGCGGAGAAGGCACGACGGAAGCCTTTGTAGAGGGAATGGGCGGAGAGCCGGTACAGACGAAGGTACATGGGCCGCTTGAGACGCCGGTGACGGCGGAATACGGACTGCTCCGTGAGTCCGGTACCGCGATCATGGAGATGGCGGCGGCTGCCGGTATTATCCTGATCGGCAAGGACAAGCGCCCGCTTGACGCGACGACCTATGGTGTTGGCGAGATGATCCGGGATGCGATTGGCCGCGGCTGCCGGGATTTTATTGTCGGCATTGGCGGCAGCGCCACGAACGATGGCGGTATCGGTATGCTTGCAGCGCTGGGATATGAATTCCTCGATGAGAAGGGAGAGCCTGCGGGAATCAGCGCTTCCGCGCTCGGCAAGGTTGCCTCTATCCGTATGGACAAGGTGATTCCGGAGCTGAAGGACTGCCATTTCCGTGTGGCCTGTGATGTGAACAATCCGCTCTGCGGAGAGACCGGAGCTACTTATATTTTCGGGCCTCAGAAGGGTGTCACAGAGGATATCAAGGAGCAGCTGGATCAGGATATGGCGTCCTTTGCGAAGGTCGCAGTGGCGGCGACAGGCAGAGACTGCACACTCACGGCGGGAGCCGGAGCTGCGGGCGGTCTTGGCTACGCATTTCTGACCTTCCTGAACACGGATCTGCAGCCGGGCATCGAGCTTGTGATGAATGCGGTGGAGATGGATCGTGCGCTTGAGGGTGCGGATCTGGTCTTTACCGGCGAGGGTCGTCTTGACCAGCAGACCGCGATGGGAAAGGTTCCGGTCGGTATTGCAAAGATGGCGAAGAAGCATGGCGCAAAGGTAGTGGCGCTGGCCGGCTCGATTGCTCCCGGAGCGGAGGCCTGCAATGAAAACGGGATCGACGCATTCTTCCCGATCCTGCGGGGCGTGTGCACGCTTGATGAAGCGATGGATCCCGGGACAGCTGCGCAGAATATGGAGAATACGGCGGAGCAGGTCGCCCGTCTTGCGGCGGCGCTTTCCTGAAGCCGCGGCAATTCTGCAGCAATGACTTGAAAAATTCCGGATTTATGTTAGTATAAATTCGTGTGCATAAGTGATTGCAGTGGTAAAGAGCAGTTAAGAATATTTCAGA
The DNA here is from genome assembly GCA_021205385.1 of Lachnospiraceae bacterium. Taxonomy (GTDB): domain Bacteria; phylum Bacillota; class Clostridia; order Lachnospirales; family Lachnospiraceae; genus Hominiventricola. The sequence goes on along the minus strand of JAJPXQ010000104.1, from coordinate 1,881 downwards.
AAAGGAGAAAACCATGCAGACTTTAGAACTGAAAAAGATTGCAAACGAAGTTCGCAAAGGGATTGTAACGGCCGTGCACAGTGCCAAATCGGGACATCCCGGCGGATCTTTGTCTGCGGCGGACATTTTCACGTATCTCTATTTTGAGGAGTTGAATATTGACCCGAAGAATCCGAAGGATCCGGACAGGGATCGTTTCGTGCTGTCCAAGGGGCACACATCGCCGGGTTACTATAGTGTTATGGCACAGAGGGGATATTTCCCGGTAGAGGAGCTGCAGACTTTCCGCCATGTAGGAACCCGTCTGCAGGGACATCCGTGCATGCAGGACCTTCCGGGCATCGACATGTCGTCGGGCTCCCTGGGTCAGGGCGTTTCCGCGGCAGTCGGTATGGCGATCGCGGGCAAGCTGGATGGAAAATCCTATCGTGTCTATACCCTGCTTGGAGACGGCGAGATTCAGGAGGGGCAGGTCTGGGAGGCGGCTATGCTGGCCGCGCACCGGAAGCTGGACAATCTTGTAGTAATCGTGGACAATAACGGCCTGCAGATCGACGGAAAGATCGAGGATGTCAACTCACCGTATCCGATTGACAAAAAGTTCGAAGCGTTCAACTTCCATGTAATCAATGTGGCAGATGGCAATGATATGGATCAGCTCAGAGCCGCATTTGAGGAAGCAAAGACTGTGAAAGGACAGCCGACGGCGATCATCGCGAAGACCGTCAAAGGCAAGGGCGTTTCCTTTATGGAAAATCAGGCCTCCTGGCACGGCACGGCGCCGAACGACGAGCAGTACGCAGTAGCGATGGCAGATTTGGAGAAAGTGGGTGAAGCGTTATGTCAGAAGTAAAGAAGATCGCGACGAGAGAGAGTTACGGAAACGCTCTGGTAGAACTGGGCGAACAGAATCCGGATATTATCGTGCTGGACGCGGATCTTGCGGGCGCGACGAAGACCGGCGTTTTCAAGAAAGCCTTCCCGGACCGTCATATTGACTGCGGTATTGCGGAGGGAAATATGATGAGCATTGCGGCAGGACTGTCCACCGCAGGTAAGATTCCTTTTGCGTCCACGTTCGCGATGTTTGCGGCGGGCAGAGCTTTTGAGCAGGTGCGCAACTCCATCGGCTATCCGCATATGAATGTAAAGATCGGCGCGACTCATGCAGGTATTTCTGTCGGCGAGGACGGCGCGACGCATCAGTGTAATGAGGACGTTGCTCTGATGCGCACGATCCCGGGTATGACGATCATCGTTCCCTCTGACGACGTGGAGGCGAGAGCTGCGGTGAAGGCGGCTGCGGAGTATGTCGGACCGGTCTATATGAGATTTGGACGTCTCGCGGTTCCGGTTATCAATGACAATGCGGACTATAAGTTCGAGATCGGCAAGGGTATCACGCTGCGCGAGGGCACGGATGTGACGATCATCGCTACAGGCCTGGAAGTCTGTGAGAGCCTGGAGGCGGCGAAACTCCTTGAGGCGGATGGCATTTCCGCTGAGGTGATCAATATCCATACGATCAAGCCGCTGGATGTGGAACGGGTCGTCGCGTCCGCGAAGAAGACCGGCAAGGTTGTGACGGTGGAAGAGCACTCGATCATCGGCGGCCTCGGCGGAGCGGTTGCGGAAGCACTCTCGGAGAATGCGCCGACGAAGATGCTGCGCATCGGCGTCGAGGATCGTTTCGGCGAGTCAGGTCCTGCGAAAGCGCTGCTTGAGAAATTCGGCCTGGATGCAAAAGGCATTTACGGAAAGATCAAAGCCTGGCTGTGATGCATGACGGATAATCAAAAGGAGTATGGGCTGCCATACTCCTTTTTGCGTGTGCGCCCGGCGGCGCACGTTTCTAACCGGTGTAAGTCCGGAATCCGCCCG
>JAJPXQ010000139.1 GCA_021205385.1 Lachnospiraceae bacterium | reverse complement strand
TTCGTCAGCGTTGTGCCGTCCAGATAGAGCAGCGCCGTTATCCGCGTCGCCTCGTTCCGGTTCAGCGCCGTGATGTAATAGGTGTTGGTTTCCTCGGTCGTGCCGTCGGTCGTGGTCGTCTGCGTGTAGGTGTTGTTGCCGCTGTCGTCCACCATAAGCGGAACGGTCACGCGGCCGCCGGAGTTTTCGTAGTAGTTTGTTGTGTCAAAGGAGGCCGTGCCGAGCTTGGTGCCGGTCGAGGTGTCGAAAAACACGACCTTCATGCCCTTGAGCAGGTTCAAAACGCGCGGCAAATCCTCCGCCGTGTCGTAGTAGAACACGTAGCAACTGCCCCCGCCCTGCGTGGTGGAGGTGCCGTTTATCATTGTTGTGTCGTAATCCTCCCAAACGCGGTTGGAGCCTTCGTAGCCGCTTACATTGCCCTCATCGTCCGTGACAAACGCGCCGTCCAGCGTCAGGTAGCTTATGCCCTCCGCGTTTGTGCGCACCCAGAGGTCTATCGCCATGCCGTAGGTCTCGCCCGCGACGGTGCTGCCCTCGCCCGCTTCCGTGTCCTGCGGCGCGGCGGCAATGGCGTCGGAGACGTAATCGTTGGCAGAGGATGTGGAGACCGCCATTTGAATCCACAAATCCCAGCCATAGAACATGCTATATGTAAAGTGCGCCTCCAGTTTGTCTGTGCTCATGGAATAACTTATTAGTTCCTCAAAATCATACAGCAGTCCGCTGCCTACCGTAACATAGGCAACCTTATCATTCAGAGTTTCGTCCGAATCCGAATCGGCACAGAGAAAAAACATAATGACGGCTGTCGAATTTGCTCCGTAAAAATCTTCCCAGTGATAAACTCTGTTGCCATAGTTGTTCTTGTAGGTATAGGTGGTGTTTTCATCGTCATACGGGAACATATCCTCCAAGACAGGTTTGATGTCCGACCATGAAACGCTGTCTCCCGCAAGTCCCTTGTTGTGTATCGCCAGAATCTCTTCGCTGTTCTCTTCCAAACTTGCGCGCAGGGTGAGATAATCGTCCCAGCCGGTCAGGGTGATGCCCATTTGTTCCCACTCGGCCTCGTTTTTTGCCAGCAGGTCGGAGAGCGTATAGGGTGTGTAGTTTTTTACGCCCTCGGTCGCGCCGTAAAAGCTGTACTGATAAATCTCCGCAACGGCCGCATAGGCCTCTCCCAGCTGCTCCGCGGCCGCGGACAGGTCCACATACATATTATAAATGTCCTCTGTGTAGCTTGCGTAATCGTGTGTCTCCCCATTGAGCTTATCATCTATTCGATTGCCGACTATCGCGACCAGACTGGCCATATAGCCGCTGTCCGATGAAACGACCGCCGCGTAGGCGTCCTCCGCCAGCGCCAGCTGCGTCTGGGCAGTCGCGGCCAGCGAGGACAAATCCGCCTCGCCTGTGGAAACATTCTGCACAGTGCCGACAGCGCGCACGCCATACTTGCTCTCCGTGCCGATTATGTTCCATTGACTGTAGCCTGCGTCCCACGAGGCGTATCTCAGCGAGCTGTTGAGCGCCGTCACGCGCCCGTCCGCGCCGTAGTTCACCGCCATGAGCGGGCTGGTGCGCAGGGAAGAGGCGTTCAGTCGGGACGGGTAAAGCGTCAAGCTGTCCAACCCGTAAGAGCTGTCGGAGAGATTGACAAGGTTGCCCCACGTCAGGTTGGCCGCCGTCACAGACTGATTCTCCGCCGCCGAGGAATCGCCCACAGCGCTGGCGTCAGGCTCCTCACCGTCGGCGTCCGACAGCGCTATCTCCAGCGCGCCGTTGGCGGTGACGGTGGTGGTAACGCCCGTAACCTCCGGCGCGGTAGACAGCGTTACCCACGCGAATGTCGCGCCCGTCATAAGCACAGCGGACATAATGAGCAGCCAGAGCACCGCCATGACCCTGCTCCGCATACGCGGCAAAGCCGCGCGGTAAAGGCGGATATTGCGCTCTGTCTCCGTTTCGTGTACCTTAGCCACAGCAGTACCCCCCCCTCATTTGCAATTCGGGAGTGTTAGTCCTGTCGGCTTTGTGATTTCGTTTGCTCTGCATTTTAGTCTCTCCCTTCGCGGATTTTCATGTCCTCTTCGTCGATATTCGGCACATAGCCCAGACGGAGTTTTCGTTTGTTCATCATAAACAGCACAGCGCCCACCGCCGCCGCGCAGACAACCAGAACCGCAAGCAGCAGCAGTCCGACCTGCAGGCCGCTCAGCCCGAACGGTGTGGTTATGCCGGTTACAACATACTCAACATTTGTGTTCACCAGCTCGCCCCCGTAGTCGTCTGCCGCCGCGGAGGACGAGATAAGCACATCCGAGGCGGCCACGCCCTCCACGTTCATGCCTATTGCGTATTTATCCGATGCGCCGATTTCCGCAAGGTAAAAAGCGGCGCGCCCGTTTTTGTCAGCCGCCGCGGATTGCAGCAGCTCGCCGTCCGAGGCGGAAAGGAGCGAAGCGGCAGCCTTGCTCCAAGCGCCGCCCAGCGGCAGCGACAGTGTGCAGCGGAAATTTATATCGGACGGTATGCAGAGCGCAAGCGCCTCCGCGTCGCCCAAAATTTTCTGCTGCTTTGAGCTTAAATTCTCCGCCGCGGACACATAGGCTCCGAAGTCGTATTCTTCATACAGCTCCGAGCTTGCAAGCTCGTCGGCGGCAATTTCCCAAACAGTGCCGCGGTCGGTACACACGCTCAGCGCCGCGCCCGCGGCGGCCGCCTCCCGCAAGATTTCGCCGCTCAGGGCTGTGTTTCCGCAGAAAAGATTGAGCACAATGCTCTCCGGCGGCACCTCCGAGGCGGAAATAACGCCCGTAAGGCTCTCCGAAGTCTCCGTATCGGTCAAGACACTCAGGTACTCCGCCGCTGCGTCAATACCCGCGGCGTCCAGCACCGTCACGCTCAAAGTCCGCCCGTCAAATGTCGCTCCCGTGCCGTCGGTAAGGTCGATAAAGCAGTTAATTTTGTCGGCAACAACGCAGCCGTCAAGCGTCGTGACGCTGACGGAGGCAATCTTCACGGAGCCGTCCTCCGCCGATGTCACAATTTCGCCCGTCGAGCTTGTCAGCGCGCCGCTGTACGCTGAAATATCGTCCTCCATAATTGTGCTGCTCTCCCGCGCGGCCTCCAGCAGCGCCGTCCGCGCGCTGTCGGCGCAGGTCAGCACAGAAAGGTTTTCGCAGCCGTAAAACGCGTTTTCCGCGGCGGAAGCTATGCTCTCGCCCAGCGCCGCGCCCGCGAGCAGCGTGCAGCCGTAAAACGTCCATGCGGGCAGCACTTCGAGCCGCGCGGCAACGTGCGCCTGCACGAGCGAGGTGCAGTAGGCGAAAACCGAGCTGCCCATGTATGTAACCGAGCTTGGCACATCAACCGAAAGCAGTCCTTCGCAGCGGTAAAAGGCTTCTGTTTCCAGCCTTGTCAGGCTGCTCGGCAGCGAAATCGCCGTCAGGGACGTGCAGTAGCGGAAAGCGTCGCGCCCTATCCGCTCCACGCCCGGCATCTCAACCGACATGAGCGCGGAGCACTCGGCAAAGGCGTAGCTGCCTATGTCCTTTACGCTGTCCGCGAGAGTGACGCGCGTCAGGCTCGTGCAGCCGTAAAACGCCGCCTCGCCGACCGAGGTAACGCCGTTTTCCACAGTGACTGAGCGAATTTCTTCGCGGTAATCGTTCCACGGCGCATTTTCGGGGTCGGAATAGTCCTCCATAGCGCCGCTGCCGCTGACGGTCAGTTCTCCGGCGGCGTCAATAGTCCACGAGACGCCGCCCGCGTCGCCGCCGTAGTCCGCTGCCGCAGTGCCGCAAAGCAGCAGCGCCGCCGCGCAAAATGTTAAAATAAGAGTGTTTATCCGTTTCATTTCTTTTCCTCCGAAAATTGGTCGTGCGTGGGATTGGTTAATAGCAGTTATTTATAGTCAGTGTGTTACTCAAGTTCACCTTGTAGGTCACGTCGTGGTACTGAATGTAAATCACATCTATCACCACCGGCTCATAGTTGGTGATGACGGTCTGGTACAGAATGTTCGCGTCATTCGGGTCTGTGGTGGTGCCGTAGGTGCCGTCCGTGTAGGTGACATATGCTTCGTCGGTGTAGTTGTACACCGGCTCCTCCCCAGTGTCGTATGTGCCCAGCAGGGTCTTTTCCAGTCCGGTCACATTAGTCAGCGACTTGGTAGAGTCGGTATCGCCGCTCACTTTCCCGATAATCATACCATAGTTTGTGTATCCGTTATATTTGTTGTCGTAAATCCGGCCGGCGCTGGTAATCGCAGATGTATAGGTAAAGTTACGCATATAGATACTGCTCTTTGAACTGCCCAGAGCCAGATAATCTCCCGTCACCGTTCCGTCGTCGCTCACCAGTCCGTCCTCCGCCGTCAGCCACACCGCCGGCGCGTCGGA
>JAJPXQ010000106.1 GCA_021205385.1 Lachnospiraceae bacterium | reverse complement strand
CTCCTTATTTATCCATTCTCAACACAGCTTTAATACACTTTCCGCTGTGGGATTCTTCAAATGCCTCGTTAATCTGCTCGAACGGATAGAACTGAATCAGACGATCAAAGGGGAACATTCCCCTCTTATAATAATCCAGCAGCTTCGGGATAAAAAGCTTCGGAATCGAGTCGCCCTCCACGATGCCGATCAGGCTCTTGGCGTCACCCATCAGCTCGTTCTGAATATTGATGGTTACATCCCCGGTCGCACCCAGCACCACTGCGGTCCCCATGAAACGCACGCAGGCCAGAGCTTTCTTCACAAAGTCCGCCACGCCGGTCGTATCAATAGCATAGTCGCAGCCGCCCTTTGTGATTTCATTACGGATCGTCCCGACAATGTCGTCCGTCTCTTTACGGTTGATCGTATGGGTCGCTCCCAGCTCCTTTGCCAGCTCAAGGCTCTTCGGATTACCGCCCACCGCGATGATCTTGGCACAGCCCGCAATTTTGGCAGCCATGATGGCGCTCATGCCTACCGTACCGCAGCCGTAGACCGCGATCGACGAGCCAAACTTCGGGCAGAGACGATTCAGCACCGCCCCGGCTCCGGTCTGGATGCCGCAGCCCATCGGACCGACAAGCGCCAGATCAATGTCGTCATAGTCGACCTTTACCGCCGCCGCCTCATTCACAACCGCGTGCGTTGCAAACGTCGACTGACCAAAGAAAGTCGAAATCGGCTTTCCGTCCAGGGTGGAAAGGCGCGTGGTTCCATCCGGCTGTACGCCACCGAAGTTGATCTCGTTGAAATGCTCGCAGGCATTCGGATGCGCGGTCATGCAATTTTCACAACTGCCGCAATAACCGAAGGAAATGCCCACCTTATCGCCGACTTTAAATTCGGTAACTTCCGGGCCGACGGCTTCTACGACGCCGCAGCCCTCGTGTCCCAGAACCGCCGGAAGCGGTACTGGAATAAACTGCTGCTGAACGGCCTCGTCCGTATGACAGACGCCACAGGCAGTGATTTTTACCAGGATCTCGTGTTTCTGCGGCGGCGCCAGCTCGACATCCTCAATGACAAAGGGCGCACCGGCCGAATGTGTAACTGCTGCTTTGATTTTCATGATTTTGCGTATACTCCTTTCTTCGGCTTATATATCAATTGCACGGTAATATCCCGCTGTCACGGCATCAACGACGCGTCCTGCCTTGATGCAGTCTCCCACCTGGAAGACGCGCGGCGCAGTATTATAGAAATCATCCACTTTTCCGCGATCGGGCTTCATGCCTGCCGCCAGCAGGATCGTATCCGCCTCAAGCAGCTCTTCGCCCTCCGAAGTCTGACAGAGCAGTCCTTTCTCTGTGACTTCCTTCGCGGTCGTACCGGTCTTAATCTGAATCCGGCTTTTCTCCACGTAGATCTTCATGGCGTTCTTATGCATAAAGTAAGCATCTGAAGCCCAGTCGTCCTTCATCTCCACCACAGTCACATCCTTGCCAAGACCATCCAGATAGATCGCGGATTCGCTGCCGACCAGACCGCCGCCCAGGATCACAACCTTCTGGCCAAGCGCCGGCGGATCCTGGTGAAGCGCGTCAAGGCCGACGACATTTGCGCCCCCGATACCGGGAATCGGCGGGACAATCGGCTCCGCGCCGACCGCGACGATCACGACATCCGCCTTCTCAGCTTCCGCCTGCTCCGGCGTAAGTGCAGTATTCAAACACACCCTGACTCCGGCCTTCGCAAGACGCCTCTCCATCACCTTCACGAAATTGTACATATCCTGTTTGAAAGGAATATACTGTTCGGAGAGAAGTGCTCCGCCGAGCCGACTGTTCTTCTCATACAAAGTAACGCTATGTCCGCGTCCCGCCGCTGTGAGCGCCGCCTCCATACCGCCGGGGCCTCCGCCCACCACAACAACTTTTTGGGGGGTTGTTGCGGGCGGCGCAGAGAAGCTCTCCAGCTCATGGCCGACCACCGGGTTGAACGCGCAGCAGAAAGTTCTGTTCGTCAGATAATTGTAGAAACAGGTGAAGCAGCGGCAGCAGCGGGTAATGTCATCCTTGTTCCCCGAAAATGCCTTCTCCGCAAAGTATGGATCACAGATAGACTGACGGGCGAGTTCCACAATATCCGCCTTACCCGACGCAATGATCTCTTCCATCATATCCGGATCATTCAGGCCGCCCAGCGTGGCTACCGGCGTCTTGACGTGCTTTTTGATCTCCGCAGCCAGATACACGTTACAGCCGTGCTCCACAAACATGGATGGATGCGTGAGGACAAAGGCCGCGGGATCCTCATGGACCCCGGCGGAAACATGCAGGATATCCACCTTTCCATCCAGCATCTTCGCCATCTCGATGCCCTCTTCAATCCCATAGCCGCCCTCGATCAGCTCTGCGCCGCTCATGCGGTACTCGATCGGGAAATGCGGTCCTACCGCCTCCCTCACCTTCTCGATGACCAGCAGCGGAAAGCGCATCCGGTTCTCCAGGCTTCCGCCCCATCTGTCCGTGCGGTGGTTCATCGTGGGAGACATAAACTGCGCCAGCAGCCAGCCGTGTCCGCCGTGCAGCAGGATCATATCAAAGCCGGCCTCTTTGCAGAGCATCGCCGCATCAGCAAAATATCCCGCGATACGGTAGATATCCTCCTCCGTCATGGCAGTAACCTGCAGCCCTTCCGGATTGATCTCATCGTTCGGGCCATATACTTTCGGGATGGTATTGTCGCCATGGCTGCGTGCTCCCGCATATTTTCCGCCATGTGCAAGCTCCATCACTGCGTTGCAGTTGTGACGGTGCATGACATTCGCCACTTCCTTCAACGAGGGAAGAGACATCACGTCGTAAAGCTTGACTTCCTTCGTGTGTGTTCGCCCATCAGGATCCACAATACCCAGCCCGATAGCAACGCTTGCCATTCCACCACGGGCACGGTTTTCATGAAACGCAAGCTCCTCCCTGCGCATATGGCAGTCCGGATCCAGTTCCGGATTGGACATCGGCGCGCCGAAGATCCGGTTCTTGAATGTCACACCATTAATCGTGATCGGACTGGCAAGATTGGGATAATATTTGTTTTTCATTTTTCCTCCTGACAATATACCTGTTTCAAACGCAGAAAATGGTACAATCTGAGCCAATGCACGAATCACATTGGCCCAGATTGCTGCTCCTGCTTATTCCGGCTTGCTGCAGTCAAGCAAAATCTTCGGATATTTCGAAGTCTTGAATACATCGAAACTTTCCACCGCCTGACTCAATGGCATCACCTTCTGAATGATCTTGTCCGTCTGCATCCGCTCGATCATCTTGATGGAGCGCGGCATGATCGTTGTAGTGGTAAATACGGTCTGAATCCGTCCTTCCTTCATATATAGATCATGAAGGTTCAACGGCATCTCAAAGGTCGGCGGAAATACTGCGAAGTAGATGGCTGTTCCACAGCGGGCCAGGATCTTGAGCGGCGTCTCAGCGGCCTTCGGGGAGCCGGACATCTCGAACACGTAGTCAAAGCCGTATCCTTCCGTGATCTCCATCGCGCGGGCAACTGTGTCCTCGTTGAACGGGTCGATCACATACTGCGCACCCATCTCGAGTGCCATCTGGCGTTTCTCCGCGACCGGCTCAATGACCGTGATACGGGACGCGCCGGAGAGAATGACCTGGTTGAGCATGATGGAACCAATGCCGCCAACTCCGGCCACGCAAACTGTTCCGCCGTGGCGGATCGGTGAAAGATCCATCGCGCGCAGACAGCAGTTCGTCGGCTCCACGATCGAGTATTTCTTCAGATCTGCGTCATCTGGCAGCTTGTAGACGGTATTAACGTCCGTCACCACGTACTCGGCAAACGCGCCGGTACCTTTGAAATTGATACAATACTGCTCCATGCCGCGCTTGCACCACTCACATCCGCCGCAGTGCGAGCCGGGGAACAATGTCACCTTGTCGCCGATTTTATAACCTTTTTTGGCCGCTTCCGCACCCATCTCCACGATCGTGCCGGAGGCCTCGTGTCCGAGCGGGGCAGGGGGCTTGCTGTTCATAACGCCCATCGTCACCTGATGAACGTCTGTTGCGCAGAGCGCCGCGTAAGCGATTTTTACTTTTACTTCATTGGGCTGAACTTCCGGAATCTCCACGTCCCGCAGTTCGATCTTGTTCATATCAACCCACCATAGCTGTTTCATCGTTGCCATATCATTGCCTCCTTACATTATCAATTGTATGTATCAGTTCGCCATGCCGCGTTCTCTCAGATCTGCGAGGATATTCTCGTAGGTCTGCTTATCCAGCTTGTAAGAGAACATCGCGATCGCGCAGATCACGCAGCAGATGCCGACGAACATATTCGCGCCAAAGTTCATTGTAAAAAGAACAGTGCTGGTCTGGGTTGCGTTCGGGACATAGCCGACCAGATCCAGAACCACGGACGCACCGGCGATGGAGACTGCCTGTCCGACCTTCAGCATGAAGTTGATGAAAGTAGACAGGAAGCCCGCACAGTAAACGCCGCATTTATGATAGGTATATTCTGCAGTATCCGGCATCATACCGAATACGTTGCCGAGCATCATGCCCATACCAAAGCCTATGACAGCAGCCAGAACCGTGTAGACCATCTGTCCGCCAGTCGTCGTGATCGGCAGGAAGAACTGGATGATATGAGCTGCTGCAAGAATCGCGAATGCGATGCCGCCCAGCGTACCTTTGTTTTTCACCTTCTTGACCAGGAAGCCGACCGAGAACGCGCCCAGCATACCGACAGCAGACTGGATCGTCGAGGTGTTGGAGTACAGAAGCGAATTGCCTGCGTTGTAGGTGCAATAGTACAGCTTCAGCGTCATACCGCCCTGGATAATGCCCCATCCAAGATAGGCGATCGCGATCTGGATGACCGGCCAGTTCCCCTTCAGGGTTGCGAACTGGGTCCTGAACGATACCTTCGCGGACTTGCTGTCATCGACCTGAACAACTTCCTTCGTCGACAGAACCGTAATCACAAAGAACGGAGCTGCCAGCAACGAGAAGATAATCGCAGCCGTCTGGTAGCCCTTCGGGCCGCCTCCGGTCGCATTGACGATACGAAGCGTTGCGAAGGACAGAACCGTCATAGCCAGGAACGCGCCCGTCATACGGTAGCTGGACAGGGAGCTTCTGGTATCGGTGTCACGGGTCATCATAGCCGGCATTGCGGAGTAGGTCACGTTCACCATCGTGTACAGAAGCACGAGAACGAAGTACATGCCAAGTCCCCATACAGTACGCATGGTCTCCGACCAGTTCAGATTCGTCGTGAACGTCAGGACGTTGAAGATCAGCATCGGGATAAACGCGCATGCAACCCACGGGCGATAACGCCCCCATTTGGTATTCGTCCGGTCAGACAGCCCGCCGATGATCGGGTCATTAATCGCATCCCAGAATTTAGAGATGAAGATGATGACGCCGACAACAGTGGCATTAATCAATGCAATATCGGTAAAGAAAAATACCAGATAGGAGCTGACCAGGGACCAGCTCATGTTACAGGCGAAGTCGCCGCAGCCGTATCCAATCTTCCGCGGTACGTTCAATTTGGTATATTCATCGACCGGTTTCGTATTTGTATTACTCATAACATTTCCTCCTGCTATTTAAGCGAACGGATGTAAGCAACTACATCGTCAATATGATAGCCATATTTACGCTGCAGCTCCTCGCCGCTTCCGAATCCTGCATAAACCTGCGGAATGCCGAAACGCCGGAAGGTCTTCGGGCGTAAATCCCTGTCAATAAAATAGTCCGCGATGGTGCTTGCCAGACCGCCGCTCATCAGGTGATCCTCCCATACAACAAGGTTGCCTGTCTCTGTGAGCGCTTTTTCGACGGCCTCCGTGTCGAACGGTTTGATCGAGTACATGTCGATCACGCGTACATCGATACCGTCCGCTGCGAGGATCTCCGCTGCGTCGAGCGCAAGCCCGACCATCTCACCGTGTGCAAAGATCGTGAAGTCCTTTCCTTCTCTGGCAGTCACACTGCCGCCGATGGAGAACGTGAGGGTTCCCGGCTCGTAAAGCTGGCGGTCCTTCTTTCCCTGCGCCAGTCGGATATACATCGGTCCCGGGAAATCCATGGACAACTTCAGGATATCGCGGATCATATTCGGGTCGCCGATGGAGAGAACATTCATATTGACCATGCTCTTGAGAATTGCGATATCCTCCATCGCATTGTGGGTGGAGCCGCCGCCGGATGTCAGTCCGCCGCCTGTACCGATGATACGGACCGGAAGGTTCTGATAGCATACTACGGTACGTACCTGCTCGCATGCGCGCATGGAGAGGAACGGAAGCATGCCCATAATTACGGGGACATTTCCCGCCAGAGCAAGTCCCGCCGCGACGCCGACGCAGTTCTGCTCTGCAATTCCCACATCCACATAACGCTCTGGGAAATTCTCGCGGAAGCCCTTCAGGTTCATGCCGACGTCTGGTGTGCAGACAAACAGTTTTTCGTTCGTTTTCCCAATCTCATTGAGCGTATCGCCGATGACGCTGCGCGCCGAGATCCATTCTCCAAAGTTAAATGATCCAGCCATTTATGCTTCCTCCCTTCCGTAGTTCTTTGCCAGGTCTTTGAGTGCCCGTGCCCAGTCCTCCTTGTTCAGGCTGCCTGCGTGCCATCCGATGACCCGCTCCATGAAGTCAACCCCCTTACCTTTGATCGTATGCGCCACGATCGCGGTCGGGCGGCAGGATGAGGAAGGTGGAAGACTGTCGAGCACGTCCACGATCGCATTCATGTCGTGTCCGTCGATCTCGATGACGTTCCATCCGAATGCTTTCCACTTATCCGCATACGGAGTCATATTGATGAGCTCGCCGTTGCGGGAGCACATCATCTGCTTGTTGCGGTCGATGACTGCGATCAGATTACCCAGCTTGTAGGAGGATGCGGTCAGAGCCGCCTCCCATACGGAACCCTCACAGGTCTCGCCGTCGCCGAGCATACAGAAGATCCGATGCGATTCTTTTTTCGCCTTTGCGGAGATTGCCATACCGGTCGCCATCGAGAGTCCCTGTCCGAGGGAACCGGAGGAGCACTCCAGAGCCGGAAGCTGTACGCGGCACGGATGCATGCCGTATTTGCTGTCGAGCTGTCCGTAGGTTTTCATGATCTCATCATAGTCGAAGAAACCTCTCAGGCTCATCGCAATATACATACATACTGCGCCGTGTCCCTTGGAGAGAATAAAACGGTCACGCGCCGGATCCTTGATGTCGTCAGGATTCAGGTACATGCCATGGTGGAAGAGCCCGATCAGCAGGTCCGTCATGGACAGATCTCCGCCAATATGTACGGATCCTTCATACTCGCCGCACAGATTGATCAGCATGCGGCGCATCTCATAGGCGAGATCGTTCAAACGTTTTACTTCCTGTGCATCTGCCATTTATGATTTACCTCCTTTTTATTTTTCTCAGTCGATATCCGGATTGCAGCGAATCAGGATCTTGGGATATTTGCCTGTGAGCTGTGCCTCGAACGCCTTCACGCCGTCGTCCAGTTCGAAAACGGTATTGGTCAGGCATGACAGGTTCAGATGCGGCAACAGCTGCAGTGCGCGCGGATACGCGTAAGGAGCAACCATAACGCCGGTGACAGTGAGCTCCTTGAAGTAGCAGTATTTGGAAATGTTAAACGGCATCTCGTAATCGTTCGGATACTGCGCACCGTAAATCAGCATCCCGCACTTGGCCGCAATTTCCGGAAGCGGCGCTACCGCACGCGGAGAACCGGAGCAGTCCAGCACAACATCATAACCAAGGCCGGCAGTGATCTCATTCGCAGCCTCCACAACATCCTGCGTCATCGGGTCGATCAGATACTCAGCACCGAGCTCTTTGCCGAGTGCACGGCGATCTGCGATCGGCTCAATCAGTGTCAGTGAAGTTGCGCCGTACATCTTAAAGGTCTGCAAGGCCAGAAGTCCAATCGGGCCGCCGCCGCACACACACACGCGCATACCGACCTTCATCTGCGCCTTATCCATCATACGAACGATGATTGATACCGGCTCGAGCAGGCATCCTTCCTTCAGGCTTACGTTATCCGGAAGTTTGTACACCTGATCCTCATGCCAGATCAGTTCCGGAGCGTCGCCGGGACGATTGTATGTCTGCGCGTTCTCGCAGAACTGCTGCTGTCCGTTCTGGCAGTAATAGCAACCGCCGCAGGGGCGCAGGAAATTACCGGCCACCCGGTCGCCAACCTTCAACCCCTTGTGATTGGCCTCCGGCCCGAGCTCCAGGATAATACCGGAGATCTCATGTCCGAGCGGAATCGGTTTGGTGGATCCCGGCGCTTCTCCGAAGCAGCCTCCCACGACATGGGGATCAGAGCCGCAGATTGCGCAGTAGGCAACCTTGATCCGGACATCCTGCGGTCCAAGCTCAGGGAATGGAATGTCCACGAGATCAACGAGCCCCCGGGTCTCGGGATTGGGATCTTTCATGTCCCCAACACGAACACCACATAAAGTCTTCATTTGCAATACCTCCTTATTGTTTTTTTGCACCAAAAACATATTGCCGTGCATCTGTTATGTTAAATTTTAACAACTCAAAACTCGTCATTCAACGCACGTTAAGGACAGAAAAACGAAAAACGAGTCCAAAACAGGACTATTTGTCTATGTTTTAACAGTTTTCCCGTCATTTTTTATAATCTCTCTCTTGCAATTATTATGTTTTTGTCTTACAATATGGTTCAAAACTTAAGGAGAAAAAAATGTCGAGTGGGTATCAGAAGAAAGTGGAAGAATATACCACACAATTGAACAATGACGAAACAGTAGAGATGATCGCTTATTTCAACACGATCCCCAGAATCATAATGTTCTTAGGAGTTGCCCTGTGCATGTTTATCGTCGGGCGATTATTCCAGCAGAATCTCGCAGTATTGCTGTTTACCAACGTTCTTTCGATGTGGATGATGGTTGACGCTGCCCATACGGTGTTCGTGGCACAGAATTCCTGTGTGATTGTGACAAATCAGAGGACTTTCGGGCAAGCGGGTGAGAGAAAAATAAATATCAGACATACAGATTTAAAAAACGTTGCAATATCCCAGCAAATATTATTTCTGGAATCAAAAGAAGAACAAAGATGTATAGCAGTTCGCTACGTATCTAATCGCAGCGATCTGTATTCCGCAATCATAAAACATTGTCCGCAGCTTAGAGAAACACAGTCAGAATAACGGGAGCAAGAACAAATAAAGGGTATGGCGCTTTGTTAAAGAAATATTATAATCACGAAATCTATCATAATCAAGTCACAACCGTGCCGTTGCCTGGATTTAATTTCATCCTTTATTACGCTGAAATCACAAACCAGGAACTCGTTATATTTGAACACCACCATGACTTGTATGAAATTTTTTATGGACTGACCGGAACCGCTCATTTTATTATTGAGGGAAAAGAAACAGAACTGCATTCTCACGGCATGCTGATTCTGGGAAAGAATGTTCCCCATGAATTTCTGTATTATCCGGACTCAGAATCTCTTTATTTTTCTATTATCTTTGACATCGTGCCTCAGAATAACACATCATATCCGGAGGCAGAATCCGAATATCAGGAAATTCAGAAGGCACTTGCTGCAGTAGACAAAAGCCGTTATTTTGTCCTTCCCGAAGTCCCCCACCATGACGTACTGCTGGCGCGTATTCGGGAAACGGTTTCCCAGAAAAGAATCGGCTGGGCTTCCCAGGCAGCGATGTATTATTATATCTTTGTTCTGGATTTGCTTCAGCAGATAGCGGAAAATAATTCCGTTCTTGACACAACTATGGGATATGAGAACGTGGCTCTTGAAGCGACCAAATATATTCATGCAAATCTGCAAAGTAATCTGACACTCAATATTGTCGCTTCTTACCTGAACGTAACGCCCCGACATTTGAACAGGTTGTTTCAGGAATTGTTCGGAAGTTCCTTTGCACGCACTGTCAGTACGATTCGTCTTGGCTATGCCAAAAAATACCTCTGTAATTCTGAAAAATCGCTTGACAGCATTGCTGCCTGCGTTGGCCTATCATCCGGAAAAGCCCTGACCAAACTGTTTTATGAACGAGAAGGTATCTCGCCATCACTCTGGCGCAAATTTCATCACAAACAATAGACTAAACGACAGGATGCTCCAGCGCCCACTGTCGTCCATATTTCTTCAATTCATCTTTAACAATCCGATTGTTCCACTCCAGGAAACAGATTCCGTTTGGAATCGAGGGATAGAAACGCCCTCCTGGACAATAGGTATCAATCGCTCTGCGCACTTCCGCCCGTATTGCTTCCTCCGTGATGTTTTCTATATCCAGCTTCGGCCCGTCGATTCCACCGACCATAGCCAGTTTTCCCTCTGTTATACGCTGTATCTCCACAATATCATTCTGCGCGATCACACCCTGCCAGATATCTACTCCAATCTCTACCATATCCGTAACGATAGGCTGACAGATACAATCCGCATGATGCATATAGATCATTCCGCACTCGTGGATGACATCGGAAATCTCTTTTTGCAGCGGCTTTATGATCGCCCGCCATACTCTCGGCGGAAGGAATACATTCTGTTTGGAACCCCAGTCATCATGATAGAAAATAATGTCAGGATGAACCTTTTCTGAAATCAGCCGGATATACTCTATCTTGTAATCCGCAATCTTGCGCAGCAGAGCCGCCATTTCGTCCGGATATTCCAGGTAGTTAATCAGCGCCGTCTCCATCCCCATCAGATGGTGGGAACGTTCAAACAGGCCCCCGCCGAAGAGGAAACCCACAAATTTTTCCTTTCGATCCACCTTTGCGGCAACCTGCTCGCACAATGTCCAGTCAAGATGATCCAGAGAGGGTACCACCAGCTGCTCTTCCCATTTTTCAATATCACTGATCACAGCGTTCTCTTTTGTCACATGCGGATGTGGTCCCGGTGAGCCTGGCTTCCAGATATACACTGTGCCCCAGGAGTCTTTGTGTTCCAGTCCATCCTGCGGCGGCAAATCCCCTCTGGAAACAGGGTCCGGGAGCAATACAATCGCATCCATCAGATCACCATAAAAATCCGGCTGTTCACGATTATATATGGCCATCGCGTTTTCTCTTAATGTCATCATTTCCATCCCCCTTACATTCGTACTTATATCATCGACTATCTGAAATACGCCACGCCCGATTCGAAGAGCCTCATATCCTGCTCCCCGTAGATGTTCATCGCAACGCCATCCCCGCGGCGTTCTGCGTGCGCCATCTTGCCGAGAACGCGCCCGTCTGGGCTTAAGATGCCTTCGATCGCAGCGTAGGAGCCATTCACGTTCCACTCTTCGTCCATCGTCGGGTTCCCGTCGAGATCCACATACTGCGTCGCGACCTGACCGTTCGCGAAGAGACGGTCGATCCACTCCTTCGGCGCAACGAAGCGGCCCTCTCCGTGGGAGGCCGGATTTACATAGGTTTTTCCGAGCTCCGCTCCCATCAGCCAGGGGGACTTATTGGAGACGACTTTTGTGTAGACCATCTTCGAAATGTGACGGCCAATCGTGTTGAAGGTCAGCGTCGGGGAATCCTCCTGCTGCCCCACGATCTCACCGTGCGGCACGAGTCCCAGCTTGATCAGCGCTTGGAAACCGTTGCAGATGCCGAGAGCCAGACCGTCGCGCTCCCCAAGAAGCTTCATGACCGCATCGCGGATCTTCGCGTTCTGGAAGGCAGTCGCGAAGAACTTCGCGGAGCCGTCCGGCTCGTCGCCGGCCGAGAAGCCGCCCGGGAACATGAGGATCTGCGCTCCGTCGATCGCGCGAGCAAAGGCGTCCACCGACTCGCGGATATCGCTCCCGCTTAAGTTCTTAAACACCTTCGTCACGACGTCCGCGCCCGCGCGTTCGAAAGCCTTCGCGCTGTCGTACTCGCAGTTCGTGCCCGGAAAGACCGGGATGAAGACTGTGGGCCTCGCGACCTTATGTTTGCAGATATAAATGCTGTCTGCCCTGTAAAACGGCGTATCGAGCATTTCTTTATTTTTCACCGCCACGGTCGGGAAGACCTTCTCGAGCGTTCCGCCCCAGGCCGCCAGCGCCTCGTCCTCTGAAATGGACACATTTCCATAGGTAAATCCACTCTCTGTCACCTCGCCGATCAGCGTGTAAGTGATCGAGAGCTCCGAAACCTTTCCATCCGGCACCTCCGCCACGATGCAGCCGAAGCCCGGCGCAAAGGCGTCGCGCGGGTCGAGATTATGCTCCAGCTTCACGCCAAGGCCATTGCCGAAGGCCATCCGGCTGACCGCCGCCACAATGCCGTGTCCGTCCAGCGCATAGGCGGAAATAATCCTGCCGGCCTCCGTATCCTCATGGAATTTTCCGTACTGCTCCATAATCTCCTCATAATCAGGCAGATCATAGGCATCGTGTCCGATTTTCAGAAGAACCAGCTTATTTCCTGCTTTTTTGAGCTCCGGCGTGACGACATCCCGCTGCTTCGCAATGTCCACCGCAAAGGAGACGAGCGTCGGCGGCACGTCAATCTCGTCGAAGGTGCCGGACATGCTGTCCTTGCCGCCGATCGAGGGCAGTCCCAGACCGAGCTGTGCGCTGTAGGCGCCGAGCAGCGCCGCGAAGGGCTGGCTCCAGCGATGTGGATCCTCCGTCATCCTGCGGAAATATTCCTGGAAGGTGAAACGGATCTTCCGGTAATCTCCTCCCGCAGCCACAATCTTCGCCACCGACTCGATCACCGCATAGACCGCGCCATGGTAGGGCGACCAGCTCGAAAGATACGGATCGAAGCCGTAGCTCATCATCGTGACGGTGTCGCATTTTCCCTGCAGCACCGGCAACTTCGCGATCATCGTCTGCGTCTCCGTCTTCTGATATTTTCCACCGTAGGGCATGAGCACGCTGCCCGCGCCGATCGAGCTGTCGAACATCTCGACAAGGCCCTTCTGCGAGCAGACATTGAGATCGCTTAAGGTATCCAGCCACTTCTGCCGGACATCCGGGATATCCTCACGCGTGAAATATTTTTCCTGCTCAGAGGGCATGTCCACCGCCACGTCTGTCTCCTGATGCGCGCCGTTGGTATCGAGGAAGGCACGGGAGAGATTGACGATCTCCTTTCCCCGCCACTTCAGCACCAGCCGGGGCGCTTCCGTCACCTCGGCCACGCAGACGGACTCAAGATTTTCCTCAGAGGCGTAACCGCGGAAAGCGTCCACATCCTTCGCGGCCACGACCACGGCCATGCGCTCCTGCGACTCAGAGATTGCAAGCTCTGTGCCGTCGAGGCCCTCGTATTTCTTCGGTACCTTATCGAGGTCGACGCACAGGCCATCGGCCAGCTCACCGATTGCGACTGACACGCCGCCGGCGCCGAAATCATTGCATTTTTTGATGAGGCGCGTCACCTCGGGACGCCGGAACAGACGCTGAATCTTGCGCTCGGTCGGAGCGTTGCCCTTCTGCACCTCCGCGCCGCAGGTCTCAATTGAGGTCTCCGTGTGCACCTTTGAGGAGCCGGTCGCCCCGCCGCAGCCGTCGCGTCCGGTGCGCCCGCCGAGCAAAATGATAATGTCGCCCGGATCGGAGCTTAAGCGCACCACATCCTTCCGCGGAGCCGCGCCCAGCACCGCTCCGATCTCCATGCGCTTCGCCACGTAATCCGGGTGATAAATCTCTTTTACAAGCCCCGTCGCCAGGCCAATCTGATTTCCATAGGAGCTGTAGCCCTGCGCCGCGCCGCGCACGAGCTTCTTCTGCGGCAACTTGCCCTTCAGCGTCTCGGAGACGGGTACGGTCGGGTCCGCCGCGCCGGTCACGCGCATCGCCTGATAGACATAGGTACGCCCTGAAAGCGGGTCGCGGATTGCGCCGCCCAGACAGGTGGCCGCGCCGCCGAAGGGTTCGATCTCCGTCGGATGATTATGCGTCTCATTTTTAAAGTTGACAAGCCACTCTTCTGTCTTCCCGTCAATCTCCACAGGTACGACGATCGAGCAGGCATTGATCTCATCGGTCTCTTCCTGATCAGCAAGCTTTCCCTCTTTTTTCAGCTTGCGCATCGCCATCAGCGCCAGATCCATCAGACAGTGGAATTTATCGTCCCGCCCCGCGAAAATCTCCGCATGATCGGCAACATAGCGTTCATAGGTCTGCTCGATCGGCGCACGGTAGTAGCCCTCGCCAAATGTCACATTCTTCAGTTCTGTGGAGAAGGTCGTGTGACGGCAGTGATCAGACCAGTAGGTATCAAGCACACGGATCTCCGTCATCGACGGGTCGCGCTTCTCTTCTTTTTTGAAATAATTCTGAATATGCAGGAAATCCCGGAAGGTCATGGCAAGGTTCAGCGACTGATAAAGTTCCTTGAGCTCCGCCTCTGCCATGTCCTGGAAACCATCGAAAATCTTCACATCTGCCGGCTCGTCATAGACTGTCACCAGCGTATCCGGCTTTTCCATGGCGGTCTCGCGGGAATCGACCGGATTGATGCAGAAGGCGCGGATCGCAGCGAGTTCTTCGTCCGTCACGCCGCCCCCAATCACATAGATCGTAGCAGTACGGATAACCGGATTCTCAGAAGAATTCAGGAACTGCACGCACTGCACAGCCGAGTCCGCCCGCTGATCAAACTGCCCGGGCAGGTACTCCACGCCGAACACCTTATCGCCAGGGCTTGTCTCAAAACTTTCCTGATACAGCAGATCCACCGGAGGCTCGGCAAATACGCTGCGGCACGCCCTCGCAAAGGTCTCGTCTGAGATATTTTCCACATCGTAGCGGATCAGTACCCGCACTTTCGTCACCGTCTGAATGCCCAGATAGCTCCGTATCTCCTCCGCAAGCTCCCTGGCATTCCCCGCATAGGCCGGTTTCTTTTCCACAAAGACGCGTCTTACCATTTGTTATGCCTCCTGTTCACTTTTCTGTTTATAGATTATCATGGAAAAAAGATTTGTGCAACTACAGGTAGCCGATCGTATAATGAGCCTCTCCGTCCCGATCACGCTCCATAATCGCAACACTGGACTTCCGGTTCTCCTGCCGCGGCAGGGAGACGCTCCCCGGATTCAGAACGGTGAGATCCTCTTCTACCTCGAGATACGGTCTGTGCGTGTGTCCGTACATGACGACATCCACGCCGCGCTTTCTGGCCTCTTCCTTAATATAAAGCGGGCCGCCATGCACGAAATAGCGGTGTCCATGCGTCATCCAGACCTTATAGTGCCCGATCATCAGCGTCCGGTCATTCGGCAGATCGCAAAAGAAATCATTGTTTCCCGCGATGATATCCGCCGGAACGCTGCCGGCGATCTCGCGGATCCGTTCTTCGCCTCCCTCCACGTCGCCGAGATGGAGCAGCCGGTCAAAGGCACCCACCTTTCGCACAATCTTCTCAAGCGCATACTCTCTGCCATGCGTATCGCTCACGATCAATACCTTCATCGCTTCTCCCATTCAGCCAGCAGTTTGTCTCTCATGGCGCGCAGCGCCTTGCCGCGATGGCTGAGCTCATTCTTCTTTTCCGGGGAGAGCTCCGCAGAGTAACAGCCGTATTCCGGCAGATAGAAAATGGGGTCGTAGCCGAAGCCGTTCTCCCCGCGCTCCTCATAGCCGATCTGCCCTTCCATTGTACCGCGCGTAGTCAGAATCCTTCCATCCGGAAAAGCCGCCGCGATCGCGCATACAAAGCGCGCGCTGCGCTCCTCGCCGGTCTTTCCTTCCAGCCGCTCGATAATGCTCTTATTTTTAATATGGTAGGAAGTATCGCGTCCCATATAGCGGGCCGAGTGGACACCCGGCTCCTTATCCATCGCGTCCACCTCCAACCCGGAGTCGTCCGCCAGCGCGATCTCACCGGTCAGCTCCATGCACGCCTGCGCCTTGATGATCGCATTCTCCTCAAAGGTTGCGCCGTTCTCCTCGACTTCAAGCGAGACGCCCGCCTCCTTCAGCGATACAGCCTCAATCCCGGAACCACCCAGAATCTCACGGATCTCACGCATCTTATCCGCATTGCCTGTAGCAAACAGTATTTTCATTCTTCTGCCTTTCTCCTCGGCGGCTTCGGTCCGAGGAACTGATAGTAATAGGTCTTCATCATACCGTTGTAGACCTTGCGATTTTTGTCCGCCTTGCGCCCGATATCGCGCTCCGCGTCCTCATAGGCCGTGATGAGATACATCGACCAGCTGTCGAGGCTCCGGAATCGCTCGCCGATCTCCCGGTACAGCGCCGGCAGCGCGCTCTTCTCTTCCAGCCGTTCACCATAGGGCGGGTTGCTGATCAGAAATCCATATTTTTTCGGGTGAGAAAGCTCGCTCACGGGTCGCTGCTGGAAATGAATCAGATGCTCGACGCCCGCGTCCTGCGCGTTCTGCCGCGCCGCCCGGATGATCTCTCCGTCGATATCGTAGCCCTGAATATCCGTCTCCACTGTATCATCCACGAGATCATTCGCCTCGTCAACCGCATCATACCAGTATTTCCGTTTCAGAAAATTGCTCCATTTCTCCGCAGTAAAACTCCGATTCATGCCCGGCGCGATATTCGCCGCCATCATGGCCGCCTCGATCGGGAAAGTGCCGCTGCCGCAGAAGGGATCCACCAGAATGCGGTCCTTCTTCCACGGCGTCAGCATGATCAGGGCCGCGGCCAGCGTCTCCTTGATCGGTGCGCGGCTGACCATCGTGCGATAGCCCCGCTTGTGCAGCGAAAGGCCGCTCGTGTCGAGGCAGACAAGTGCTTCGTCCTTCATGAACGAAATACGCACCGGATACTCCGCGCCCGTCTCCGGAAACCACTCGATCCCATAGATCGTCTTCAGACGCTCGACCATGGCCTTTTTGACAATTGACTGAATGTCCGAGGGACTGAACAGCTTACTCTTGATCGAGGAAGCCTTCGCAACCCAGAATTTCCCATCAGCGGGAATATAATCCTCCCACGGCAGCGCCTTTATTTTCTCAAAAAGCTCGTCGAAGGTGACGGCTCTTACTTTTCCTACTTTCAATAATACCCGTTCTGCGGTGCGCAGAAAAATATTTGCGCGGCACAGCGCGCGCTCATCTCCTGCAAAGGTAACTCTTCCGTCCTCCACCCCGGTGATCTCATATCCCAGATCTGTAATCTCTCTTTTCAGGACTGCCTCCAGGCCAAAATGACAGGGGGCAACCAGTTCCATTCTGCTCATCCAAGCTCTCCTCGTCTTTCTCTTACGCACTCTTTATCTTAGCTTTTCCTCGAATTACTGTCAATCGTTTCCGGACAGAAAACTGCCCTCGAGATATTTCCCGCGATACGCCCTGATCCCTCCGACCACCGAGATTGCCCGGTAGCCGTGCTCCTCCAGTTCGCGCGTCGCCTGCATGCTGAGATTTCCTCTGTCGCAGTACAGAATCGGCACGGTCCCCCGAAGTCCCCGGATGCGCTGCAGCAGCATATCATATGGAATGCAGATCGCTCCGCGGATATGTTTCTTCCGGTACTCTGACGGTTCCCTGACATCCACCAGCAAATAATTCCGGTCAAACAGATAACGGTCTATTTCCTTCGCCGAGATTGTCTCCATGGACTGCTCCATTTTCTTCTTTTGCTACTATTGTATGCGAAAAGGGCGCGGCCTGCGCCGCGCCCTTTCCCGGATCTCTTACTGATTGCTGTTCTCCGCTTCGTTCTTATCGGAGTTTGCAGAGCTCTTGGAGCTGCTGTTCTTGCTCTTGCTGCTCCTGGACTTGGACTCGCTCGAAGAGCTGTAGTCGCTGCTGTAGCCGGAGCCGCCCGACGTATTGCCGGCATTGTTCGCGTTATTCGTGTTGCTCGTATTGTTGGAACTCATGATATATTACCTCCTGTAATGAATGATTACAGGGCTAGTATGGGATTTCTTCGCGAAAATTATGCATCCATACTTCTGATAATGTCCTCAACCTCCGAGATAAATTTCGCGAATTCTCTGATCATTCCTCAGTTGTTCAGATGTTCCCTCCAGTACAACGGAACCATTTTCAATCACATAACATTTCTGCGCTATTTTCAATGCCATCTTTGCATTCTGCTCAACCAACACAACAGTCACCCCGTCTTCATTTATTTTGCGAATAATTCGAAATATATCGCTGACAATGACTGGAGCCAGCCCCATCGACGGTTCGTCCAGCAGTAAAAGTTTTGGCTTACTCATCAATGCCCGCGCCAGCGCAAGCATTTGCTGCTCACCACCAGACATATTACCGCCCTTCTGGCTCTTCCTTTCTCTGAGGCGTGGAAACATATTATAAGCATTCTCCAGCTCCGCCTGGTAATCGTCCTTCCTGGAAAAGGCGCCCATCATCAGATTCTCTTCGACGGTCAGCTGTGAAAAAATCTGTCTTCCCTCAGGCACCAGTGCAACACCTTCCGCAACCATCCGGTCTGCCATCCATTTTGTAGCGTCCTCGCCTCTATATATAATTTTTCCGCTCTTTGGGGACTTTACGCCTGCAATCGTATGCATCAATGTAGTTTTACCGGCACCATTTGCGCCGACCAACGCAACACAGGAATGTTCCTCTACATTAATGGAAAGATCTCGAAGTGCTGTGATATTGCCATAAGCCACGTTCAGATTTTCTATCTTAAGCATCTTCCTCATCCTCCTCCCGCCCGAGATAAGCCTCAATAACCTTCGGATTCTTCTGGATATCCTCTGGCAAGCCCTCCGCGATCACGATTCCATGATCCAGCACCGTCACGATATCCGCCAGCTCCATCGCGACCTTCATGTTATGCTCAACCAATAACACACTGATGCCTCCGCCGCGAATCTTGCGAATCAGCCCCATCAGTTCCTTTGATTCAGTAGGGTTCATGCCCGCCGCCGGCTCATCCAAAATCAGCAGCTGTGGTTTTGTCGCAAGAGCTCTGGCGATCTCCAAAAGGCGTTTCTGTCCATAGGGAAGACTCGATGCAGGGGTATCCTCTTTGTCTTCTAATCCTACATAGGCAAGTAGTTCTATTGCTCTATCATGGCAGTTCTTTTCAGAGCGACGCATTTTTGCTGTCTGCAGCATCACATTCGGCAAATTGCTGCACGTGTGGAGGTGCCCTCCAACCATTACATTCTCCAACGCCGTCATTTTTTCAAAAATTTGCAGATTCTGGAAAGTTCTTGTAATTCCTTCCTTTGCCACCTGATGCGGACTGCTTTTCGTAATATCTTTTCCGTTAAAGATTACCTTTCCCTTTGTGGGAATATTTACACCGGTAATGACATTGAAAAGAGTAGTTTTTCCGGCACCATTTGGGCCAATCAGAGCATGAATTTCATCAGCGTCCACAACCATGGAAGCATTATCGACGGCCTTCAAACCGCCAAACTGCATCGTAATGTTCTGTATCTCCAGCTTCATACGCTCTTTCCTCCTTCCTGCCTACCATTTCTGGCCGCCAGTGTGGCAAAAGCTCGCCTTCCCAGTCCAAAGATACTCGACAGCCCATCGGGCATAAAACGCACGACTATAATCATGAGGAGGCCGTAGACCAGCTGTTGATAATCCGCGAAGCTGCGCAAAAGTTCCAGGCACACACCGACAAAGACAGCCCCGATCACACCTCCAAACAAATGCCCCATGCCACCGATGATTACCATCGCCATCACGGTAATTGAGAAATTAGACGTAAACGAAGTAGGATCAATGTAACCTGCATAGGTTGAATACATGCATCCAGCTATTCCTGCCAGTGCTGCACTCAACGCAAAAGCCATGCACTTATACAAACTCACATTAATTCCCATTGCCTCTGCCGCAACTTCACTCTCCCGGACGGCAATCAGGGCTCGCCCAATTTTAGACCGGATTACCCAGTAAGTAAGCAGCATAACGATAACCACGATCCCCAGATAGATATAACAATAAGTTAATTTCCCAATCTGACCTCCGCCAAAACTCAGCTTTGGAATATTGCTCAAACCGGCAGATCCATTCGTCACACTCTTCCAGTTTATCAAAATCAAATTAATAACTGTATTAAAACCTGCTGTAATCAGAGCGAGGAAAATACCTTTTTGACGACAGGCGGGCAGTCCAAAAAGTAATCCTACCAACACGCACAATGCGATTGCCGCAATCATGCCCACCAGGAAAGGTACATTGCAATCTCGGCGCAAGACACTACATACATAAGCACCGATCCCATAGAATGCCGCATGCCCAAGACTCAACTGCCCGGAATAACCCATAAGGATATTCAAACCGTTGGCAAGAACTACATAGCCACAAATCATCAGGAAAATATTTAATTGATATGTATTATTCCGAATCAACAACGGTATCGCCATCACTACAATCAGCGTAACAGGCATGGAAACCCATTTTCTATCTCTATTTTTTTTCATTCCGCCACCTCATACCTTTGTGATTCGTTTCTGTCCTAGAAGCCCTTCCGGTTTCAATAACAGAATCAATAACAGGAGTATCACAGAAAGCGCTTCCTTGTACTGTGTAGATACATAGGCTCCAAATAGAGTTTCCAAAAGGCCAAGCAGCAAGCTTCCCACCATCGCCCCATACAAATTCCCCATGCCTCCAATACAGGAAGCCGTCATTGCCTTCAGTCCAACCGTACTTCCCATTGTAGGGTAAACCTTATAGATCGGAGCCATCAGACAGGCCGCAACAGCAGCCAGTGCAGCCGCAATCCCATAGGTAAACAAGGTTATTGTTGTCATCTTAATACCCATCAACGATGCTGCTGTTCGATTCAAAGACACTGCACGCATGGCAATTCCCATCTTTGTTCTGTTCATAAAGAGCCCCAGGGCTGCCATTAAGGCAGCCCCAATGACGGTAATCCAGACATTCTGTGGTACAATCAGCAGGGACCCAACCGACACCGCAGTACTTCCCAATACAGAAGGAAATCCATGCGAACTTGGCCCAAAAATTGCCTGAGCGCCATTTCGCAGCACAATCGACATTCCGATCGTGCAGATCAGAAGAGACACTGCAGATCTGTCATACATCGGGCGATAGACAAGCCTTTCGATGATAATCATCACCGCTATCGTGACAATCATGGTCAGAAAGACAGCAGGCAAGAATGGGATATCCATATTTACATAGAAAATCATACCTGCATAAGCGCCAACCATCATGACATCACCCTGTGCAAAGTGTGCCATATTCATCGTGCTATAGATCAGATTGTAGCCAAGAGCCAATAGAGCATACATACTACCCAGAGCCAGCCCCTGGATCAGGAGTTGTATCAATGTATTCAAAATCCAGCCTCCCTTCAGACCTCTTCTATTTTATCTTTACGCGCTCGCCATCAACATACTCCACCACACTGATCGAATTCAGGCCATCTCCATTTTCATCATAATGGAACTCTCCCTGCACGCCTGTATAGTCAACCGCACGGATCGCGTCGCGGAGCTTTTCTCCGAAATCTTCATCGTCGACACTACAGTTCTCATCCAATGAATTCAAAGCCGTAATCAGGATTAACATTCCATCATATCCCCTGGCAGAGACATCTACCGCTTCTCTGTCAACATAATTTGCATAATAACTACGGAAGGTATCATAAATTTCGCCTTCAAAGCAAGGGTCATAACAAGTTGCATAGCCAGAATTATTTGCTACATCCGCAGAAATTAATTCCAGGAAAGACGACTGTCCATTTGAAAGGCCAACCACATAAACATCACTCCCCATCAACTGTCGAATCTGTTCTGTTTGCTGTGCGCCTCCGACAATGCCACTGAATTCATAAATTGCCTCACACCCTGCATCACGGAACGAGATGATCTGAGAGGAAAAATCAGTATCAGAATCACCAAAGTATTCCACTACAGGCTCTATTCCATAACCAGCAAGGACCTCTTCTGCGGCCTCAAGTGCCGCCTCCGAAGTTTCATTCTGACCAGTCAGAATACCGATTTTCGTATAACCCTGATCTTCCACAAAAAATTCCATTGTCAGAGCAATCGCATCGTTGTTCGTGTAATTAGCACGGAAGAAGTAGGTATAACCCTGCTGGGAAAGAGCGGGAGAGGCAACCGCCATAATGCTGGGAATCTGCTCCTCCTCCAATACAGGCAGAATTACAGATGCAACTGTAGACTGCACCGGTCCCAAAAGTGCATGGATACCGTCTGTGTAAATCAGCTTATTCGCTGCATTCATACCCGTCGTAGGGTCGCCAGCATCATCTTCGCTGTAAAGCTCAATGTCCCAGCGTTCCAACATGCCACTGTCCTGCGCATACTCAAGCGCCGCATTAATGCCACCCAGAAGATTTTCTGCTGACTCTGCTTCGGAGGCACTGGTAAGCGGAATTGAAACACCAACCTTGACCGTCTGTTTCTCCGTAGAGCTGTTGCTCTCCGTCGCCGTTTCCTCTGAGGAAGTAGTCTCTTCTGCATCCTCAGAAGTTTCGCTTGAGTCAGTGGATGAAGATCCTGAACTTCCACAGCCTGCCAACAAAACCATCGTCATCGCCGTCATCAGTAACATTGCTATCATTTTTTTCCTCATTATTATACCCTCCTAATATGTAATATTTTACTCTGGTATGTCTTCCAGAAATTCTGCATACAATTTTTTTAATGTGTTAATATAACGTCCCCACTCATTCGGATCAATATAGGGATTTGGTCCGTCCGGATTCTTCAACTTTTTCTCGTATTTTTCGAAAGTGGCATTCTGATTTGGATGATTCCCCAACGTTACATCCACACGCATATCCTGCACTTTCTCCAGGGAATCCATATAATCCTGCCGTGCCGAGGCTGGACGTTGCAGGCGCTCCATCTCCTGATTAGTCAGGGTATTAAAACCTGTACCCCCATAAGTTCCCACCCGATACATTTTTCCATCTTCCTCCGTATCAAAGAAGAAGGACATGACCCCATCCGTATGCCCAGGCGTTGCGACACATTTAACCTTCAATCCGCCAAAATCCAATTCTCCCTCATCAAAAAGAACTTCCATCTGCTGCACTTCACCCCTGCAAACGGTACTGTCCTGTATCCCGCCCACAACCGGATGATTTAACAGCATCTCACCATCTACCCGACTCATGTATGTCTCGCAGCCGCAAATTCCTTTCAAATAGCTGCTGCAACCCCAATGATCCAGATGCCCATGCGTATGCAGGATCCAACGGATATCGTCTACCCGAAACCCCAGGCGATAGATGGAATCAATCAGCAACGGCATTTGTTGGATAAACGGAGTGTCAATCAACAGCAATCCCTCTCCCGTATCAATCAGATGTGACGCGACATTTAAATTACCGACATAATAGACCCGGCCGCAAATATGAATGGGGGGAACTTTTGTCACCCAAGGATGCTGAAAAGTCTCGTCGAAGCTGATAGGCGGTGCAAAAAATGGATGAATGTACACCTTTCAATTTCCTCCTCTCTTTTTTACTTTCAACAACATTGCCAAAGCGTCCGCGGTTACACCTCAGCCATGCTTCAAACATACAAAATAATGTAATTCTTTTGTAGAATTTAATTCTGAAATCTTTCCCATTTTCTAGGATTACTCATCAAAAAGTTTGATTTTTTCACTTTTCATCCCAGAATTTATTCATTTTTTTCAAAATAGTTCTGTGATAAAATAAAAATTGTA
>JAJPXQ010000019.1 GCA_021205385.1 Lachnospiraceae bacterium | reverse complement strand
GCCTTGAGGCGGCGGAGCCCGTACTATGAGCTTCAAGGACGCTGCCGCGGCAGCCATCAGCGCCGTTTTTCTCAACACGGAGGAGTTCGCGGAGCGGAGAACGGTTATATACGACGGCGAGACCTACGAGGATATACCCGTCGTCCTCAGCGGGCGCAAGGAGCAGGAGCGCAAAGTCTTGAGCTTCAATACGTCCAGCAAGGATAGAGGCGAGGGAATTTACAAGGTTACGCACACGCTCCACTGCGCGCTCGGCGACCTTGGCGGCAATCAGCCGGAAAAGGGTATGCGCATTGCCATAAACGACGAGGAGGGCGGCGACTTTTTTCGCAGGTTCTACGTCGTCTCCTCGCTGGAGGAAATGGGTATGCTGCACGTTGAGCTGGAGGCGCTGGAGGAATGAGCACAGTCAACCTGAGCATTACTTCCGAGCGGCTGACGCAGGCGGACGCGCTGCTGGCGGGAATCCCCGACGGTATGAACAAGGCGCTCTCCGACGCGGCAAAGCGCGCGGGCAGCCGCCTGCGGACATATTCGAGCGCGGCGATAAGGGAGAAGTACGACATCTCCGCCAAGAACATACGCGACAACGAAAACTCCAAAATGCGCTATTCCCTCGGCAACGGCGCGACGGTTCATGTGACTTTCACGGGGAAAAAGATTCCCCTGATACGTTACGGCATGTCAGCGCCGCAGTCGCCCACGCCGGACAGGAGCTTGGGGCGCGTGCTCGTTCCCATAAACGGTGAGCTGCGCTGGGCGTGGCCGGGCGTTCACGCCAGAGGACACCAGTTCAAGGGCACGCCCGCCGCGGCGCAGTATCACCCCACGTCGGACTATCCTGCATTCACGGCGACAATGCGCAACACGGGTGACAAGAACCACACCGGCATTTTCGCGCGCACGGGCGGCGTTACGGCAAGCGGCAGCGACGAGATACAGCAGATTATGGGCTCGTCCGTGGCGCAGATGCTCTCCAACGAGGAAGTGCGCGAGAACATAGCCAAGGACACGGCGGAGAAGTTTTCGGAGCGGTTCGACCAACAGGTGCTGGCGCTTATGAACGGCTGGAGGAGCTGAGAGATGAACAAGGTATTTTTGCTGGAGGCGCTGAAAGACGTGACGGAAAAGGCCGTGAGCGACCTCATACTGCCCACAGCCCCGCAAAAGACCGACGACGCGCCGGAAGCGCGCGCCCCCGAGGTCTATTTAATGCGTCTGCCGGACAGCTCCGCGGCAAAGAAAAAGGTCCCCTACATCATTCACCAGATTGTCACGGGCAAGGACGTGCAGCCGCGCGGTCAGCTTGCGGAGGCAAGCGCCACGGTGCGCAGCGTTTTTGCCGTGTACAGCGGCGACGAGCAGGAAGGCGGCCTCATGCTGCTGAACCTCATGGAGCGGGTGCGCATCGAGCTTTTGCGGCACCCCGTCATTGACCGCCGCTATGTGCTGGATAAGCAAGAGGGACTGGAAACAATCATATATCCCGACGACACCTCGCCGTATTTCATCGGCGAAATGGCGAGCGTCTGGAAACTGCCGGACGTACAGGAGGAGGTAACGGCATGGCTGAGGTAATCACCGAGGAAACCGCCGCCGAGGAGCAAAGCGGAGCGGCGGAGCAGGAAAACGCAGCGACAGAGCAGGAAAACGCAGCGGCGGAGCGCAAAAGCGGAGCAAAGAAAAAGAAAAGCGGAGCGGGCTTTTGCATGTACATAGGCCCCAGCATAACGGGAGTTATCCAAAACGGCACCGTTTACAGCGGCAGCCGCGCCGCGGTCTTGAAGTCCGCGGCGGTGAAAATAGCGCTGGACAAGTATCCGTCAGTTGCCGAGCTCATCGTGGACGGCACGGAGCTGCCCGAGGCGCTGCAAAAAGTTAAAACAGCTGGTACGGAGCTGCACAAAAAGTACAGAGCCGTCGGCAAAAGATAAGGAGGAAATATCACTATGGCAAATCATGGCGTATTCGTTACGCAGAACGACACAAGCGTATCCACACCGAACGTAGCGACAAGCGGCATACCGTTCGTTGTCGGCTCCGCGCCGCTGAGCGAGGCGGAGAGCCCCGCGACCGCCGGTATTCCCGTGCTCGCCACGAGCTGGGCGGAGGCGGTGGAGCAGCTGGGCTACAGCGACGATTGGAGCACCTACACGCTCTGCGAGTTCATGTACTCGCACTTCAAGCTCTACGGCTGCCAGCCGGTCGTGTTCCTGCCCGTCGGCGAGACGGCGGACGCAAGCAGCGTGGCGGCGGGCTTCGAGGCGGTGGAGCTGTGCCTGACTATGTTCGGCTTCGTCCCCGACCTGCTGTGCGCGCCGGGCTTTTCCAGCGACAGCACCGTGGCGGCGACGATGGCGGCCAAGGCCGCGTCTATCAACGGAATGTTCCGCGCCAAGGCGCTGGTGGACATTGACGCTGACAGCTACACGGCGGCGGTGACGGCCAAGAACGGCGGCAGCTATGACGAGAGCGAGATTGTCTGCTGGCCGCTTTGCAAGAACGGCGACTACACCTTCCACATGAGCACCATTGTCGCCGGCACGATAGCCGTGGCCGACACCGACAACGGCGGCGTGCCCTACGAGTCGCCCTCCAATAAGACCGCGCAGATAGATTCTCTTGTGGATTCCTCCGGCAGCGTTATTTACATGACGCTGGCGCAGGCAAACACTGTGAGCGCCGCGGGCATTGTGACCGCGCTGAACTTCATGTCCAGCTGGGTCATTTGGGGCAACTACACCGGCTGCTACCCCAGCGACACGGACGTGAAGAACTACTTCATTCCCGTGAGCAGAATGTTCAGCTGGGTGTCCAACAGCCTTATAACCTCGTTCTGGAGCAAGCTGGACAAGCCCATGAACCGCCGCCTCATCGACAGCGTTCTGGACAGCGCCACCATATGGCTCAACGGCCTTGTGGGTCAAGGCTACCTGCTGGGCGCGAGGGTCGAGATGCTGGACAGCGAGAACAGCCTGACAAACCTCATGGCCGGAATTATCAAGCTGCACGTCTACATGACCCCGCCGAGTCCGGCGCAGGAGATAGACTTTGTGCTTGAGTACGATTCCGATTACGTAACAAGCGCACTTTCGTAAGGAGGACTGAACGATGGACCAGAGCATAATAAATTTTGCCGTCTATGAGGACGACACAGAGTTCTGCGGCATGGCGGAGGCCACGCTGCCCGACCTCTCCTCGCTGACGGAGACAATCTCCGGCGCGGGCATAGCGGGCAACTTCGAGATTCCCATTATCGGACACTTCGACGCAATGAGCCTGACGCTGAACTTCCGCACCCACACAGAGGAGAGCCTGAACCTCTGCAAGCCGGGTTACCACACCATTCAGCTCTACGAGGCCGTGCAGAACAGCAACCGCACCGCCGGTACGCTGGACGTGAAGCAGGCGCGCCACGTTTTCAAGGTCATACCCAAGACCTACAAGGCGGGCAAGGTCGCACCGGCGGAGAGCGCGGGCGCCAGCGGCGAGTACGCCGTCCACTATTGGGCGACCTACATCGACGGCGACAAGGTGCTGGAGGTAGACCCCGAAAACTTCATTTGCGAAATGGACGGCACGGACTATCTGGCGGACGTGCGCTCCGCGCTCGGCAAGTAACGCAGACGGGAGGCGCGGACAATGAACGAAAACGAAAACGCAGTCACAGGACTGTTCAAACTGGAGCTTGACGAGCCGTTCGAGCACGACGGCAAGACATACACCGAGCTGAACTTTGACTTCGGCAAGCTGAGGACAAAGGATATGCTGTCGGTGGAGCGGGAGATGCAGAGCCAAGGGCTGTATGCGCTCTCCCCCAAGTTTTCGGGCGACTTCCTCATCAGGCTGGCCGCCCGCGCCAGCGCGGAGCGGGTCGGACAGGGCGCGCTCAGCGCTCTGCCCATATCCGCGGGCAGCCGCCTTATAAACTACGCGAGAAATTTTTTGTAAGCATGGGTATCGGCGGCGGCGGGAGCGGAGACTGGCTCCGCCGCCAGTGCCTCGTTCTGGCGAGGAACAACGCCACGCCCATTGAATACTGGCTCTCGCTGACGCTCTCGGAGCTGAGAGCGTGGATAGAGGCCAACAACGCCCTGATAAAGGACACGGAAAGCAAGAAGCAAACGGGGAGGTGAGAAAGTGGCACAGAAGGAATACGGTATAGATTTTGTACTGCGCGCAAAAGCGGATTCCAACCTCGTAGCGGAATTTAACAAAGCCCGCAGCGAGTTTCAGCAGCTCGGCAACCAAGTCAAGGAGCTGAACACGCTGCAAAAGGACATCTCCGCTTATCAAAAGCAGCAGCAGGCCGTGCAGAACACCGGCGCAAAGCTGCAAAATTTGCAGCAGCAGTACGCTCTTGTGCAGCAGGAGATTAAAGAAACAACCGGCCGCACGACAGCCTTGGAGCGGGAGAAGCTGAAATTAGAGCAGCAGATTAACGCCACGTCCACGGCGCTGGAGCACCTGAAAAGCCGGGTGGCGGCCTTCCGGCAAAAGGTGCCAGATAGCGCCGTCAACACCGCCCACATGGCCGAAAAGCTCCCGCCGG
>JAJPXQ010000003.1 GCA_021205385.1 Lachnospiraceae bacterium | reverse complement strand
CTATAGTGAAGTGAACAGGCTCTGCTGCTCATATTCCTGAAAACGCTCCAGCGGTAGCGGCAGCTTCCTCAGGAACCTCTGTGTTTTCATAGGATCATATATCCATTTCTCAATATCATCCTTTTCCAGAATCAGCGGCATCCGCTCATGCACCTGGCGCACCGAGGCATTTGCCTCAGTTGTCAGTATCACAAAGCGCAACTCGTCCTGTATCAGGTTAAAAAATCCGGCCATAAAGAGTGCCGTGCCATCCTCCTGCGAAAAACTAACTTTATTCCGGGAATCGTCCCATTCATAAAAACGTCGCGCCGGTATCACGCAGCGCCGGTAGAGCACGCTCTCACTGAATGTCCGTTTTTGCAGCGCAGTCTCAGAGCGCGCGTTGATCAAAAGACCCTTACCGGTATACTGCGGAAATCCCCATCTCATGCTTGCCCAGGAAAGGCCTGTCCTGTCACCCGTCAATATTGGAGCCAGTTCGCCAGGATACACGTCCCGGGCGGTCAGACACACATCCGATGGAGTTCTGGCAAGTAACTCATATATGCCGCCTGAAAGATCCTCATCAATATAATATCTGCTACACATGAAACAAACTCCCGATCTCGCCCACTACCTTATTAATCATGCCAAAGACTCTGTTCTTCACATCTATGCCAGAAGGTCAGTCACTATAATGATTCTTCCTGTCAAAAAATCCGGGATCGGTATGCCCGATTTTCTTGCCATTCGTGTCATAATGTGTGATCGTTCCGAACGGCCCCGGAACACTGTATCCTTCTTTTTTCACTGCCTTGTCCTCCATGATACATTCTTTTCAATGCCTGTTTCTGTGTCTGAAGCATGATAAATGATGTTCACGCTAATATTTTCCAGTATCCCTTCCTGTCCGAACCAACACGAACTATAATACCCTTATCCTTCAAATTCCTTAACCTTTTCGCAATTGTAACTCTGCTAACCCCCAATTTTTCAGCAATATTACCCGTTGTACACGCAGGATCCTCCACTAACAGTTTAAGAAGCTCTATTTCTTTATCTGTTAACTTTTCTGTTAACTTTTCTGTTAACTTTTCTGTTAACTTTTCTGTTAACTCTCCTGAGGATCTTTGGGGATCCCCATTCTCTTTCTGCGTTGCTTTTCCGTCATTCTCCCGCATTAACTGCAAATACAAATCACAGGCATTGCACAAAACCATAACCCCACCTGAAAACTCATATTGGGGGAGCGGGCCACCATACTCTTCACATCCTCTCCGGATTTTATCAAAACCACGACCCCACGCCTCAATCATTCCACTTTTAAAAAAGGTATTTGCCAGCTTCGGATTGTACGGTTTGGAGGAATGTTTCTCAAAGAGCTTTTCCGTAGAATCCAATTCTTCCGGCATTCTCCCCTCATTCCAGATATACATATGATCCTCATAGATGCTGATCTGGATCGGATTGCAGCTCTCATACGCTTTATGAACGACGGCGTTCAGCAAAATTTCCCTGCAGGCATCTGGATGAAAGAAAAATCTTTCTATTCGCTGTATTCCCTGATAGGTAATCAGCGCCTTCATGTATTTTGTATAGATGAGATCCATTGCCTTATCAATCTGCTCAACCAGAGGTCCATGTACCTCATCCTGATATAGCAAGTCCGAATCAGATTCTCCAAAAAAACCGATCTTAATATACGCTCCGGTGATCCACCTCTCCGGATCCGGATAAAACGCAAGCGCCGCAGCTCTTGTCAAATATCCGTCATCATCATACAAACGCAGATTTTCCATCAGCATCTGATCAGAAACCTTCGTTTCTTCCTCTGTCAACCGCCCTCTCCCGATTGCCTTTTTTTTAAAGAGCGCAATGGCGCTCTGACTTAAATCTTCCACTTTTAATTTAGAAACCGGCATGCCATCCCAGGTCCTGCCCTGCGCGCGAAGAATTGCCCGATCCAGCTCTTTCCCTGTGATCGTGCGCATTGTGCTTCCAGAGCGGTAATAATACACCCCTTGGAAACTGATCATCGTCGGATATTTATCCACAACAATTTCAAGATAGTCCAGACCGTCTTTGTTGCATAAATTTACATCGACAATAATTCCCATCGTATCGGTTATCTGGTTCGGGATCTTTTCTAACAATGCTTTTGCATTTTTGATTCCCTTTACATTTCCCCGATCATCTATGCCGATAAATAAAGTTCCCCCGCTGGCATTGGCATAACCACAGATCCATTTCAAATAATCGTCCTGCCAGGACTCTTTCCACTCTATCGATTGTGATTCCTGCATATTCGTGCCCTCCTTTTTGTCGCTCATCATCGCGGCTAAAACATGCTCTGCTGCTCATATTTTATAAAAATCCATGTACAGAATTCCTCGCCTCTGTTATCAGTTTCTCCTGTTTTTTATCTGCATATGGCTCCAATGTTTCAAGATGCGATAATCTTTCTTTTACCAAAGACAGTCGGGAAGCTCTGGTATCCAGATTTTTTGTTGACGCAATTATTTCTGCACATTCTCTGATAATCCGGCAATCGTTCTGGATCAGGGCTTCTGTCGCCTGTTCAAGCTGTTTTAACTCAGCCGTTCTGCCATGGCTGTTGGAAATAACAGCCGCTGTCCACCCGGAAAGGTCTTTTCTATCATACTTTTTTCCAAACATTTATGCTCCCCACAAACACGCTCAAAGTTATATCAATGAATATCAGATATTCATCTTGGCAGCGTCCTCACCTCAATCAGGTTGTCATCCAGATCATAAAAACGAATCATCTTTTGTCCCCAGCGATATGTTATAAGCTTGTTGGCATACTTAATCGATGGATACAGGCTCTCAAGCTTCCCGACAAATGTCTCCAGTTCCTTCTCCTCAAAATACAACTCACAGGCATGATTCTCAACAATGACCTCTACTCCCAGAGACCCTTCCCATACTTTTTATCCTGCAACACCAAGCCCACCGCTAGAACCACATTGTCATCCTGATCCAGAACGACATTCAGGCCAAAAAGATCATAATAAAAGCGAGTGGCTCTATCTACATTCTTCACAGTAATCAGCACATTTTTCAGTCTCATTGTTTCTACTCTCCACTGAATTCCTCCAACTCAAAGCATGATTTACTTAATCCCAGATATCGTATTCTTATTTTAGCCGGGCAAAATTTTGTATATATACATCTGAAAGGTTTCCTTCATTGTATGATTCGTTCTTTATTTTCCATATATCTGCGCCTAGAATAATACTCGTCGGCTTTGCGCAATCAATTATTTCATAGTGATCATCTTTTAACGACTGATCATACTTAATAATGCGCCATTCATTCTCATATTCCCAGCATTTCGCTTTTTTCAGCATAGCCTGTCCATACTGATTAGTTCCCATTATGAATTCTCTTTTCTCTACATATATGACAGGCAAAATATACATTTTTTCTTTTTTACACACATCTAATAAATCCGCCAATAAATATTCCACGCAAATTCCCGTATGGTTGTTTACATAATGTCTCCACATTAATATCGAATCTTTTGTTTTTGATAAGCTGAACACATATGCGCCACGCCGCATACTGGTTGCTGCGCGATCACAGAATAATTGCAATTTTTTTGCAGCAACCGGATCATAATTA
Organism: Lachnospiraceae bacterium; assembly: GCA_021205385.1. Classification (GTDB taxonomy): domain Bacteria; phylum Bacillota; class Clostridia; order Lachnospirales; family Lachnospiraceae; genus Hominiventricola. Next base: position 65,558 of record JAJPXQ010000003.1, on the reverse strand, counting down.
TTATTTCCTGATTTTTTTTCAGCCTCTTCAATGTTTAATGCAAAGCTACAGTCAAACGGATCATTTAACGATTCTGCGCTCGACATTCAAATTTCGTTTTTTTGTATCGTATCCAGCCTGTTTTATCTAGACGGATAAAATTTATATAAGTATGTCTCGCCAAAATCAATATTTTTGCAACACAATTCCTGGCTGCATCTAAATTATCACTCTCAATCAAGCGCTTATATTCCACAAGCCAGCTCTCCACCTTATCACTCCCATCTAGGTTGTATGTGTTCCTGTTTTTATTTGCTGAACCATTTTACTCAAAGTCTCCTCTCTCTTATCCGGTTTTAATTCACATTCCCAGACCGTAATTATATTCCACCCCTGTTGCAACAATTTATGAGTATTGTCATTATCTCTTCGTATATTGGCTGTTATCTTTTCTTTCCAAAAGTCCGCATTACTTTTAGGCCAGACAAAATATTTGCAGCCCTCGTGACCATGCCAAAAACAGCCATTCACGAAAACACATGTGCGATATTTTGGAAGCACGATATCTGGCTTTCCCGGTAATTTCTTATCATTTTTCCGATATCGAAATCCTTGCGCAAAAAGATATTTCCGCACCATTTCCTCCGGCTTGGTATTTTTTCCTCTTATTTGTGACATATTGTAGCTTCTGGTTTCCGGGGAATGAACGTCCGCCATGCTTACTACTCCTGTAATCCGTATAAATCGGCCAGCTGATTAGCTATTTTGAGAATCTGAAGAACAGCATTCTTATCCTTTTCTATGTAATAACGCTGAATTGCCTTCTTCAAATCGGCGTTACAGCTTTCAATTATTTCCTTGCCTCCCGATTTGCTAAGCATATACTCATAGGCTGCTTTAGAAAGAGGCCTTATTGATGATTGCCAGGGAGGATTGATGCTTTTCCTTACAGTTTCATAGCCCATCTGTTCCACATAACCTCCGTCCGGAAGATATATAGGAACTTTTTTCTCAAACCGAATCACATTTATCAATTCTGCATAATAATTTTCCTCATCTTCCTGACGGATTTTTCCAATCTTTCCAGTTCCAAAGTAGTATCTTTGCGATTTATCGTAACGATTGCCTTGATAATAAACAAAGGTATCACCCTCGTGAATCTGATTTCTATATCTTGCCGGATAATGATATGTTTTAAACACTTCATCACCAGCATACACGGAATCCGTATCGATTTTCTGCGAAAGAATAATTATCATTTGTCTTCCCAACTTCCCTGTTACATATTTCTCAATGCATTAAAGAACCCTATTTCCGGATTGCTCAATGTTCCGACAACAACACCTCTGTCTAATAAACGATTGCCATTTTCACAACAAGTTTCCGGCAAGAGTGCGCAATTATGACATGCCGCAAGATTAAGGGATTCCGGCCCCTGTCCAGCGGATTGAATACAGATCGGATCTGATGTACACCAAGACGCATTTTCTATTGCACTGACGATGGTATCCTCAAGTCTTCCCGCCTCGCCCTGACGCACTAATCCGCCCAGTGAGCCCTCCGAGTCTCCGGATGCTGTATAAATCAGCACGCCATACATTCCAAGTTCATCACTTGTTTTCCCACAATATATTCTTTCCCGTATAGAGGAGCTTCCATATCCACAATCAAAACTCAGTTGGTTAATAATCAAATGTGCAAATGTATGAATAAGAACATACTCCGGTCTTAAATCACCAACTTCAGCCTCACTGAACTTTGAATGATGATATGCCTGGTTAAGACTATCTATTCTTTGCTGAACAACAGGCTTTTTTGCCCATTCTGCCAAATGTTCACCATCAAACTTAAAGAATATACCTTCTCCATACACTTCAATCGCAGGAAGCCAATCTTCCGATGTTCCAAGGCGAAGCTCTTTTTTTCGTTCTGCTATGGTTTTCTGATTGGGTTCCAGTCTTGAAAAACCTACAAACGCCCTTGTTTCGCGCAATTTAGGCACCAGAGAGATACTATCAAAGTAATAATGAATTATCGGATTGTACCGCATTACAGAATAATTAATCGAGTGAAAATCTGTAGCATCACTGCCACTGGATTTGCATAACACCCGATACTCCTGAAGGCGATACTCATCTTCCGATGTATTTTCATCAATATCATCATTGTTTTTCATATTGTTAGCGCGATCAACAAATGCCTGATATAACTCTTCAGCATTTACGCCGTCAGTAACAGCAATTAAGTTGATGAATTCCCTGTTAAGCTCTCCATTTGTTCTGGAAGCATTAACCGCATCGAAATATTTATTCAATATTCCAACAATTTTTCTCTTAATTGCAACATCGTCAACCGGAATAGAAATCGAGCTTCTTGTATCCGCGAACCATACATTGGTAGCACCCCTGAGTACAACTTTAACATCTTCCGTTTTAGCTGTACACGTCTCCTCACCAGACACACCCAACCACGGTTTGGTAGCTTTACAACGATATCCAATTTTATCCAATGCGCCCTTACGCATAGCACCTGCCATTGATTTTTTCGCACCGCAGGTACATTGATAAAACACGCCAGTCAGATTTGCGGAGGCGCCACCTGTACTTCTTCGTATCCTGCATGTGTTTGGATCGTATTTATGCCCACTATCGTGATGAACCCATTCTGCTACTGGAAAGTCATCGATATGACCCTCCGGGCAAATTACAATAAACCTTTCCGGGATCATTTTTCTGCGATATTTCCCTTCTGCTGAGCATTTTCTCCCCTCTTTCCATTGAATCGCATCGCAAAGAGGTTGTGTCTGATAGTACTTTGTTTGTTTCATTTGTCCGCAAAATGGGCAATAATACCATGTCGGGAAACGGACTGCAGGAATCTTAAGATTACAATTCTGCGGATCTGCATTGTTTTCTCTGAAATCCGGAGGCCAGCGCAACTCACTTACTCCAAGTCGCTTTGTCAATCGCGGATCCTTTATCACAAATGGTTTCGGATCGTTATATCTCCACGCGTCAAGTCCGGCAATCATTAAGGATTCATCATTTGGAAACGGAACGATTGCGCCAACGCCCCATGGGCCTATTAATGCACTTCTTCTCATTGGTCGTTTAGAGAAAGCCATTTTAGTCCTCCTTTGCTGCATAGTCATGCAGCATCAAATCCGCTTCACATGAAGCATCAACGCTGCGCATAGATGTTGGTGTTTCAAAACCTCTTTCTTCCCAAGCTTCATTAGGATGATCCCCCGCGCCGTACATCAAAGGAACATCTTTAGTAAAAGACCAGTCTTTTTCACGCTTCGGACCCCATAAATCCGGATTCCAAGCTTTCCAATCAGCCAGTCTTTCATCAAACCGTTTCATTGTATCATCAAGCTCATCCGGATCGACATCGGAAATCCGATCTCTTATCACTTGCTTAACATGATCAATTACTGTCTGAGATGGCAACTGAGGTTTACCTTCGTTATATTTGTTGTCATTCTCCAGACGCATCATACCTATCATAATCGCATGCAGCGCCCGTTCTCTGACAGGTGCAGAAAAAGGTGTCACACTGGTAGGCTCAACATTACAGTAAAGCTTCGAATGATATTCCCGGAAATGTTCATAATGAGATTTATCTCTGGGCCTGCCCGGACGATACAAAACAAATACAATTCCGGGTGCATTTTTTGCGTCCCGGCCGACTCGTGATGTTGCCTGAATATATTCCGAAGTGGTTTTAGGCTGACCAGCCACAGTCATCAGGCCAAGTCTTGGAACATCCAGACCAACAGAAATCATATTTGTAGCAAGACAAATATCGATTGGGTATTCGCCTGAATGAATTTCCCTGTATTCACAGCCTTCATAGGCAATATTGAGATTAGCCAGACTTGCTGTAACCTTGTCACCCGGAATCCGGCTGGTTAATTCCTCATCTCTCCATATATATCTGCGCCTTTTTCTGTATTCCTCACGATTATAAACCTTATCGTATTGCCGACGTTTATACATAACATCTAAGTGCTGATCGATATCAGCTCTGATCCAGGTTCTTGCCTGTCCAAGCTCACGAATACTATTGAAATATCCCACATTTGTCCAGTACGGATCCCGTTCGCTTTCTTCGCCAACTTGCATCTCCTTTGCTGCATAAAGCAATGACGCAAACAACCGAATAGAAGTCGTAGCATCTGATGAAGAACCGGTTGCCAAGATTCCTACATACTGTCTTCCGTTCAGTTCTGAATTTTCACGTGCAAAGAAAGAATCTCCAGCATCTATGCCAGAAGGTGGAAACTGAAACACATTTTCTCTGGGGCATCCATACAAGGCATGACACTGTTCTTTTGCCCTGCTAATAGTTGCAGTTGAGGCAATAATCTTAGGCTTGATTGTTATGTTGTCCCTTTTGACCGTACACAATTCACTGATCATCGTCTCGTAATGACCGACCATCGATCCCAATGGTCCGGAAATAAGGTGCAACTCGTCCTGGATAATCAAATCCGGCGATGTCATTTTCTTACCATCATAAAACCCGAATATTTTTTGAGCCTGTGGCCTGAACGGAAGCATTGCAAATTTATCCACAGTTCCTAAAAGCAAGGTAGGAGTAGATTCATAGATTGCTTCATCGACCACATACAACGGCAACGGATTGGTTTCTTTAGTGAAATCGCACTTTAAATTTGAGCATCTGAAAATAATACTCTTTTTCCTATGTGCTTCAGCCTTTTTGTAATAACCTTTAATAACCTTTAAGCCACTTTTCTTCTGAACAACTCCCATCTGTGCTCCGCACCATGGGCATTTAAGAATAACAAATGGATTTTCATCACTCTTTCCTGTGTAAAGTGCATCATATTTGGCCACAGCATCTGTCATTTTATTTGGCGTAGTTGCAGATCCAACCCAAAGGCCTATACTGATCCTTGCCTTGCCAAATAGATCTTCATGCTGCTGCCTGATCAATTCGCAGGCACAAATCATTGCAGATGCTCTTTCGTATTGCTGCGCAGTCAACAATCTCAGCGTATATCTCATAAGAATTGCTGTACCCGAATCATCTGTATTCATCAATCTTCTGATAAATATAGTGTACGCAGACAGACCTAAATATGCCTCCGTTTTGCCTCCGCCTGTCGGAAACCAGATAAGATCAACCATATTCCGTTCATCGCAGTCCCGTTTGAGCATAGATTTGAGATTCATCAAGATAAATGCGAGCTGAAACGGCCTCCACTTGCCGTATCTGCTTTTATCTCCATACCAAGTATTCTCATCATCAGGAACAGGCAAAACCGAAAGGCTACTATCCAGATACAGATTGTCATCGTCATCACTTTCCCACTTCTGTAATGGCAGATTATAGTGCAATTGCTGCATAATCATAGCCAGATTCATATATTGAAATGCTGTTTTAACTTTGGCATCGCTTTCAAGCAGCACAATACCCTCACGCATACGGGCCAAACATTTGCGGCAATTCTGCAAATGTCTTTCTGCTGTCTTCTGATAATCTGTTCTTTCATAATCTGCATTTAATGTTTTTGCACGTTCTTCCCTTCCGGCAATCCATTCCTCATACTTGTCGCACATCAGGCTCAATTCTTTAATGTTAATATTAAAATCATCTCCCGGACCATATTTGCGCATCTCCAATGTGACACCTTCAATAATAGCCGGAACGATAGGTTTCACTTCGTAAGACGGAAATGTCGCGGTTCTGATTACTTCAACTTTTCCATTATTTTCATCCCAATCTACTGCACATCCATGCCCGATTGCATAATTGTGAACATCTCTGTACAGTAATTGATTGGATAAATAGTCTTCATCCTGTGCATTTACTCTTTGCACATCGGGCATGGGGCAGAAGCCCTTTTCAGATTTCAGTTGGAATTTAGTTTGAAAATAACATTCATCATCTTTAAATGCTGCCGGCCGTATAATGCTGTTTTCCAGCGTAAATGTATATATATTACACTCTCCCTTGCGATAACGATATGTAACATCAAACTTAAGCATCGTATCAGGAATTTCAATTTCAGCAATTCCTTCCGAAATGGTGGGTAACTTCAACGGCATGGAATCATTCTCCCATGAAATTGCAGTTCTTGGGTAGTGAGAAATGGCCTTTCCCGTCTTGGGATCGGTCGCCGTTAATGTGGTATATTTGCCCGCTGAAACCTTTACATATACAGTATCTCCTTCGTAAAGGGCACACGTCAGACTGACCGCCGATTGCCGGTATGCATTTGAGCGGTTAATTAATTCCTCTGCTTCCTCAAGATATTCGCTGGTGACCTTTAATTGGGGTACGGGTTTATCTTCAACAGCATCATCTTCCAATTCTGTCTCCCGTAGTTCGCCATCTTCTACGCCAGAAGTATCCTCTTCCGGAAGTTCCTGAGGATACAAAACACCCGCAATATACCTGGTACGGGGCGGATCGCTAATTAATATTTCCTCGCCGTTTGCCTGACGGTATCCTTCCCAGTCAATTGGATCAGGTCCTATAAATTCTTTCTCAACATATTCAAGTAACTGTTTCCTTCGATCATCTGCCATTTGCTAATCTCCTTTGGAAAAACAACATTGCCCTTGCTGATGAAGCCCTTTCCGTTTCTAATACATGAAGGTTAAATCTTGCTCTGCTTAAACCAACATAGATCAACTTTTCATCCTTGTAATCTTCAATATCCGTAAGAATTACGGTAGAACTTTCAAGTCCTTTAAATGCCTGAATTGTACTAAACCTGACCCGTCCTGTACTTTTCCCAGAATAATCTTTAATATCATACCCATCCAGCAATTCAACAACTGAATTGCTTCTTTTCTTAGGTGAAAGAATAACTATATCCTTTTCCTGGATGTTTTTTGCTTTTAAATCCAGCAGAAGTTCCTCCAACTTTACTTTCTGATCCATTATATCACTGTAAATAATATGATTTACTGCTGGTGTATCAATTGTGTCCTCAAATGCTGCATTTTCCGGTATCCCCAATATATTCTCAATATCAATGCAGATTTTTTTTGTATTTCTGCAATTCTTATTGAGCCGGAAGATTGCAAAAAAGCTCTGTCCTGAAGACACTCCAAATAAGCGCTTTCCGTCATGTTGTTACTATAAATGGACTGCATCGAGAAATCTCCGAACATAGTCCACTTCCCCTTACAAAGGCCATTTCGCAAGCTAAGATCCATAACCTCAAGATACTTACTCTTCACCAGATCCTGTGCCTCATCAATAACAATTCTGTCATACTTTATTGCAATTGATTTCAGGCGTTGAATTACCATATCCGGCAATTCCTCACTGTAATAATAATCATCCATTTTTCCTGAAGAAGGGCTCGGATTAATTCCTCCCTCCTTCAGTAAATTGATCATATAGCTATGAAAATTTCCCGCATACATTGGGCGTTCACTCATTGGAACATCCGAGAAATAATTTTCCAGCCATACTCCCAGCAACTTATTGAAGCAAAAAAATGCAACACGCTCTCCGTTGGCAATTGCCTGCTTTACGGACTCAATAGCAAGCAATGTTTTTCCCGTTCCCGCTGTTCCGCGTATTAGCGCCCGTGGATTATCCGCAAGCTGTTCTATACACAATGCCTGCTCGTTTGTGAGTGCCAAAAGGCCGTCCTCGGTATATTTCTGCTTCACCTTAAGAGGGACATCGTGATCAAAATCTCCTCTGAGTAAATCTGCCAGATATACCACATCATCGGCAGACGGATACATATCATCTGTAATTTTATATTCAAGACGTTGCAATGTCTCTACCGCTCCTGCGGCGATCCTTTTTATAAATGCAGATACATTTTTACCATCATCAATATCAAAAACCTGCCATTGCACTTCGTCTACGCCCACTGAGGCATATTCTATATCCGGAAACATTACTCCGATTCCAAAAATCACATTTTTCAGGTGCTTGTAGAAATCGGTCGCCGAGGGCACGCTACACGCTGGTCGAGTGCACTCTTGCCGGACTAAAGAGCAGGTGCTGTAGATGTTGGTATTCACTTAGATGATTCCAAAATCTCTGTAAAGGGTGCTACGCATCGCTGACGCGACAAGCCCTTGACAGAGCTTCTGAAATCATCTGGATGGCAATTAAGCAGAAATTAGCCAATTTCTGCTCATGCACTGATGACCGGCAAAGGTGCACTAAAACTCCGGCAGGAATGCACCGAAACTCCGTGCAGTGCGCTCTGAGAGGCCGGTATTTACAGTGCTTATGTGAGCTATCCAGTTTCGATTCAACGGACTGACGTATACTGTAGATACATTCCCATGCCTGATCAAATGGGCCACGGACTTTTTCGTCTATCTCTCCATATTTATTGATGAAATGCCATTTCCCCAGTTTTCTTTTAACTCTCCCACCTTTAACTTCAAGCGCAAACATCCCCAGTCGTGGTGCAAGAACAAGAAAGTCCGTTTCCCCATGGATTACACGCTGATGAGTGGCAATTCCCATAGAATGCAACACAATCCATCCCTCTGTGTCCGGATCATTTTTAAACCATTCAAAAATGTGTTTTTCGGCATTGCTCTTTATGTCCGGAGACATTGAAGCAGGAATCATAGTTGCCATAAACTGCCTCACTCTTCAATCAATCTGTTTGTATCCGCAGAGTCAATCTGCATTTCGGTTCCTATATCAATTATTTTCAAAACCTTAACATTCCCAATTCCTTCAATATCCATTTCAATTGGTTCCCAGAAATTGAAAGGATCAATATCCTCATACTGCTTAAGCTCTTTCGCTAACGTAAGCTTCAGCTGTTCAGACAATTTACGTCCCGCTAAAACATGAGCATTACGGACTTCCCGCGCAGCTTCAAAGACAGGATCAAGCAGTTCCAGTAACAATTCATTCTCAGTTACTTCAGCCAAAATCTGCAAATCTTTTCTTGATCTTGGAGCAATAACATCCTCATCTTCAATCCAGCGCTTTATTGTTGGAATTCCTTTATCACACCCTGCGGCTTGAACTTTTTCGCAAAATTCATCCACCGAACAAAACAAGAGCTCAATTTCCAATGCTTCCCGCCATTTCGACGCCAAAGCTCTCAAATGTCCTTTCCCACTGTTTTCAAGGGCAACATCTGCAATTTCACGAACAATATCCTTGTCTGATTCTCTTACTACGATGAAATCCCCAACCTTCAACTCAGATGGTATCTTAGTCTCAATCTTGTCTGCATCAGACAAGATAATTTGGGTTACAGATACCACCTTATGTCCAGTGCGGTAAAAGGCAAGATATCCACCTACAAAGTTAACCGGAATTGCTGATACTGTATCGTTTCCGGAACGAGCACCACTATTTATATACTGACGATATTTGTTTTCTCTGAGAATGAGTTCAATTTCACCAAGTTCATCCTGTAGTTTCTCTGGCTCCTGCGTAGGAATACTTTTTTCATACCTGACCGTTGAAACCGAAATTTTATCTGTAGCAAATGATTTTTCAATTATTCTTTTATTTCCGGAATTATCGAGAGCTTTTGTCCAGCGGCTTGAATCATGATTCTTCCATCTGTTTTCATAGTCATAAAGAAGGACCACATATGCAGACGTATTATAACCATATATGATTTTTCTCATAACGGCCCGCTTTAACCATCCGCAAATAACCGTGATATCTGCTTCTCCAGCCGACCATGCATAATATTCTGCAGGGAAAAGGACCTGTACATACCCTTTAAACCCATTTCGCAGGCACCATGACGACCAATATTTTTGAGTTTGCTGTTTTGAACTTCGTTCCGGAATAATCAGAATGACTTTTGGGGTCCTATGTCTTAAGAGAAAATCCTGCAACATTTTCTCTTTTTTAAACTCGTATCCATATGAGTATACATTCCGCAACGCTTCAATTGTCGTTTCATAATCAACAACTGTCGTCTCTGGTAAATACATCTTCTCTTTTGCTAAAATATCCTGGCATTCATTCAAGGCCTTATCTGCCATATCAGCATCTATAGCCGATAAAGGTATAGTTGTCCGAAGAGCAGAAAAAGTAAGATTATTTAAGCATTCAAACAGCTTCATCATTTGAGGGGGTTGCGCTTCGGTTTCTCTTCGATGACTTGCCAAGAGCTTCATAGCTGTACTTATTTCATCTCCATCTGCCTTCAAATATGTGATCGTCTGTTTTGCACAATTCTTAATCTTTTTGTCTGAAGACAACGGAACCGCATCATATAATTGACTGGTTATACTGTCTTTATCCCACCTCCATACATTGAAGCCTCTTGCCATCAATGGATCAAGTTCAAATGAATTAGCAACATCTGTTATACATACAATCGGAATATTCAATTCGATAAGTTCGTCCAATGCATCCAACTGATCCTGTAAGGTATTGCCATTTGACCCATCAATAATAATGGACTGAATTTGATTATTCTTTTCAGACGCAGCACTTATTGCATAGAGGTCTGATGCAAACACAATAGCAGGCGTTCCAGACATTTGCCCAGGACTTACATTGCTTATTTTTCCCTCGTAATCAACTTGGCCAATAAAAAACACATCTGTGACCTTTTCCCCATCAATTCTACATTTTCTCAGCTGTTCTTTCACACCTGCAACAGAAGTCATGGTAAATATTGAGCTATCCATATGTGTTTTCATATCTGCCACATAAGCCAGCTGTCCTTCACCAGAAGACATTCCACTCATTGCAGCAACGGCAGCCTTCCTTGCGGCAACGTATTGAACCCGCTTACTCAAACGTCTCTTTGTGGTAACACGCTGAAAAACTGGACAGTATGAAAGCGGAGCCGTACAAGAGTCAACGTCCGCCAATCTGATACTCAAATATGGTTTTCCATCTATCTCCCGCATTCCCAAGTATTCAACAATCGCGTTTCCAACCTTCAGTTTTTCTCCCGGAGTAAACCCTGCGGGATCATACTTGCTTTTTATTTTGCCAGAAGAGATATTGTGAAACAACTTCATCAGGGTGAAGATAAAAATAGATTGAACCTTCTCCGGGAATACCATTACATTAAGATGTCCTTGCTTTTCAATCATTTTATCCAGCATTATTATACTCGTTTGGATAATTGGCGGAATCTCAGTTATAGTATGCCCTTCATCAAGTGAAATGGACAAATTCTCAAAGTCCTTACCAGATGCAAGCAGATATGATATATATTCACTCCATTCCATCTTGACATCCTCCTTGAAGCTATTCTACAACAAAACCCTTTACTTTTGCATCTTCCAAAGCTTTCATTGCATGTCTTGATTGCTTTATGCTTGGCTTGCGGCCACGTCCAACCAGCGTACCTACAGAAAACAGCATGCTCCTCAACCATGGTTGAAAATTATTAGTTTCCTTGGCCCATCTGGACAAAGCAAACCATACTTCTGGTGATACAGCTGCTGCCTGATCAATTATTTTCTGATCGCCCTCTGTCAAAGATTCAATACTGCTGGTAGGTGTTGGCTTTATTGAAACATATCCCACTACTACTAATTCGGCCTGAAGTGCTTCAGAAATAACGTATGTACATTCCTTAACGGCATTCCAACATTTTTCTTTTTTGCACCACTCGCCAACATTTGCACCGCCCGGTGGATTGATAATGATATCACGTACAATAGCGGAAACATCAACAATAGCCCGCTCAAGTTCCTGTGACAACGCCTGATTTTTCCATATTTTTTCCAGATCTATTCTTTGCGCCGTTTTATATGACAAATAAGCAATAGTATAGGTAACTATATTTGCTCTATATCCACCGTACTGTTGCTGCTGAACAAGCTTCTCTGTCCGGCGGAACAGTATGGCTTTTGCCACAAGATTCTGATAATATTTTTCGTCAGGTAGCATAGCCTTATGTTCGTTTACCCGCAAAGTAAAGCGACGAAAATTTTTCTGTGCACCTTCACTTACATAATACGGCAGCTGGTCCCAAGTATTTTCATATTTAGCCAAGTCTGTCTTGGTAAAAACTGGATGAGTCTCTTTAAATTGCTTTCTCCTTAAGGTCGTTGTTTCTCTTGAAAGCATTTCTGCATATTGGCCACGTGCCCGCTCATAAAACCAATTAACAGGTTTAAGTCCATTAACCGCAGGTGCCCAAATCGTTCTGGAGAGTTCTTCGACTCTTCTGTGATATGGATCATTTGCAGAAAAGTCAGCAACTTGAACCTTGTTTTGGGTATTTGCGAATGCAGAAATACGAGGTACAATTTCATCCATATCTTCAGAGGAGGTAATTACGGAAAGCTTCATCTGAACAAAAACCTTCGATAAGTCAGCTGCAATTTTTTTATCATGATATGCATTAAAAATAGATGCCGTAGTCTGACCGCCATTAACTACCTGCATATCCCGAATACTACGGATAGATGGTTTGCCGTTCTCATCACGAACTATCTTCACACTTTCAGCTGTTACAGAAATTCCATTATTGTATGCCAGAAACATATCCGGTTCATGCCGGAGCGTATCTCTGATTCCTTTATTAACAGCTCCCTTAACCTGAAGGAATGATCTTACATTCTTCTCCAACAATCGATCACGATACTCGTCATATAATGAGGCAAGTAGTTCTCCACTGATAATAGCTAAGTAAACGCTATATTTATCACTGGTACCATTCTCTATACAAGGAATAGTCACTCCGAATTTCTCTTCGAAGTCAATTTCAATTGTTTCCCGCATCTTACCAGAACTAACACATCGATAAAGTCGGTCTATATCCCAGATAGCAAACGAAATTTCTGCATTACCAATCGTTATATTTTTAAAAGGAATGGGCTTCACCAGTCCATTTGTAAGAGCACAAACTCTCACTGACTTGATCGTATTTTTCTGTTTATTTACCGTGATTGCAAATTCATAAGTATCATTGTCTTTTTCAAACGATGTATACAGATCGTTAATTGCCTTTTGATACAGTTGGATTGCACGCTTAATAGCTGCATCCACTTCACTCTGTGATACAGACTTCGGAGTATCGCTATCAGAATAAACAGATACAAAAAGATCCAGACTGGTATAATCTTTATCTATTGCATACGCATTAAGCTGTAAACCATAGCTTCTGAACGGGCACATAATTGAATCAGTAACTTCGCCTGTTTCCTCAAGATATTCCAACATTATAGATGTCAGGAAATCATCTTTGTTCCATCCGCTTGTTTCCACGTCAGATGCAACCAATACTTCTTCCATAAAGTTCTGATAAAATTGATTCAGAGATTTATCATTTGCCACCTCTGTCATCTCCTTCGAATTGTCCCTTTATTGCATTTGCTATTGTTTGTGCCAATAAAGGGGGCACCGCATTACCGATTTGTCGAAATGCTGCAGTTCGCGAACCTTCAAAATAAAAGTCGTCCGGGAATGACTGAATTCTTGCTGCCTCGCGAACAGAAATAGACCTTGCCTGCTCCAAATCCGGATGTATATAGTAATGTCCATCCTTTGATATGTGAGCAACCATCGTGTGCGTAGCTGTCAAATCCGGTGCAACAACTTTAAATCGATCCAAAAAGCTTGTCTTATTATTGTGTGTGGCTAATTCATCAGGTATGTCTGTATACTTCAGTCTTGTATGATCCTTATTCCATGCCCGAATAGCCAACCGGTATATATTTCGATCCCGTTCAAGGTTTGTACGGGCAACATGCCAAGTCAAAACGTCGTTTTTTTTTCTTATCCCTGTACAAGAAAGATATCCGTCACACAGCTCATGGGCATATACATTTTTTTGTTGACCCGGATTCAACGCAGGAAGATCACAAAAAAGTTCCGAAACCAAATATACCTTTGACATTTTTTGCAAAGTTGGATACTCATGTCCGGAGTCTTTTTGCCACCCAATAAGAATAATCCTTTTTCTGTTCTGAAGAACACCATAATCAGAGGCATTTAAAATATGATAGTCCAGTTCGTAACCACGCACTCTGAAACCTGACAATATTTCTTTTAAATAAGATCCATTCCCAGCTGTCAGCAATCCCGGAACGTTTTCAAACACAAACATAATCGGTTTGTATTTCTCGATTGCCTGAAAATATAGCTTATAAAGCGTATTTCTTGAATCACCTTCCATGTTTTTCCTAGCTCTTCCAACCATCGAATAGGCCTGACAAGGTGGTCCGCCCAAAATCAAATCAATATGGTCTGCATTCCTGCTTTCCATAGTGGAATCTATTCTTTCAAAAATTGAAAGCATAGTTTCATCACTCATCGTTTCACAAATAACTGAATTTAGAATTCCATCCGGAATAAGACCATAGAAAGACTCCTTCGTTATTTTTCCCTTTAGATAATCAATATATTTGCAAATCATTCCATTTGACTTTAGGTAATAAAAGCTCTCACGGGTTTTCAGCGTACTACATGCATCCTGATCCATTTCAACATGAGCTATTGGTTGATACCCCGCTGAGGCGAATCCTTCAGAAAGACCGCCCGCTCCAGCAAACAAGTCAAGATATGTGATTTTATTATTTGAAGCTGGCATTTTCATCCGTTCCTTTTCAATTGTTTTATACGGAAAGATCCAGCGACGGATCACTGATATATTTCAATTTTTCATTAAAATTGTATCAGATTTCCGTCTGATCAATCATAAACGTTAGTTGCACTAAATTTCCCTTTCCGCAAAAGACAGAACCGGTATTTACACCATCCATCGTCCACATAAGAAATTTCCCATCGACATCATACATTAGAAATTCTCCCGAGTTCACCGTTATTTTCAGTTCATCAGACTATGGCGGTTGCATTTTTGTGCGCACCTTCGTCAGCAATTTCCTTGTAAAATAAGGTTATTTTTCACACTTACCAGTATAACACAGGAAACTCGTAAAAACGACAGTTTTATCCACACTTGGAAAATTTTCTACTCTATTTCTCTAAGAATCTCTTTATCGCTCGTATCAATATCTCCACATCATCCCAAAGAAACAGTCCCATCTACATCGCCAGCACTACCGTCGCCACCCTGTCGCCCTCTTTTTTCTCCTGCGCCTTGTGCATCACATATAGCGCCAGGCTCAGTAGTCCGGTGTGGCTTGCCTTTCTCATAGCCATGCTACTGTTGAAACAAATTTCATCCAGTTTTGATTCCAGTTGTTCCGTATCCTCCCATTCTCCTTCATCGAAATCACATCCGGCTAGGCAATACTTGAATCCCTCCATCGCTTTGTCTTCGTCATATCCCATTGCCATGAAATAATCAACCATCCGCACTGCCTGTTCATAAGTGATGGACTCCTCCCCCGGCTCCAGCTCCGGATGATAATGATTCAGGATATTTTTGATTCTTCTTTTACATTTTTCTGTCATGTCGTGTGCGCCTCCTTTAGCAAAATGATATTTTTCTATATTCTTCATTTCCGTTTTCTATCTTACGGAACAGATAACCCAGATGTCTGGCCTGCTGCCGCCGCTGTCTGCGCCGCGCTGATGCCTGATACTTCCTGTCAATCCGGATCAACTCAAGATTCCCATTCGCCGCTTCCTCCGCTTTCCGAAATTCGTCATGCTTGTATATGTATATAAAAGCGTCAATCAGCGATGTCACAGACCGGATATCTTTCTGCCGGTGATATTGTTCTCTCTCCGGGTGATCAAAGCTCAATGGTCTGCCTTTATGATTCCGGTGAAAAATTGCGAAGTCCTGCGTATCTGTCCAGTAAACGATTTTCCAGCAACTTATACCTGTCCTTATATAAAGCGCGTCAGAAACCATTTTGAATTCCAGTTCTTTATACTCACTGTATCTTTGCAGATTGTCCTGCTCCTTCTCCAGTCTGAATTTCATGGTATTACAGCATTTACACGGCCTGTATCCGCATCTTTCCATGTCCTGCCGCGGTTGCCTTAGTCTGTATTCTGGCAAAGTGTATTTTATATAACGGCATTCGGGATAATGATATATTCTTCCATCACTGTACAGGCTGGCAACTCTTGCATTACTCATTTTCATCCTCCTCATCAAAATAAAAATGGAACCAGAACAGGGTTGCTCTTCTTCTGATTCCATTCTCTCACTTTAGCCGTCCCAAAAACAGCCTTCGCAATGCGAACCTTTGTTCACCTATACTGTTCCGCCAGTCTTCTGACCTCCTCTTTTACCTCATCTACCACGGACTGCGGTCCGGCAATCCTCGCGCCGCTTCCCAGCGCCATAACCCAGTGAATAAACTAATTGCTCACTTCCACCTTCACTTTGACACTGAAATGCTCCTCGTCCTCTTTCATGATGGCGATTTCTCCCCTCGCGGCGATCTCGTGTGCTTTCGATGTGAAGCATCTTGTCCACACGGAAATGCTTGATCATGTCATTTCCGGCATCGTAGGCGATCAGGTAATAATACCCGTCATTCTCAGCATCAGTTCATTCCCATGCTCTTTCAGCCACTTATTCCAGCGGTCATAGTCCGGGTACACCCGTCGTACCTCCGCATAAAATTCTCTGGAGTGGTTCATATGCTTCCGGTGACACAGCTCATGCACCACCACGCTGTCGAGCACTTCCGGCGGTGTCAGCATGAGAAGGCAGTTGAAATTCAGATTACCTTTTGCGCTGCAGCTTCCCCAGCGCGTTTTCTGGTTGCGAATCGTGATCCTCCCATAGGTGACACCGACCAGTGGCGCATAATATTTCACACGTCCCGGAATGACCTTCAACGCCTGATCCGCCAGCTCGTTGATCTCCTCCGTGCTGAGCTTTTCAATCGGCGGCCGGTTCTTTATCATCTCATCCATTTTGATCAGATGCTCCCGCAGCCAGTCGCCGTGCTCCTCCACGTAACGCCTGATCGCCCTGTCTGACATCCGGTGCGGCGCCCGGACGACGACGCCCTCCGGCGCCACCTGAATGGCAATGGACTTTCTATTACTTCTGACCACTCTTAAGCTCATGCCGTATTTTTCCAGAAGCTCCAGTATCTCCTGCATCCTGTACCTCAGAGTCTTTCTCTCAGCGGACAGGCCGAGCGCGTGACCCGCCCCGCCAGTTTCTCAAATCCGTGATCATGCAGATAATCCTGTAAAATCGGAATCGACTGCGTGGACTCCGGCCCTACGATCAGTTCGACAAGCACATCCTCCAGACAGGTGCCCGCTGCCTGACACATCTTTTCCAGATCCACCGGATAATATTTCTTAATGCGTTCCTTCATGATATGATAACGGGGCTTCACATCAAAGAAGCCCTGCGCAAAGGGGGAAACGACCAGCCGAACCTCATTTTCGCTGGCAAAAGACGGATGTTTGAAGGCCGCAGATGCCGCCCAGGCGTGATTCAGACTTTCCCTGATTCCGGACGTCATAAGAAATGGCTTTTCATTCTGCCTGATCTTCCGGTACAGAGCCTCCACCAGCTCATGCCCGCCTACATCATCCTGATAAAATACAGTCTCCAGGGAAAGCGGTTCCACAGCCATTTTATGGAGCGCGTCGCCCCGGAACGCGATGCAGACGCCTCTGCCCCGGTTCGCGTAGCGCTCCCACTGAGCCGCATCGTCCCGATAGCAGGAAAAGCAGGCCGCATAAGCGGAATAGACAAATTCCTTCTCTTTTTCCTCGGAAAAGATCTTTTCCGTCCAATCCGCCCTCTCAGTGTCCCCCTCTGCCCGGAACTTCCCTGAAACCGCTCTGCACAGACCGTTCATAAACAAAAGCATCTCCGAGGCGTCGTTCATATTCAGAACATTGTTCAGCCGCAGTTCCGAATTACTCAGTATTCCATCTAATGCGGAAAAATCCGTATAATGATAAAGGATACTTTCTTCTGAAAATGACATATGTATCAGCCCCTCCTCAGAACAAGTGCTCCAGATAGCCGCCGTCCGGCTGCAATTCCTCGAAGCATTCTGTCAGATTCTCATCATCCATGAGCTGCAGAACCTGCCGCATCCCGCCGGCCAGCTCTTTTTTCTCATATTCTTCTCTGGAAATCCAGTAAACGCGGCCCTCCTCGGAGCTTTTCAGCTCCCCCTCGTAAGATTCCGCGCGGTAGAGCAGGCCAATATTATGAAAACCATCCCGGTACCAGTGATAAATTCCCTTCAATATCGGGTGATGGATTGTCAGTCCCGTCTCTTCCTTCATCTCCCGGATAACCGCTTCCGCAAAGGTCTCGCCGGCCTCCACGTGCCCGCCGGGAAAGGTTGTCCCGCTGTAGCTGCTGCCTGTTTTGTCAAGTGCCAGCACCATATCTCCATCACACAGCATGCACATGTTCATGAGAATCACGTTTTCCGGTAAATGTTTCTCCACGGCCTTTTCCTCCTCACTGTAATCATCGTGTCATCGACCGAAACCGGCAACCAAAATCAATACCGGCAGACGTCAATCCAGCCGACAGCGCCCGAATACTTCTCCAGCTCCTCCAGGTTCAGTCCGATGGCGCTGTTGCCGCTGCCCGCTGCCGGATAGACGAGGTCAAAGCGTTTCAGGGATTCATCCAGATAGACCGCCACGCCTTCTTTGATCGCAAAAGGACAGACCCCACCCGGGGCGTGGCCAATCCACGCCTCCACCTCGTCGCGGGGGATCATTTTCGCCTTTGT
Organism: Lachnospiraceae bacterium; assembly: GCA_021205385.1. Lineage (GTDB taxonomy): Bacteria > Bacillota > Clostridia > Lachnospirales > Lachnospiraceae > Hominiventricola. The sequence goes on along the minus strand of JAJPXQ010000003.1, from coordinate 47,019 downwards.
CTGAAACTGCGCTTTATACTTCTTATTATCTACTCTCGCGTCGCCGGCCGCCACGATCAGGATCGCCCTGTCTCCCTGCAGGAACGACATCGTCTTGGCAATCCGGCACGGCTCGCAGCCCAGCGCCTCCGCCGCCAGCTCCACCGTCGCGCTGGAATGGTTCATCTCCATCACCCGGTCTTCCATCCCGTACTTCGCAAAATATGCTTTTACCTTTTCAACAGACATATCAATCATCTCCTTTGTTCTTTCGCATTCAGGCTTTCTTCCGTTCCTCCACGCGCACCCGAATGTCACAACCGGCCTGCTCCTCCCCGTTCAGGCTTAGCCGGTAAACTACCTGCATCTCAAGCCTGTCCTCCCGCACGTCGAGCCGTACACGCGAGGTGTCGAAGACAGCAGTCAGGCTTCCCCACGGGACCTGATAGGTACTCTGCCTGCGCTCCCCCTCCCGGAAGCGCAGATTTGCAGAGACCGGGCCGCTTCTGCGCACCTCCAGGCTCTCCGCGGTCATCGTATAGCGATTGCGCACTGGTTCCGTGAAGCCCTCCTGCAATTCATTGAAAAACAGATAGTGCACGCCGTTTTTCTCATAGTATTCTCCATTATATGTAGTCTCAGCCTTCTGTTGCCCGTCTTCCGCAAAATGAAGGCTGCAGACAGTCACCGTCACTTCTTTTGTCATCTCAACACCGCTTCCCTGGTGCGGCAGCCACCGTCCTTATCTTACCGCCAGCCAGAATTTCACCTTCACCGGCAAACGCTCCGGATTCGGACGCTCATAGAGCAGCGTCCACCAGGCCATGGCCCTCCCGTCCTCTGTTTTTGAATTACCTTGTCCACACGCGTATCCCGCAAAGATAACACTGAGGTTTAAACTCAGAATCAACAGCCACATCATCATTTTCCGTCTCATTTCAGGCTTCCTCTTTCTAATTTCTATCCAGAGTATCGCCGGAAAAACGCGGCTTTATGCCTGCTGTCTGTGAATATTGTACGGTGTAACGAGATAGACCTGCTTCGCCAGCCCTGCACTCCTGATCGCGGCAGAAGCGTCGCGGGCCGCCGATCGTGACCGAAAGATTCCGAACACCGTCGGTCCGCTTCCGCTCATCAGAGATCCGAGCGCCCCTTTTTCCACCATGCACTGTTTAATGCTGCCGATCACCGGATACAGGGGTTCGGTTACCGTCTCAAGCACATTTCCCATGCGCGAAGCGAGGAGCTGCAGATCTCCCTGCTCCAGCGCCTCGATCATGGCATCCACGTCCGGGTGCTGCTCCGGGCGGAGTTCATTTGCATGAAGATTTTCATAGACAAAACGGGTCGATACATTGATGCCCGGTTTCGCGATCAGGATCGTGCAGCGCGGCATGGAAGGCAGAGGCTTCAGCTTCTCACCGATCCCCTCCGCAAGCGCTGTCCCCCGCATCACACAGTAGGGCACATCAGCTCCGAACCGGACACCGCGTTCCATCAGTTCTTCCGGTGTAAGCCCCAGGCCATACATCTGGTTCACGCCCCACAGAACGGCCGCTCCGTCAGCGCTCCCGCCCGCCATCCCGGCGGCCACCGGAATCCTCTTGGTGAGCCGGATTGTGAGACCGTCCCGGATATCGAATTCGTCCTTCAGAAGCTTTGCCGCCTTATAGACCAGATTATTCTCATTCGTCGGCAGATAGGGCAGATTCGTCTCCACTCTGATCCCCGGCTCTTTTGTCCTTTTCAGCTCCAGTTCATCATGCAGCGTGACCGTCTGCATGATCATTTTTACTTCATGATAACCGTCCTCCCGCCTGCGCAGTACATCCAGTCCCAGATTGATCTTTGCAAGCGCTCTCATCTGTATTTTATCCCTCATACTTCCTCCGCATCGTCTCTTTAAAAGCTATGATACCATACCGGCCATTCCCTTTACAAGCAGAAGCTTGCTGCCCGGCTCCGGCTCTGTGTCGCCCAGCCCGTTCAGCTCCGCCACATCGCGGCAGGTCGCAGCATGGCTTTTCGCAATCTCCCACAGGCTCTCGCCCGGCTGTACAATGTGAACGGCCATGCCTGGCAGATTTTTAATACGCTCCGTATTCAGCGGTTCCTCCTTCAGTTCTGCCACAAGGCGCAGTTCTTCCTGATGTGAATGCAGCGTCTGTACCTGAATTACCGCCTTCATCTCCAGTTCCCCCGCATCCAGCATGCTGACTGTCAGCTGGTCAAGTCCCAGCGTCATCCGGGCCTCCTCCTGTATCTTTGTGTCCGGCAGCTCCACGGTGTGCTCGAACGGGAAGGACTGCTCCGCACAGGCCAGCGGCTGGCTGTCGTCTTCCGCTGCATAGAGAACCCACAGATCCAGCGTTCCCTGCAGAAGCAGACCCTGCTGTGTGTGTTCCGTATAGTCCACGTGAAAGTCAGCACCGCTCGCCAGAACCTGCAGCAGCTTCGGGTCAGCCTCCTTAAGCTTCATACGTCCCGAAATTCTCGCTCTGGAATCAGACAGACGGCTCACATACTCCCAGGCATAGCTCTGCCATTCCGGGATAATCTCCCGCGTCAGGCTATACGCATCGCTTAAAACCTCACAGTCCTGCTCTTCAAAATACCGCAGCATCAGCTCAAGCACCGCGTCTACGCGAACCATCCGCGGCTCGCCGTCATAATCCGGCTGCAGCTCCATATCGCAGCGCTGAAGCGATGCCGTTCCGCAGCCGGAAAGTTCCGCGCTGCAGGCTTCACACTCCACCTCATTCCGGAAAGGAATGCTCTGCTCCATCCACTGAATCCGCCCGTCATCCTGGTCGCTCTCATACAGGAAGAACACATTCAGTTCCCCTTTAACCGACAAGCGTCCCTCCTCCTGTCGAAGCTCCGTCCCCTGAAGCCGCGCCTCCTTCCAGATAATACGACGAATATTGGGCTTTCCGGGCGGCAGGTTCAGGTCCTCACGCACCCGCAGCATGTCTCTTTTATGTATCAGCTCCTGCTGAAGACAGACCGTATCCGTTCTGCAATACAGATCCTGCTGCTCCTCCGGCTGCTGCGCCAGCGGAACCGGCTGTTCGCGAAAGGCCTCCGCTGCGAGTTCCAGTACACACTTCAGATTGGCCTTGCGGGAATGAATCGCAGATGCATGCAGATCCCCTGTATTCCATGTGAAATCCAGAATATCCCCTTCCTCCAGTCCATTCAAAAACACCGTCTCGTCAACCGGAATACTCCCCTCGAGCATTTCCGCCGTCCGATCATGGTTCTCTGCGATGTACAGGATCCGATACAGGAAAACACCGCGCACCTTCACCTTTCCCGTTTCAATGCGGGTCTCGTCGGGTCGGAATTCTCCCTGACGGTGTACGATTCGAAAAATATCCGGTTTCTGATCCGGTACATTCAGATCTTCCTCCAGTGTCGTCTGGCTGACCGCCTTTCCTTTCCTGCGCATCAGATTTCTGTAGCTGCGTTCCAGTTCCATTTTTCCTGCCCCACCTTTCCTACTCAAAAATGACAGATTTGTCCAGATATTCCAGTTTCAGCACGATATATGGGCTTGTCACGGACGGCGCGACATCCTCGCCGTTTCCCGGGCCGAGCAGCTCGGTATCCACGCAGATCGCGGTTTCTGTCAGATAAAGATCCTGTACAGCGATACTGTAACCGCTCGTTTCCTGCTCCCCATAACCAATGCAAATGTAGAGATAGCCCTCGTCCTCATAGGTCACCTGAAAGGGCTCGCTCTTCTTCTCCTCCAGCACATTTCGCAGTTCCTCCGGGATTTTCTCCACATCGAGCACTGTAAAATCCAGATCTTCCAGCCTCTCGTCACTCTGCGTCTCCACCCCGCACCCTGCCAGCAGCAGGACGGTCAGGAACAGCAGACACCATTTTCTCATACGGCCGCCCCCATTCATACGCTTTGCTCTATCTTATGTGATGCGGCCGGTTTTCATTCCCCATAGAATCCACCGCCTTCCGGCAATCATTTTCTTTCTTGTATTCCACAGGTCCTTCAAGTATAATGAGAGCTGTCAGGAGGTAGTGTTATGCAGTTCAAAATCAGCGAAGACGACCGGAGCAACCACCGCTACAGCGGGGTACTCGTCCACCCCACCGCCTTCCCTTCCCCCTACGGTATCGGGGATATGGGACAGAGCGCCTACGATTTCATCGACTTCCTTGTGGCAGCAGGGCAGCATCTCTGGCAGGTGCTTCCGCTCGTGCCGTCAGGAAATGGAAATTCTCCCTATCAGGGCTTTTCCGTATTCGCGGGACAACCGCTTCTGATCAGCCCCGATCTTTTAATTAAGAAAAAACTGCTGACCCCGGAGGATCTCCAGCCGATTCCGGATTTCGAGGCAGACCGCGTGGATTATGAGCGCGTAACCGTATATAAGACCGCGCTTTTCCAGAAGGCCTATGGGCATTTTCTGCACACCGCGGACAAGAATCTGCTGGAGGAGTACGAAGCTTTTCGCGAGTCGAATCGTTACTGGCTCGAGGATTACTGCCTGTACATGGCGGCTAAGGATTATCACGGCGGCCTGCCCTGGTATGAGTGGGAGGAAAGCCTGCGCTGCCCGACGCCCACGGACAAGGAAGCCTGGCGGGAGCGCCTGCGCGACAAGGTAGATTATCACCGCTTTGTCCAGTTCCTGTTTTTCAGCCAGTGGTTTGATCTGAAAGCTTACGCAAATAAAAAGGGCATCGCCATCATCGGCGATATTCCGATCTTCCCCTCACCGGACAGTGCTGATGTCTGGGGCTATAAGGAGATGTTCTGCCTGGACGCCAAGGGGCACCCGACCGAAGTGGCCGGCGTTCCGCCGGACTATTTCAGCGCGACCGGACAGCGCTGGGGCAACCCGCTCTACGACTGGGACGCGCACGCTGAGGACGGCTACCGCTGGTGGATCTGGCGCATCCGCAATCAGCTCGACCAGGTAGACTACATCCGCATCGATCACTTCCGCGGGCTGGAGGCCTACTGGGCGATTCCCGCCGAGGAAGAGACCGCGCTGAACGGCTGCTGGAAGAAGGGACCCGGCGAAGCGCTGTTCCGCGCCATGGAACAGGTACTTGGAAAGGATCTTCCGATCTTCGCAGAAGACCTGGGCATCATCACGCCGGAGGTTGAGAAGCTGCGCGATACGCTCGGTTTTCCGGGTATGCGCGTGCTGCAGTTCGGCTTCGACGGTCCGGGGGAGAGCACGTTCCTGCCGCATCAGCTGGATACGCGCAACTGCATCTGCTATACCGGTACGCATGACAATGACACCAGCCGCGGCTGGTATGAGCATACAAATGAACAGAACCGCGACAAAATCCGTCGTTACATGAACACCGACGCGAGCAGCGTGAGCTGGGATTTCATCCGCACCTGCCTGGGCACGATCGCGAAATACGCGATTTTCCCCGTGCAGGACATCCTGGGACTCGGCAGCGAACACCGCATGAATACTCCCGGCACGCCCACCGGCAACTGGGAATTCCGTTTCCGCGCCGGACAGCTGAATGACGGCATGGCGGCGGGACTTAAGAAGATGACGGAGCTGTACGGACGCTTCGGCTGATTCCCGGACGGAAACGGTATGAAACCGTATTTGCAATCATATATATAAGAATCGTTGGAGGGGTCTATGAAAATCGTCGTTTTGGCCGGCGGCATCAGCACAGAACGCGACGTGTCGCTGAGCAGCGGAAAAAATATTTACGAAGCGTTGAAAGGAAAAGGACATCAGGTGATTCTCCTCGACCTGTTTCTGGGACTTCCGGGCGTGGAAGAGCCCCTGGACCGGCTCTTCGCGGAAGAACGGGACTGGGCTGCCCAGATCGGTGCGGTCGCAGAGAATATTCCGGATATCGACGCAGTCAGAGCGCTGCGCCCCGGCTACCGCAGCCTATTGGGGCCCAATGTTCTGCGCCTGTGTCAGCTCTGCGACATCGTATTTCTCGGGCTGCATGGGGAAGGCGGGGAGGACGGACGTCTCCAGGCGCTCTTCGACCTGATGGGCATCCGTTATACCGGCACGGGCCACAGCAGCAGCGCCCTTTGCATGGACAAACACATCACAAAACAGATGTTCCGCGGCTTCGGCGTGCCGACGCCCCCTTCCGTTACTGTCCGGAAAGGCCAGCATTTCCGCCTGCCCGAGAGCATTGGATATCCCTGCATGGTCAAGACCTGCTGCGGCGGCTCTTCCGTCGGCGTCTACCGGGTCGAGTCGGAGACAGAGCTCGCCCATGCGCTGGACAAAGCCTTCTACTATGAAGAACAGGTCATCGTAGAGCGCTGCATTATCGGGCGGGAATTCACAGTCTCCGTCGTGGACGGGGAGGCTCTGCCGGTTATCGAGATCGCGCCGCTGGACGGCTTTTATGATTACAAAAATAAATACCAGCCGGGCAGTACCATCGAGACCTGTCCCGCCGATATCCCGCCCGAGCTGACAAAGCGCATCCAGCGGCATGCCGAGCAGGCCTGTGCCGCCGTAAATATCGAGGGCTATGCACGCGTCGATTTCATGTACGATGAGCGCTCCGGAGAAGATTACGCGCTGGAAGTCAACACGCTTCCCGGCATGACGCCGACGAGTCTGATTCCCCAGGCCGCCGCTGCGATCGGATATTCTTTCCCGGATCTTTGTGAGTGGCTGATTCAGGTATCTATGAAAAAGTACGGAGATACAATATGAAGCATTTTACACTGAGACAATTTGCCATGGCCTGCCATGCGCAGTACTTTGGGCCGGAAGAAACCCTCGGGCAGGAAATCCGCGGCGTCGTCCAGGACAATCGTCAGATCGAACCCGGCTTTCTCTTCGTCGCAATCAAAGGCGAGCGTGTGGACGGGCACCGCTTCATCCCGGATGTGTATGAAAAGGGTGCGCTCTGCGCTCTGAGCCAGCAGAGACTCGACCATCCCACCGGACCTTATCTCCTTGTGGAGGATACGCTTCAGGCATTGAAGGAGGCTGCAGAGGCCTACCGGCAAACGCTCAATATCCCTGTCATCGGCGTCACCGGCAGTGTAGGCAAGACGAGCACGAAGGAAATGATCGCCTCCATCCTGAGCCGGAAATACTGCGTGCTGAAGACCCCGGGCAATCTGAACAACGAGATCGGGCTTCCGCTGACAATCTTTCAGATTGACGCGTGCCATGAAGCGGCCGTGCTTGAGATGGGTATGAATCACTTCGGGGAGATGCACCGGCTCAGCAAAATGGCCAGGCCCACCTGCTGTGTCCTGACCAATATCGGCACTGCCCATCTTGAATTCTTAGGATCCCGCGACGGGATCTTTCAGGCAAAGTGCGAGATCTTCGACTACGCCACGCCGGATGCTTCCGTCTTTGTAAATGGAGACGATGATAAGCTGATCGCGCTTGCGGATCGGGCCGTGACCTTCGGGCTTGGCGAAGGGAATCGCGTCCGCGCCGACCAGATCGAGAAACTGGGGCTTGATGGTGTGCGCTGCCGCATTTTCACGGATGAAAGCAGCTTCACCGTGACGATCCCGCTTCCCGGTATTCACATGGTATACAACGCACTGGCCGGCACCTGCGTCGGTCTTTCCCTGGGGCTTGACACGGATGAGATTCGTGCGGGAATCGAGGCCCTGCGCCCTCTTCCGGGCCGCAGCAATATTCTGCACACTTCGCATTATACGCTGCTTGACGACTGCTATAACGCAAACCCCGCCTCCATGATCGAGGCGCTGAACATCCTCGAAGATACGAAGAGCCGCAAAGTGGCGATCCTCGGCGACATGGGCGAACTCGGAGAACAATCCCCCGAACTGCACGCCTCCGTCGGCAGACATCTGGGAACGCTGCACATCGACCTGCTGGTCACGATCGGCGACAAGAGCAGAAAAATTCACGAGGCAGCCATAACGGCCGCCCCGCAGACACATTGCATGCATTTTTCAGATTCGGAAAGTTTTCTTAAAGAGAAAGAGAATCTCTTAAGGGACGGCGATGCAATACTCATCAAGGCATCGCATGCCATGGCATTTGAAAAGCTCGTGGAGGCGCTGCGCGCTTAAGCGTTACGCCTTCTCCAGTTCTCTCTCTTCGATATGCTGCCGGATCAGTTCCTCTATCTCGTTCTTCTCTTTTCCGAAGACAAACGCCAGCTCCCCATAAAGAGAATCCTGCGCCATCTTCAGATAACGCTCATCCACGGACGCCATCTTTTTGCCCTGCGCGAGCCGTTCCTGCCTGCGATTGTAAAGCGTCTTGATGATGCTGACCCAGCTGCGGTAGTCGCCGGAATAGATGGCTTTTTTGTAACACTCCTCGCGAAGCTTGTCGACGGTAACATGGATGGTCTCAATTGTCGGGATCTCATCCAGCAGCTGCATCGCCATTTCCTTCGTAATCACAGGCCGTACATTCTGTTTATCACGATCGATCGGATAGTAGATTCTGCTTCCTTTCGTATTCAGAGGAACCAGCACATAATACAACTTCTTCTTATCCACGCCGGAAATGTCAAGATGCGTGATGTCTTCCACCTGGCAGACGCCGCTCTGTCCGTAAACAATGTACTCTCCTTTTTCAAACATCTGAGTTCCTCCTTTCAGTCTCAATCCGTTCAAAAAAGAACCCTGACAGGTTCTTTTTTCCGTTAATTTTGTCTGTTGTGTGAATATTTCAACCAATATATATTAATATTACCAAATTTCTCGAAAATTAGAAAGTTCTTTTTTGTTAAAAATTAATTTTTGTTTATTTTGCTCATAGTGCGAACTCTATTTTTGTGCATTTTGCGCATCTTCCCCGGAAAGACTCAGATCCCGACAGGCTCTTTGCAGTTCTTCCTCGCGTTCCCAGAAGAGCAGCGCCTGACTGTATTTCAGATACGGGGCACAGCCGTGCCACACAATAAAATCCATGGCACGGGCATTTCGCGTAAGGCTGCTGACAAACAGAATCATTTCCGGGCCATCCTCTCCGAAGCACTCCGCAAGCCATCCAAATGCCCTCTCCAGCCGGGCATGCAGATCCGTGATCATTTTCTCCCGCCGATCTGTATCCTCCTGAAAGAGTTTCCGCAGATGCTCCTGTACCGCCGGCTTTTCATGCAAATGAAACTCTTTTGTCGACAAACGCATCTCCTCAAGGCGTCTCAACACCCGTGCATCCTCATCTGTGCCAGGCTTCTCCGGAACCTTTCCCTCCTGCTGCAGGATTTCATGAAGCCGCGTCACAAAGCGGTCTTCCCTCTCATAACAGCAAAAATCATTCTGCAGCTGCTCCAGCAGCAGATTGACCACGGTAAAACGTTCCTCAAAGTCCCCTGCGGCGGCCATCGCCGTCTTTTCCCGGTATTCTGCAGGAGACAAGTCCCCTGCCAGCAGCCCGGATACCCCATAGTCGGAACCATATTTCCGATAAAGCGCACAGTAGGCTGCAAAATCCCGGGCGATCTCCTCCTGATGCAGAAACTGCATCGCCTGATCAGCGCCAAAAGGAATACCTGCTTCCTCATAGCTCTTCAGAAGTTCCGAGAGATCCTCCCAGCCCCTCGCTGTGACGAAGGCCTGGCGCTCTCCTTCCTGATCTATCACATAAAAGCGGTTGTTTTTGATCGTCAGATAGGAGATCACCGCTCCGTGGACTCTGGCCTCGCGGGCATAGTCGAGCCATACCTTGAGGTCTGCCTCCACATCAATCTGCCGCACCCGGTCCAGAGTCACCACATCAAATTCCCGCACGGATTTATTGTATTCCGGCGGATTGCCGGCGCCCACAATCACCCAGCCCTCCGGCACTCTGTGGTTCCCGAAAGTCTTATTCTGCAGAAGCTGCAGCATCGTGGGCGCGAGCGTCTCTGACACGCAGTTGATCTCATCCAGAAACAGGATGCCTTCCCTGCATCCGCTTCGCTCCATCGTCTCATAGACAGATGCTATAATTTCGCTGAGCGTATACTCTGTGGTCATGAATTCCTGCCCGCCATAATTTTTCTTTACAATATGGGGCAGACCGATCGCGCTCTGGCGGGTATGATGCGTCATCGTATAAGCCACCAGGCCCACGCGGCACTCTTCCGCCACCTGTTCCATGATCGCAGTTTTTCCGATGCCGGGAGGCCCCATCAGAAGAATCGGCCTCTGCCGGACCGCCGGAAACACATATTTCCCGTCTGCATCTTTCCGGAGATAGGCTCGCAACGTATTCGCAATCTCCCGTTTGGCTTCCTGAATATTCATACTCCGCTCCTATATCTTCAGCTTCATCGCCCAGTCCGGCACCAGGTCCGGACGACATTTTTCCTTCAGTAAAATAAAAATCGTTTCAAAATCAGGCGGCGTCAGAGGATAGAGCCCATCGCCGTCCGTAAAATAGATCAGCGCCCGCATCCTTTTCAGTTTTTTCTCCTCACGAAGCCGGCTGACTTCCCGGAATACCGGACGAAAGTCCGTGCCGCCGCGCCCCCGGATCTGAATACGCTCCCTGTATTTTTTCCATTCTTCCCTGCTGCGGATAAGCGCCACATCCCGGACTTCACAGTCGCACTGGATGAAAAATACATTCATTTTCCGGAAAAAATTCTCCTGTCCGGCCAGCAGCTCCCAGGTCTCGTCGAGGAAGCGTCCCACGGCCTCCCCGGAACAGGAACCGGAAGTATCGATCGCGATGACCAGCTCTTCCAGGCGGTAAACCTCCTTATATTCCAGCGGCTCAATCAACGGCATGGAACCGTACTGTTCCATTCCAAGATGATAGTAAATATAATCGAAACTGTCTTCATCGAGCTCGATCTCTTCCCGCGGAACCATAAATCTCCGCAGAATCCTGCGATAATCCGTCCGGGAACTCTTCGCCGGCGGCACTTCCTCTTCCATAATGCCCGGATTCACACCCCGGCGGCCTCCGCTGCCCTTCCTGCTCTGTCCTGCGATCCGAAGAAGCGCTTTCTCCCAGCGCTTCTGCATGGCAGGCGCCGGCTTTCTCATCCAGCACGCGTGATTATCGAAGAAAAATGCCTCCCGCATCTCCTCCAGAGAATAGGGAAAACGCCCCTCCTCCAGGCGCTGCGCAATCGTCTCCGCCGCCAGCGGAAAATTTCCCAGCAGGTGAAGACATTTTGTCACCAAAGGCTCAGAAAAACCAAGTTCCGGAATGCCCTCTGCTTCGATGATCTGCTCCACTGCCATATCGCAGGCCAGATTCCATATCTCCAAATCCCTGTCAGCAGGACACAGCCAATGGCGATACAGACAGTGAAGAAGGACATGCAGATACCCCCGCCGCAGACACGTCGGATTCTCCGCATACAGCCGCAGCAGATCCGGCGGAAAATAGAGAAAACTCTCCCCATCCGTGGCAAAGCCCGGCTCAGAATGACTCCGATATTGTAAAATTGCAAAGGCAATGTCCAGCCCGGGGAAAAGATCGCAGAGCTCATTGCGGCAGTTCTGTAAGACCTGAAGACAGAGTCCCTCCTGCCTGGAAATTCTGTTCACCGCTGCCACCTCCGCTCACCACAGCTGCAAATCCCGATCCGGGAACCCGTACTTCCGCTCCTTCAGACGCAGCAGCCAGACCGTCATCCCGCTGCGGTGCTGCTCGATCGCAAGATGCAGAAGATGCTCCGTCAGCTCCGCGTCAAGCCAGCCCCGCCGTTCAAATTCTGCCAGCTTTTCCCGGTCGCCGAGCTCGACCAGCGTCTCTGCGGCACTGCAGGCGTGCTGCTCCAGCCAGGGCGCATATTCTTCCCCGTCATCTGACAGAAAAAATCCGCGCAGAGCCGCAGCCAGGCGTACTGTCTCGCTGGAAGTACTGTGGAATTTGCGCCGAAGCTTTTCAGATTCCTCCTCCGCTGCATGGACCTCGAACGTCCGGTAAATCCGCGCTGCATCGGACTGACTGTCGTCCCACATAAATGTCTCTCTCCTCGTTTCACAGACAGGCCCACTTTACAGGCGTCCCCGGAATAACAGACGCCTGCATCCATGCCCCGGCATCAGTCGCTGCGTTTTTCTCCCCAGAAGAAGAGCGCGACCGTACCCGGACCGGTATGACTGCCGATCGTCGTGCCGATATCGTTGATCTCAACCTTTCCGTTCAACTTCGGAAAAGCCTCCTCCACAAGCGCCGCGACCTCCTGCGCGTCCTCCCGGCAGGCCGACTGGGAGATGTAGCACTTCCCGTTGTACTCCGTGCCATCAAAAGCGCATTCTTTCATCTTCTTCACAATCCGCTTGATGACCAGGCTCTTTCCACGTACCTTATAGCGCGGAATCAGCTTCCCCTCGTAATCCATATTCAGAAGCGGGCAGATCTTCAGCACAGTCCCGAACCAGCCGGAGGCCTTCGTGATCCTGCCGCCCTTCACAAAGAAAGTCAGATCGGTGGAGAAAAACCAGTGATGGAGTTCCAGTCGGTGCTCCTCCGCCCAGCCGGAAAGCTCATCGATCCCCATACCCTCGTCGCGCAGATCCGCAAGCCTGTCCATGAAAAGACCATAACCGGAGGATGCCCCCAGCGAATCGACGATATAAATCTTCCGCTCCGGGTACTTCTGCTGCAGCTCGTCTCTCGCCAGACACGCGGAGCCATAGACGCCGGATATTCCGCTGGACAGGGAGACATGCAGAATATCCTGTCCGCGTTCCAGGAAGGGAGTAAAGTAATCGATGAATTCCTGTACATTCACCTGGGATGTCTTCGTCTCCGCTCCCTCACTCATCGCCCTGTAAAACTGATCAAAGGGAATCGACTTCCCGAGATTGTCAGAATACTCTTTTCCATCCAGATAGAAGTGGAAACAGATATACGCAATCTTTCGTTTTCTAAAATGCTCTTCCGTAAGATCCGCAGTCGAACAGCAGCTGAGAATGTAAGAATCCATAACGTTCCCTCCGAAAATATTCTTTATAAATTCTATTATAATCTCCCCCTCGTGATTTGTGAAGCCGCAAAAAAAGACGCCGGCAAGATGTCGGCGTCTTTCAAAAAAGCTCTCTTTATTCTGCGATGTAGGGCATCAGCGCGATGTGTCTCGCTCTCTTGATGGCCACGGTCAGCGCTCTCTGGTGCTTCGCGCAGTTGCCGGTGATCCTTCTCGGAAGGATCTTGCCTCTCTCGGACACATATTTCTTCAGCATCGCTACGTTCTTGTAATCGATCTCGTTATTCTCCTTGCCGCAGAATACGCATACTTTTTTCCTTCTGCGTCCGCCCCTTCTCATCTTCGGAGCGTCGCCTCTTTCATTCCTGGTGTAAGCCATGGTTTTCCTCCTTCTCACTCACAGTTCCATGTCTGAATCCGATTGTTATGAATTAATTAAACGGAAGCTCCTCATCGATTCCATCCGGGATATTCATGAAGCCGTCTCCTGCCCCCATCGGGCCCGGCGCTGCGGCCTGCTGCGGCTGATAACCGCCTCCCATGCTGTCACGATAGGAATCATTCGACGCCTTGCTGTCGCCGAACTCCACTTCCTCCGCAACCACATCGGTCGTGTAGACCTTCTGACCATCACGGTTCGTATAGCTGCCGGTCTGGATCCTTCCGCAGATCATGGCACGCATGCCCTTGCGGAAGTATTTCTCCAGAAATTCCGCCTGCTTGCCGAACGCGACGCAGCTGATGAAATCCGCCGTCTGGTCGCTGTCTCTTCTGGCAAATCTGCGATCTACCGCGAGCGTGAAACGCGCAACTGCCGTCGCTGTCTCGCCGTTCGAGTAACGGATATCCGGGTCACGGGTAAGCCTTCCCATCAAAATCACTTTATTCATTAACAATCACCTCTGATAAGCTCTTTCTATGCGTCTTTGCGGACACACAAATAACGGATGACGTTGTCCTGAATGCGCATACGTCTCTCGACTTCTGCCGGGCAGGTCGCCGGCGCATCGAACTGGACGAAATAGTAGAAGCCTTCACGCATCTTCTGAATCTCGTAGGCAAGGCGCTTCTTTCCGGCATCCTCCACCTCGGTCACGACGCCGCCAAAGCGAGTGATGATCTCCTTCGCTCTGTCCACGACAGCCGCTCTCTCTTCGTCCTCGATCTTCGCATTCACAACAAGTACTAACTCATATTTGTTCATGCTGCTTTCCTCCTTTTGGTCTCTGGCACATGCTCTCGCATGTACAAGGATTTCTCTGATCTTCAGAGCAATAATATACCACGGAAATCTACTATATCATAATTTTTCCCTGATTTCAAGCATTTTTCCGCAGTCCCCGGGTGTTTTTTTCAACGAGCCTGCGCGCCAGCATAACCTGCCGCCCGCAGCCGGTACACTTCAGGCGAAAGTCCGCCCCGATCCGGAGAATCTCCCACTCCTGACTGCCGCAGGGATGGGCCTTCTTCAGCTTCACAATGTCTCCGACCTGATAATCCATCGCTGCCTCCCCTGTCTCTACAGCTGTCCGAAAATCTCGCCGATACTGCCCTGCACGAGCAGATCCGCGCGGGAATCCATCGGCGTCACGGATTTATTGACAAGCACCAGCTTATTCCCCTGATAATAGTCGATCAGACCGGCAGCCGGATATACGGTAAGGGAAGTGCCGCCTATGATCAGCATGTCTGCCTGACTGATCGCCCGCACCGCTCCCTGTACGGTCGGCGTATCGAGTCCCTCTTCATAGAGCACGACGTCCGGCTTGATGCGGCCTCCGCACTTCTCACAGGCAGGAACGCCCGTCGAGTTCTGAATAAAGCGCGCATCATAGAACGCGCCGCAGCGCTCGCAGTAATTGCGCAGCACGCTGCCGTGCAGCTCATAGACCACCTTGCTGCCCGCGGCCTGGTGCAGCCCGTCAATATTCTGCGTGACCACCGCCTTCAGCTTTCCCTCCCGCTCCCACTCGGCCAGCTTTCGATGCGCCTTGTTGGGCTTCGCGTCGAGAGCCAGCATCTTCGCCCGGTAAAAGCGGTAAAATTCTACCGTATTTCTCACAAAAAAGCTGTGGCTTAAGATCGTCTCCGGCGGATAGTCGTACTGCTGGTTGTACAGCCCGTCCACGCTCCGGAAATCGGGTATCCCGCTCTCGGTCGATACCCCCGCGCCACCGAAAAAGACGATATTGTCGCTTCCGTCCACCCAATTTTTTAATGTCGCCACTGCCTCTGTCATGTCCCGTTTCCCCCTTTTCTCATAAATACTGGATTTCAGCGTCCTCCATCTCACCTCTGCAACAGACCGCCGCCGCATAGTCAGCGTCCCGGAAATCCAGTACGCGAGCCTGATAGAGACCCTGATCCTCCGGAAGCGGCGCTCCGAAGCCCGTGCCCTGCGCCTTCAGAAGGCTCTCTTTCAACGCCCAGAACTCATAAAAAGTTTTCTGTCGGCCAGCCTCATCCGGCACCGCATCGTAGACCTGCTGTTCCCGCTCGTTCAGCACGCGCCGCACAAGCGCATCCCGGGGCCGGGCTGTAGAAATCTGAATATCCGCCCCCACCTCCAGGTCCGACAGCGCCAGGAGCACATACTCCCCGGAATGCGACCAGCTTACAAAAATATCGTCATCCGGCGGCAGCAGATACGGCTTCCCATGCGCGTTTCTCCGATACGCCGCAGGACGCACAGACCCGGGCGCGCAACGTTCGAGCGCAAGATTCAGCAGAACTTCCGCGCCCAGAAACAGCTGTCGGTCATGTGTGACCCTGCGGCGTCCTGCCGCTTCCAGACGCTCCTCTGACAGATATGTCTTCCAGCGCGCCTCCGTGAAATCCAGTCCGGTCACCTGCATCGCAAATACCTGAAGCATGGATTCATCCTCTCCTGACATTTCTTTTCTCATTAAAATAGTAACACAAAGCCACCAATCCCACCACCACAAATTTCCGGACACAGGAAAGCTTTTCTCCTGATTTTTCTGACTACCCCGGCAGCTCTGCCATTTTTCTGTGCGGTATGTACGTGATTACTGAAGAAAGCCGTGTGATATATTATTGCCGTAACACGCCGCACACGCCGCGCATTCCCCCTTTCGTCCTGATAACAAACGGATTCATTTCACAGAAGATGTGAAAGAACTCAGAAAAACAGACTTACGGTTTTATTATACCTGCGTCCCGGTATTTTTCAAGTATTTCATAAAAATTTCAGATTTTTTCCTTTATTTCTCTGTCCATCGGACTTTACATCTTTCCCGTTTTTGTTTATACTATATAAAACTATTTTTTCGCAGGTTGTGATGGTATGAAAATTGAGAAGATCAATGAAAATAAAATACGCTGCATCCTGACGCGCGACGATCTGGAGGTCCGCCATATCAAGATCAGCGAGATTGCCTATGGTTCCGAGAAAGCGCGCAGCCTGTTCCGTGACATGATGGAGCAGGCCTCCCATCAGTTCGGTTTCCAGGCGGACAATATTCCGCTGATGATAGAAGCGATCCCGATGCCAAACGAGTGCATCATCCTCGATATTACAAAGGTGGCAGACCCGGAGGAGCTGGATACCCGCTTTTCCCGGTTTTCCCAGAGCAGCTCCGACCAGATCGAAGACACACAGATGAGCTTCCTGCCGGACGGCGCGGATGAGATCCTTGACCTGTTCCAGAAGCTGCTGGAACACCGCCTGAAGAATGCGCCGAAGGAAACCCGTGAACAGCAGGCCGAGGCACTGGCGAGCGAGCTTGACATTCGCAGACTTTATCTGTTCACCAGGCTCGACCAGGTTGTGGAGGCCTCCCATGTACTGCGGGATGTCTACCACGGTGAGAACCGGCTGTACAAAAATCCGGATACGCTGGCCTATCATCTTGTGGTCACCAAATCGGATCACACACCGGAAGACTTCAATAAGGTATGCAATATCCTGTCCGAGTATGGCGACAGCGCGAAGTACAGCACGGCAAATGAGGCCTACATGCAGGAACACTTCACGCCGATTCTGAAGGCGCAGGCCCTGCAGCAGCTCGCACAGATTTAGATCAGATCAGAAAAAAGAGGATAGCCTCCGCGGCCTATCCTCTTTCTTATTCTGAGCCCTTATTCTGCAGCTGCTACCGCACCAAGAAAATTGTTCAGCCTTGCGACCAGAACGTCCGGGTCAAGACCGTGTACCAGAGCGGCCTCCTCCAGCGTCTCCATCTGTGCTGAGGGGCAGCCGATGCAGTGCATACCCTCTCTCATCAGAATCGGAATAATATTCTGGTCTATCTGCACCAGATCGGCAATAATCATGTCCTTGGAAATCGTAGCCATCTCAAATACCTCCTTAAAATAATTTCAGTTGTGATTATAGCTCGATTCTCTTGCAAAATCAAGGGCGGGTGGCTATAATCATACTATAAAAGCCACCATCCGGGGCTTTTATAAAAAACTTTATACAGGGTGGAGGGATGTGTATGGACAAGAAGCGCTACATCATCTCCGACGCGGCAAAGATGGTAGACGTCGAGGCTCATGTTCTGAGGTACTGGGAGGACGAGCTGGAACTGCCAATCGAGCGCAACGAGATGGGACACCGCTGCTATACAGAAGATAACATCCGAACGTTTCATCAGATCAAGGAGCTCAAGGAGCAGGGCTATCAGCTCAAGGCGATCCGGGCTATCCTTCCGGAGATGGAACAGGGCAAGATACCACCCGCGATTGTCCGACAGCAGGAACCAGAGCCCGCGGCGGACGACAAAATGCAGCAGTTTCAGCTCATTCTGGGGAAGGTCGTCTCACAGGCACTCCGGGAAAATCAGCTGGAAATGGGGAAGGAGCTGAGCCATCAGGTCTCCACGCAGGTCGTGAAGGAGATTGACTACCTGTTCCGTCTCCAGGAAGAACAGGAAGAGAGTCACTACAAAAAGCTGGACGAACTTATCCGCAACTCCCAGCAGGAACGCAAAGCTCTGGCACTGCGTCGCCGTGACAAAAAGCAGAAAGAACCAAAAGCTAAGAAAATACATGAGAAAAAAGAGCCTCGAAAACGATCGTGGTTTGGAAATCCAAAGACGATCGGCGAAGCGGAAGGATAAAAAAACGGGCCTGTGTCTGTCTGCACACAGGTCCGTTTTTTTGCTTTTCATTACTCAGCGGAGATCGCGTCGTTCGGACATTCCGCCTCGCAGGTGCCGCACTCAAGGCAAGCGTCTGCATCGATTACATACTTTCCATCTCCCTCAGAGATTGCGTCCGCCGGACATACCGCTGCGCAGGAGCCGCAGGATACACAGTCGTCAGAAATAACGTATGCCATGATACTTTTCCTCCTTATAATGTTTTGAATCCCGTTTCTGGTTTCCACCCTATTCTAATATAAAAACCGACAATACACAAGAAGATTTTTTAACTCATGCTCTTGTCCATATCCGCAAATTTTGTCAGCTCCGGTATCCACAGAAGATTCACGCTGCCGATGGGGCCGTTTCTCTGTTTTGCAATGATGACCTCAGCCACTCTCTGCTCTGCCTCCGACAGATCCTGATCGTAGTATCCTTTCCGATAGAGGAACATGACCACGTCCGCATCCTGCTCAATCGCACCCGATTCACGCAGATCAGAGAGCATCGGACGGTGATCCGGGCGCTGCTCCACAGCACGGCTCAGCTGTGACAGTGCAATGACCGGCACGCCCAGCTCCCGCGCGAGCGCCTTCAGACCTCGGGAGATATCCGAGATTTCCTGCTGCCGCGACGGATTGTTGCGGTTCTCCCCGCTCATGAGCTGAAGATAGTCGATGATGACGAGCTGAATATCATGTTCTGCCTTCAGCTTTCTGCACTTCGAGCGCAGCGTCGACAGGTTAATACCCGGCGTGTCGTCAATAAACAGCTTTGACCCGGCAATGCTGGCAGAGCCCTCGACGAGATTCATCCACTCCTCATCGTTCAGGCGCCCGGTCCGGATCTTCTGCGCGTCCACATGAGATTCCAGGGAGAGCAGACGATTGATCAGCTGTTCCCGGGACATCTCCAGGCTGAAAATCGCGATCGGAATATTTTTACGGAAGGCAATGTGCTGCGCCATATTCAGAGCAAAAGCGGTCTTGCCCATGGAGGGACGGGCGGCCAGCAGGATCAGATCGGACGGCTGCAGTCCCGATGTCTTGTAATCGAGATCCGCAAAGCCGGTCTCCAGCCCGGTCACCCTTCCACGCGTGCGTGACGCGGCGTCGATCTTCTTCATAACTGCGATGACTGCGTCGCGGATCGGGACAAACTCCGCCATGTTGCCGCGCTGCACCAGATCAAAGACCCGTTTCTCCGCATCGGCCAGCGTATCCTCGAGCTTCGTCGTCCCCGCATAGCAGGTATTCGCAATCTCTTCACTCAGACGAATCAGCTTTCGCGAAACGGATTTTTCCGCCACAATCTCCGCGTAATATTTGATATTCACGGAAGTCGGTGTCTGCGTCATCCAGCGCAGAATCTGCTCCGTCCCACAGGCCTCCTCCTGAAGTCCCTTTTCCAGCAGGCGTGTGTGAAGCACAACCGGCTCCACCGGTTTTCCTTCATTATACAGCTCAACCATCGTGTCAAACACAACACCCAGCTGACGCTGATAAAAATCTTCCCCCGTGATGATCTCGGAGGCTGTCATGATGGCCTCATTGTCGATCAGCATCGCGCCGATGACTGAGCTCTCCGCCTCCTCATCGTGAGGCATAACCCTTTTTATGAGCGCTTCTTCCATCGCTGCTTCTCCTCTAATGTGCGCCCTAAGCCTCTTTGACCGTAACCTTAAGCTCTGCTGTCACCTGCGGGTGCAGCTTCACCGGCACATTCGTCGTCCCGACTGCCTTAATCGGGTTCGGCAATACAAATTTCTTCTTATCAAGCTCCAGGCCATGCTGCTCTTTGACCGCCTGCGCGATCTCTTTCGAGGAGATAGAACCAAACAGTCTTCCGCCCTCGCCGACCTTGATCGTCAGGACCGTCTCGAGCCCTTTGATCTTCTGCGCGAGCTCCTTCGCCTCCTCGAGGCGCTTCGCGGCGAGCCTGTCCTCATGC
Source organism: Lachnospiraceae bacterium (assembly GCA_021205385.1). Taxonomy (GTDB): domain Bacteria; phylum Bacillota; class Clostridia; order Lachnospirales; family Lachnospiraceae; genus Hominiventricola. Next base: position 27,115 of record JAJPXQ010000003.1, on the reverse strand, counting down.
GCCTTCTGAAGCTTCAGATCATTCATATTTTTCGAGGTCGCCTCCACCCCGAGTTTTTTCGCAAGAATATAATTTCTGGCGTAGCCGTCGCTCACCTCCACGAGGTCGCCCTTCTTCCCGAGGGATTTCACGTCCTGCAGCAATATTACCTTCATTCCAGTTCTCCTTCCTTAAACATATCCTCCAGTGTCTTCCGAACCAGCTTCATCGCATCCTCAACCGAACACTCAAGCTGCACTCCGGCCATATTCAAATGGCCGCCGCCGCCCATCTTCTCCATGATAATCTGTACATTTACCTCGTCGATCGAACGGGCGCTCACATAGACCCTGCCGGCATATTCCGTCAGCACAATTGATGCCTTCACACCCACGATATTCAGTAACTCATTCGCCGCCTGCGCGCCCACGATCGTGGGACTCTCAAGTCCCTTACCCGGGCAGACCGACAGTGCAAAGCCCCGGTAGACCTCCGCATGACGCACCGCCTCCGCTCTGGCCTTATACGCCGCCATGTCACTGCGGAACAGCTTGTGAACGCGCGTCACATCCGCTCCGCTGCGCCGCAGAAAGGCCGCCGCCTCAAAGGTACGCACTCCTGTCTTACTCACGAAATTGTCAGTGTCCATAACCATGCCCGCATAAATACAGTCAGCCTCGCCGCCTTTCAGACGCACATTGTCCGCGAAATACTGCAGAATTTCCGCAACCATCTCGCAGGCTGACGACGCATTCGGCTCTATGTAGGACAGCACTGCCGGGCTGATGACCTCATTTCCTCTCCGGTGATGGTCAAAAACGACCACTGTCGGCGTCATGGAAAGGATCTCCGGGCACTCCGTATAACTCGGCCTGTTCGTATCCACCACGACCACTACCGTATTCCTGTCAACAATCTCCTTCGCCTGCGCACTGCCTATGACAACGCCCTGTTCCCGGCCAATGGACTCCTCAAACATCTCCAGCATCGGCTTCACCGAAGTGCTGACCTGATTCACAACAATATATGCCTTCTTATTCAGCGTACTCGCCGCGCGGTATATACCGACAGCCGCGCCAAAAGAATCCATGTCCGTCAGCTGATGGCCCATGACCACCACACTGTCCTTGGTCTCCACCAGCTCGCGGAAGGCCTGCGCCTTCACACGCGCCTTGACACGGGTATTTTTCTCTATCTGCTGTGTCTTGCCGCCGTAATAGGTGATCTGATCCTTCGTCTTCACCACGGCCTGGTCACCGCCGCGGGCAAGCGCCAGATCCATCGCGCTGCGCGCGTACTCCATACAGTCCATATAAGTCGCGCCGCCCGAACCGATACTGATACTCAGGGTCATCGCCATCTCATTTCCAATATTGACGGTCTTGATATCCTGCAGCAGATCAAATTTATTCTCACGGATCTGGTCAAGCGCCTTCTCCTGCATGACCACGAAAAAGCGATCCTTCTCAAGCTTCCGGACAATTCCGTCATAAGCGTTGAAATATTTGTTGATCTTCCGCTCAATCAGCGCCACCAGAAGCGAGGTGCGAATCTCTTCTACATTCTCCAGCGTCTCGTCATAATTGTCGATATATACCAGTCCCGCGACCATGCGCTGCTCCCGGTTCTCCCGGATGTAGCGATTGATTTCCGTCGTCTCAAACAGATACAGCGCCACAAGCTGCCCTTCAAAATCGGTCCCCAGCTCTTCCTCCTCTTCCCGGGCGTCTTCGCTCAGGTCAATCAGCTTGAGCTCTGCACGATAATCCCGCTCCTCAAAGCTGAGCGCCAGCGTGACGACCGGATCCTCCGGCACCGGAAAAACACTGCTGTTGATCTCGTGGAAGACACTGCTGACCGGGCGGCCGCGCTTCAGGCTCTTTCCCGTGATATTCCGGAACTCCGTGTTCGACCACAGGACGCGACCATCCTCACCAAGCAATGCATAGGGAACCGGCAGTTCCTTCAGAAGACGCTTCTGAATCTGCCCATAATGTGTCGCGAAAGAGACCATCTCCCGACGCAGGGCGGGTCTGCTGCGAAGCCAGGAAAAAACGGCAATGACCGCGTACACGAGCGTCGTCACGAAGGCCACATAACCTGCTCTGTGATCGATCGCGCAGATCACTCCAGCCATGACCACCAGAAGAATGATCATGTACAGCGGCCATCTCACATATGTCTTTCTCTTTTTATTTTTGCTCATCGGATAATCCCTTTTGAAATATTCAGCACAAAACTACGCTACAGTAGAGTATACCATTTTCGGGGGACTGAGACAAGCTTTCTATTCTAATAATCCCAGCATCGACTCTCCGATCGTCCCCTCCGGCATTGGTACTCCAAAGTTATCTGCGACAGTCGCCCCGACGACCGCGAAGGTTCCGCACTCCGGCAGCTCGCCTCCCCTCTCCAGCGACGGGGAGTAAGCGAGGAAGGGCACCTTCTCCCTGGTATGGTCTGTCCCGCTGTAGGTGGGGTCATTGCCGTGGTCGGCGGTGATGATCAGAAGGTCGTCCCTGCGCATCGTGTCCAGCAGCACGCCCAGATTCCCATCGAACTTCTCTATCTCCTGCGCGTAGCCCTGCGGATTGCGGCGGTGTCCCCACAGCGCGTCGAAATCGACCAGATTTACGAAGCACAGCCCGTGGAAATCCTGCTTTGCCGTCTCGATGGTCTGCTCCATACCGTGGACGGAGCTCTTTGACCTGAGCGCCCCGGTGACGCCCTCCCCACCGAAGATGTCGTTAATTTTTCCGATGGAAATCACATCAAAATCGGCGTCCTTCAGCGCGTTCAGCGCGGTCCTGCCAAAGGGCTTCAGCGCGTAGTCATGGCGATTGCTCGTACGCACGAACTCGCCGCGCCGCTTCCCGACATAGGGACGCGCGATGACGCGACCCACCTTCCACTCGTCCCGCATGGTAAGCTCGCGCGCGATCTCGCAGCAGCGGTACAGCTCCTGCAGGTCGAAGGTCTCCTCGTTGCCGCAGATCTGCAGGACCGAGTCCGCCGAGGTGTAGACGATCATATGTCCGGTCGCAATCTCCTCCTCCGCCAGCTCCTCGAGGATCTCCGTGCCGCTCGCGCTCTTATTTCCGATGACCTTGTGTCCGGTGCGCTGTTCGAGCTCGCGGATGAGTTCCGGCGGAAAGCCGTGCTCCGTAAAAGTGCGAAACGGCGTCTTCACCTCGAGTCCCATCATCTCCCAGTGACCGGTCATCGTATCCTTGCTGCAGCTCTTTTCGCGAAGCTTCGCGTAATACGCCTGCGGCTGCTCCACGGGTTCCACCTGCTTCAGCGGACAGAGATTCGCCATACCCAGTTTTCTCAGATTCGGGATCGCAAAGGTATCCACGGACTCCGAGATATGCCGCAGCGTATTCACGCCCACATCGCCGTAGTCCGCCGAATCCGGCATGGCTCCCACGCCGAGAGAGTCCATGACCACCACAAATATTCTCCTGTATTTCTCCATCTGAAATGCACCCGCTTTCTTTTCCATTACAGCCGGATCAGTTCCCGCAGAGCCTCCACAGCCGTCCGCACCGCCAGATCCGTGTCGTGCACCACCGGATTCGAAAGCCCCAGCCTCTCCCGCTCCTGATTGGCCATCACCAGAAAGACGCTTCCAACCCGCACGCGCAGCGCACTCGCTGCGACAAACAGCGCCGCCGACTCCATCTCAGAAGCCAGACAGCCGAGGCGTTTCCACGCTTCCCATTTATTCAACAGTTCATAACTCACCGGCTTCGTCTCCGGAGAATGCTGCCCGTAGAAGGAATCCTTGCACTGTACTACGCCCACATGCGCACGCGCTCCCAGACTTTTCGCCGCTTTACAGAGCGCGCCTGTAACGTCAAAATCCGCCACCGCAGGAAATTCAATCGGCGCATACTCCCGGCTCGTGCCTTCCATGCGGATCGCTGCCTGCGCGATCACCAAGTCTCCGCTCTCCACTTCCGTCTGCATACCTCCGCAGGTACCAACGCGCAGAAACGTGTCCGCCCCGCAGTTCACCAGCTCCTCCAGCGCGATCGAGGCTGAAGGCCCGCCGATTCCCGTCGAAGTCACGCTGACCTTTACGCCGTCCAGCGTGCCCGTATAGGTGATAAATTCACGATTGTCGGCAATCAGCTGCGGCTCGTCAAAATACTGCGCGATCTTTGCGCAGCGCTTCGGGTCGCCGGGCAGGATGACATAGCGTCCCACCTCGCCCTTCGCCACCTGAATGTGGTACTGTCTCGTCGGATCTTCTGAATAATTTTTCATTTCCTCATTTCTCCCGTCATTCCTGTTTTCAAGTGTAACAAACCGTATCGGCATGGTCAAGACGGAATGCCCCGTCAGTCGAGCAGGAACTCATCAATCCCGTCTGCCATTCCTTCTGCCATCAGATACTGATACTCTTCCGACGCCATCTTCAGGTCTTCCTCTGCATTGGTCATGTAGCCCATCTCTATGATCGTCACCGGTACGCTCGCCCAGTTGATCCCGCTCATCGTGTCCGTCTCCCACACATACTGTTTCTTCGCGCCGGTCTTCTCGACAAAGCAGTCCAGCACTGCATCCGATAATGCACGGCTCTGTGCATAGAGATCGCCGTTATATGGATTGGAAGCCGTCTGGCAGATCGTCATCGCTCCGTTCACGCTCGTATCCGTCGACCCATTCGCGTGAATACGGATGAAAGCATCCGCTCCGGCCTCGTTGGCAATCGCCGCCCGCTCACTGTTGCTGAGATCCACATCGTTGCTCGTTCGGCACATGATGACTTCATAGCCCCGTTCCGTCAATATCTCTTCCAGTTTCAGCGCCACCTGCAGATTCAGCTCATACTCTGCCAGTCCGCTGGCCGAACCGGAGGTGCCGCCGGTGACCTTTGCTTTCGTCTCCGTGGCCCCCGGACCGATCGGCTCCTGCTCAGGGTTGCCGCTCCGCTGATGTCCGGCGTCGATGACGACGAGGCAGCCGTTCGTCTCATCCGCAGGCGTTTCTTCCTCAATCACAACCTCAGGTTCCTCCGGAACCTCATAATCCTCTTCGACAACTTCCTCTTCCATGGAAATTTCATCCACGGTCTCCATTTCAACTGCTTCCGGCACTTCCTCTTCCGGCGGCTCCTCTTCTGACAACCCCTCTTCCGGCACGCTCGATTCCGCCGGCGCATCCTGCGTGTCATCCACGCTGCTGCCGCTGCAGCCGGACAGGAGCCCCACGGTCAGCACCGCGATGATCCCGTATAGCACAATCCGTTTCATGCTGTTCTTCCTCACATCCCATTTCAAAAATGAATTTCCTTTACTGAAGATTATAAACCATGCCTCCTCATAAATCCACGCAAAATAATGGTTGACATTTCTGCAATTTAAATGTAAACTTCTTTCGTCGACACGGTTTACATTTAAAAACATGACTGAAAGGAACTTCTCTACTATGGAAAAGAAAACTGCCGCAACAGGAATGATTCAGGTTCGCGATATGACAAAGATCGCCATTTTTACCGCACTGCTGTGCATCCTGGCTCCGATGTCCATCCCCATCGGACCGGTTCCGATTTCCCTGACGAATCTGGTGATCTATCTCTCACTCTACATTCTCGGCATGAAGAAGGGGACGATCAGCTTTCTGATCTATCTGCTGCTGGGACTCGTCGGGCTTCCGGTCTTCTCAGGCTATGCCGGAGGGCCGGCAAAGCTCGTGGGACCGACTGGAGGCTACCTCATCGGCTTCATCTTCATCGCGCTGATCGGCGGCTATGTGATTGATCGCTGGCCGGAGAAATACGCGCTGCACTTCATCACCTATGTCGCTTCAACGGCGCTCTGCTACGCACTCGGCACCGCGTGGTTCGTCTATCTGATGGACTGCACGGTCGCCTACGCGCTGGGCATCTGTGTATTTCCGTTTATCATCGGTGATCTCTGCAAGATCGCAGTGGCCATGTTCCTCGGCGTGCAGATACGCCGACAGCTGCGCAAAGCCAATCTGGCATAAATGACGGAGGGAAATTGCAAAATGGATGTATGCAGACTGGCACAGGAAATCATAGACGGACGGAGAATCACGCGTGAGGATGACCTCTCCTTTTTCCTCACCTGCGATTTGAAGAATCTCTGCGAGGGGGCTGACCGGATTCGGGCGGCCCTTGTCGGAGAGAAAGTGGATCTCTGCTCCATTATCAACGGGCGCAGCGGGCGCTGTCCGGAAGACTGCAAATACTGCGCGCAGTCGGCGCATCATCATACGAGCTGTGAGATCTACGATTTTCTCCCGGAGGAAGAGATCGTGGAAGCCTGCAGACTGCACGAGAGCGAAGGCGTTGACCGCTTCTCCATCGTGACAGCAGGAAGATCGCTGAGCGGCGAGGAATTCGAGAAGGCAATCCATGCTTACGAGACGATGGCGCACAACTGCAAAATCGAGCTGTGCGCCTCCATGGGATTTTTGAACGCGGAGCAACTCCATCGCCTGCACGAGGCCGGCGTCACGAGCTATCACCACAATATCGAGACTTCCAGACGGAATTTCCCCAATATCTGCACGACACACACTTACGAACAGAAGCTCGAGACGCTGAAGCTTGTCAAAGCGGAAGGCATGTGCGCCTGCTCCGGCGGTATCATCGGCATGGGCGAGACCTGGGAGGACCGGCTGGATATGGCTGTCAGCCTCGCAGAGATCGGCGTCGATTCCATCCCGATCAACGCACTGATGCCGATCAAAGGCACGCCGCTGGAAGATCAGGAGCCTCTGACCGAGGCGGACATTCTGCGGACAATCGCTTTCTTCCGCTATATCAATCCGGAAGCAAACATCCGCCTCGCGGCGGGCCGGGCTCTCATGGAGCACGACGGCGAGCGTGCGTTCTGTTCCGGCGCATCCGCGACCATCACCGGAAATATGCTGACAACCGCCGCGCGCGCCACGATCCAGAGTGACAAAAAGATGCTGACCGCACTGGGACGGGACGTAACGCCTGCACGCTGCTGACAAAACTTCTTGACTTTTTTGAAAATAAAGAGTTAGAATAACGAAGTTGAATCATAGATATAGAAACGACACAAGGCATCATGGGATTCGCCGAGACGGTACGAAATATCCACATGACAGGGTGTCGTTTTTTATGCACACCCTGCGTGTGCATTTTATTTTGCCACTGATGCCCATTCAGGAACAGGAGGTAAAAACTATGTCTGAAATTCAAACAGTTGACGCTCGCGAGAGCGAAAGCATTGGGAAGCTGATGATCCGATATGCTGTCCCCTGCATTGTTTCATTACTGGTCGGAGCCTTATATAATATCGTTGATCAGATTTTCATCTCAAATGCAGATTATCTCGGCTCCTATGGCAACGCGGCAAATGCCGTTGTCTATCCCCTCACCGTGATCGCTCTGGCTATCGCCGTCATCTTCGGAGATGGCTGCGGCGCATACTTAAGTATCTGCCTTGGCTCCAGACAGAAGGAGAATGCACGAAAGAGTGTTGCAAATGCGGTTCTGTGCGCTTTTCTGGCAGGACTTATCATTCTGGTCATCTATCAGATCTTTTATCATCCCCTCATCGCTCTGTTTGGAGGGCAGGTGAATGAAAAGGTCTATCAATTCTCCAGAGAATATCTTTTCTGGATTTCGCTCGGCATCCCCTTTTATGTGCTCGGACAATGCCTGTCCCCCATTATCAGTGCCGACGGAAGCCCGAAATATGCGATGAAGGCCATGATTGCCGGCACGGTGACCAACATCGCGCTGGATGCTGTTTTCATTTATGTATTCCGCTGGGGCATGATGGGAGCCGCGCTTGCCACAATTATCGGCCAGATCCTCTGCGCCGTCATCCTGCTCCTCTACCTGCCGCACATGCAGTCTGTACAGCTTGACAGGAGCTGTTTTCATCTCAATTCCAAACTGCTCAAAAAGGTGGTGCCCCTGGGAATGAGCGGATTCTTCACACAGATTTCCATCGTCCTTTCCATGGCTGCCGTACAGAATATGACTGCAAAATACAGCGCGCTGGATCCCATTTTCAGCCAGGAACAATACAGTCAGATTCCGATCGCGGTCATCGGCATCGCCATGAAATTTTTTCAGATCGTGATCTCAGTCGCAGTCGGCCTGTCCGCCGGCTGCATTCCGCTGGTCGGCTACAATGTGGGAGCCGGCAGGAACGATCGCGTCCTCAATTTCATGAAGCGGCTTCTGACAACAGAGGTTCTCATTGGTCTGGTCGCCCTTGTTGTCTTTGAAGTTTTCCCGCTGCAACTGATCAGTATTTTCGGCGCCGCGAACGAGAGCAGCTATTACACGGAATTTGCAGTTTCCTGCCTGCGGCTGTTTTTCTGCCTGATCTTCCTCGCCTGCGTTAACAAAGGCTCTTCGATCTTCCTGCAGGCACTTGGGAAGCCAAAGCAGGCGTCCATCCTTTCCATTCTCCGCGATGTTGTATTCGGAGCCGGGCTGCCGCTTATCCTGCCTGTTTTCATGGGACTGCGGGGAATTCTGTACTTTATTCCGGTCGCGGATGTCCTGACTGTCTTTGTAACAATATACTTCCTGCGGCACGCCTGTCAGGAGCTGAAGGCTCCGACAGCTGAGCAGACATACAAATAAGTTTTGTGACGCAGCCACTTCCATATTTTTACCGGATACGGATTTTATCCTCCATACCCGGTAATTTCTCTTCTGTATTCAGATAAAATCTGCCTGATTTCCCAGTTCCTGTCCGGATTCCGATAATGATCCGTTTCCTATGGTTCTCCCTTTAGCGACAACAGGTTTTGTGTCGATTACATTCCTTCCGGAATCAGCCCACTTTCTTTTAAAAGAAGTTCCACATCGGTTCCCCTGACCTTCTTCATGAGAATACGAAGTGCTTCGTGTTCCCAGAAGCTGAGTTTCACCTCCGTAATGGGTTTCTTGTCGATGCCATAGTAGGCTGCCCGCAACAGTTCCCTGATATCATACTTGCTTCCCCAGACCTCCGGCACAGCGCGATCTACATTCAGCAAAGTATAGACGGACTCCATGCCGGTTCTCATGGAATACTCCGTGGTGAAGATTGTGTCTCTGGGGGTCTCGGCAAACTGACCGATGAAGGCGAAGTTTACAGCTCCATTGGGCACAACTCTGGGACGATCGGATTCCTTTCTGGGCTGAAAAAAGGAGTTGATAAAGGGCATGAAACAGGTAGTGGTATTACACTCATTCTCAGCAAGATAAGCAATTCGATCTTCGGGGACGCCAATGTGGTACAACCACTCTCTGCAAATCTCCTCACCGGTGCAGTCACGCATTATTTTTTTGACATAATTGCCCTCTTTATTGGTCGTCAGTCCATACACCCATACCAGAATAGTTCCCTTATCCTGCGACTTGAACTGTGGCTGGCGGTTAATCGTCCAGGACAGATACCAGTTGTCTGCGCTGTCCTTCACCGTCACAATCCCCCCTGTTGCCACCTTGCCGGAACGAGGATCGCGCTGGCATATATTCATGATATAACGGATGATTTCTTCATTGGAAGTAGCAACCGTAGCGCTCATCCAGTTTGTTGCTTCAAAATCATCACAATAATGATCCGGATTGCCGAATTCCCCGTGGGTAGCCTGAGCGGCAATATTCTTCCACAGATCCCAGCTTTCACCGCTAAGATTGCGCACGTTGCTCAAATCAGGCGCATGCGTCTGATCGCCGTAGCAGGACGTGTCCGTGCAACAGCCATTCGTGATAAACACCAGATCATCCTCGGTCAGATCAATCGTCTGCTGCTGACCATTCTTCCGATAAACAATCTGCTTTGCAATTCTCCTGTCACCGATACTTTCGATCTGCACATTCCTTACATCCATACCGAATTCAATCTGAACTCCATGGCTTTCCAGATACCTGACCAGGGGAAGAATCATGCTCTCATACTGGTTGTATCTCGTAAATCGAAGAGCGCTGAAATCCGGCAGACCGTCGATGTGATGACAGAAACGGCAGAGATAGCGTTTCATTTCCAGAGCGCTGGACCAGCGCTGGAAAGCGAACATGGTCTGCCAGTACAGCCAGAAATTGGTAGACCAAAAAGATTCAGGCAATACCTCAGAGATTTTCTTATCCTCCAGATCCTTTTCGAGCGTGATAAAGAGCCTCGTCAACGCCATGGCTGATTCTTTGTCCAGGGCAAACTTTTTGTCCGTGTGAGCGTCCTGCCCACATTTCTCTGTGGCGCGACAGAGGGAATAATTGGGATCGTGCTTGTTCAGCCAATAATATTCGTCCAGCACGGAAACGCCAGGTGTTTCGATAGATGGGACATCCCGGAACACATCCCACATGATCTCAAAATGATTGTCCATTTCACGACCACCGCGCATATAGAACCCTTTCGACACATCCTTACGACCGTCACAACTTCCACCGGCCAGATCCAGTTTTTCAAAAATGTGGACATGCTCGCCCTTCATCTGACCGTCCCGCACCAGATAAAAAGCTGCCGTCAGACCAGCCAGACCAGTTCCAATGATATAGGCGGATTTCCTGTCTACACCCTCCGGTTTTTCCGGGTGAGCAAACGCTTCATAAGTTCCTGCACCGTAATACATTACAATGACCTCCTGTTTTTGTTGATAATTTAATTGTACAAATTTTCCGCAGGAATTCTATAAACAGAAAAACGGCGTTGATAAGAAACTTATCAACACCGCAAGATTGTAAAAAAGTTTATCATTTTGTTTCATTTGATGTATGATCCATTCGAAAACGCTCCAGCGACTGCCGGAATACACCCTGGATTGCAATTGCCAGCCTGGCGACTATCGTCGACGGTTCCTCCCGCATATCATCCCTGACCCAATCCAGCATCAATCCAATAAATATGTAGGAATAAATGTTTGCTATAAATGCCATGTCTTCTTCCCTGACCGACATGCCTCTGGACTCTTCCTCCAAAACCCCCATAAGGAGCCTGTTTACCAACGGTTTCAGGTAGAGTTCTACCTGTTCCCGGTGAACACAATGGTAGACATTCAGAATAAATGGCTTATTTTCCTTAACTGCCTGAAAAATCTGCAGGAAACCTTCCTGCCACGTATCATAGGTTTTCTTTTGCTGAAGAGCCTTCTGAGCATCTTCCAGGCAAGCCCATTCCACCAGATCATAGATGTCATTGAAATGATAATAAAAGGTCATCCGGTTGATACCGCAGTCCTCTGTTATATCGTTGATTGTGATTTTATTCAATGGTTTTTTGAGCAGCAGGTTTTTCAGACTTTGCTCCAATGCCCGTTTGGTAATCTGCGACATAATCTCATTCCTTCTTTATTTCTTCGTAAAATGCCTGCACTTCCGCCAGTCTTTGCTCCTCACATATTGTTCATTACAAAATCGCTATTTTTGATCGCCCATTTTTCACAAAATCGCTTATTTTGTATGACCATTCTGCATTTCATTGACATCTATGCACTTAGGTGCCTTCTAATTTGTTCATGCCTGTTTCCGCTCCTGAATCATCATAATCATTATAAACTAACTTTTGTTCCCATTCAATTCAGAAATGACCTGTCGGCATTTGCATAACTTGAGTGGAGGTATTCCCTTGACATCCACCTTCGCAAAACCTATAATCAAATAAAGTCGTTCGGCATAATTTTACCAAAGCAGGCGCAAATACAGCCGTTCGGCATTTTTTATGAAGCACCTTTGGAAATAGCGCCGCTCGGCAAAAAAGGAGACTTTCCAATGAAAATCGCAGATGCAAAATCCTTCGGAGAAGCCATACGCAAAAGAAGGAAAGAACTTCACTATACGCAGAGCTACCTCTCCGCATGCACCGGACTGAGCATTACTTTCATTTCGGATCTTGAGCGGGGAAAGCCCAGTATACAGCTGGAAAAGGCGATCCAGCTGGTAAACATTCTGGGGATGGACCTTTTGATCGAGAAGCGAGGTGAGTAGGATGCGGAAATTATCAGTGTGGATGGAAATCAAAGGAAAGGCTGTTTATGTCGGTCAGATTACCGGACACGACAGCAACAACGCCTGTTTCTCCTATGCGGAGGACTACCGATCCCGTTCGGACAGCAGGCCAGTATCCCTAAGTCTTCCATTGGAAGAGAGGACATTCTCGCCGAGCCAGACAGAGAATTATTTTGAGGGTCTCCTACCAGAAGGCTTTACCAGAAAGTGCGTTGCGAGGCGACTCCATGCCGATGAAAGCGATTATCTTTCCATCCTTTCAGCTCTGGGGAAAGAATGCCTCGGTGCGGTGAAAATACTGGAAGAGGGTGTGGCCGAAGATGCGCCAGAATACCGTCCCCTGTCTCCACAGGAGGTCGAAGACCTGGCGCGCGAAGGAGCAGTCGAGTCCGCATCGATCGTCGCCAAATCACATTTATCCCTGACCGGCGCTTCGGGAAAAGTCGGCCTCTATTACGATGAGCAAAAAAAGCAGTGGTATCTTCCTATTGGCGACGCGCCCAGTACGCACATTGTCAAGCAGAGCCATGTAAGGCTGAACCGGATTGTGACAAACGAGCAGCTCTGCCTCCTGACAGCGAGACATCTCGGCATTGCTGTGCCGGACAGTTTTATTCTGAACCTGTCCGGCTCCGACAGAAATCCCGGTGAAGAAGATGTTCTCCTGGCGACCAGAAGATATGACAGGATCTGGCAGGATTCCTGCAGGAATCTGAACGGGCTGCCTGTCCCACTCCGGCTCCATCAGGAGGATTTTGCTCAGGCGCTCGGCATCGCGGCCGCACGCAAATATGAGCGAGGCGACGAAGGATATATGGCAAAGATGTTCCGCCTGCTGCAGCTGTATTCCGCAAATCCTCTGGAGGACCAGCTCCAACTCTGGGATATCTGTATCTTCAACTATCTCGTTGGCAATACGGATAACCACATCAAGAATCTGTCTCTATTGTACAACGCAGATCTGAAAAGTATCCGGCTTGCCCCCGCATACGATCTTGTCAGCACCGCGGTCTATGACAGCGGAAGTGAGGATATGGCGTTCAGCATTGGCGGGGAACGTAATATTCACGCCATCTCAAGAAAATCATTTGAAAAAGCTGCCAAAGAAGTCGGGCTTGGCGCCAAAATGGCCATGAACCGCTTCGATGCCATGGCTTCCGACTTTGAAAAAGCGCTCATTTCTGCAGGCGAAGGGCTTAAAGAGCAGGGATTTGCGGAGGCCAGCCATATGAGTGAATCCATTCTGAACAAGGGCGGCATTGCACGGCAATAAGCAAGGCTTCTCATTTTCCAAATGTCTCACATATCATTTTCATTCGCTCGCTCTGGCGGACATGGAACGGGCAGCGATCATCGCAGTGGCCGCAGCTGATACAGTCCCCGGCTGTTTTTTCCAGCGTCAGGTAGTGTTCCCTCGCCAGGTTGTCACCCAACATCGCCAGGTCATAATACTTATTGATCAGTGCAATATCGAGACCTGCAGGGCAAGGATGGCAGTGCTTGCAGTAGACGCAGATGCCTTCAGACTCTCTGGGCGTGTACCCCGCGATCACAGAATAGTCTTTCTGCTCATCTGGAACCTGAAAATAGTCCAGCACCTCCATCAGTTCCGCCTCACTGCCGTATCCAGGAACAACGGTCAACACGCCCGGCTTGTCCAGCGCATACTGAATACACTGGTGTTTCCCAAGCGCCACGCCGAACGGGGACTTCTCCGCATCCAGAAGCTGCCCGCCGCAGAAGGGCTTCATAACGACGATGCCGACACCCTCTTTTTCGCAACGGCGATACAACTCATAGCGCTCACTGCTGCTGCCGATGGCATAGTCTCCCTGCCCATAGTCATACACCGGATTGATGCTAAACATCAGGACGTCCACAATCCCCATATCCAGGACCTTATGCGCAACGGACGGCGTATGAGAGGACAGTCCGATATGATGGACAATCCCCTTCTTTTTCAGATCCAGAATGTAATTCAGGACGCCATTTTTGATGTAGGTGTTCAGATCCTTCTCCTCATCCATGCAGTGGATAAAGCCAAAGTCAATGTAATCCGTCCGCAGCTTTTCCAGCTGCCACTGAACAGAATTCTGGATTTTCTTAAGGCTGGTCGTCCAGCCATATTCCCCGGTCGTGTAGTCTGCACCGAAATGAACCTGCAGATAGACCTGATCCCGTTTCCCCTCCAGGGCTTTTCCATAGGCGTCAAAAATCGTCGCATGGCCGCCAGCCATATCGAAATAGTTGATGCCGTTTTCCACCGCGGACTGGACGGTTGCCATGATTTCCTCCTCCGGCCGCTCCCCGATCACGGAAGACCCCATTCCAATCACGCTGATTTTTTCGCCCCCGCGGGGCAGAATACGATATTCCATATGGTTCTCCTCCCTTTAATGAGCCATCTTTTTCAGCTCTTCCATATACTTCGGTGTTTCCAGCCCCTGCGGGCAATGCCGGGTGCATGAACCGCATCCGACACAGGCGGTCGGCCTTTTCTCCTCCGGCATGGCAGAGATACCGGCCAGCCTCCACGCACCGCCAAGCTTGTAATCGTTATAATACTTCAGCAATTTCGGAATATCCAAACCCGCCGGACAGTCCGCACAGCAGTATCTACAGGAAGTGCAGGGAACGGCCACCGCTTTCCGCTGGATATCCGCTGCCTGATGAATCAGACGCTGTTCCTCCTCTGACAGGGAAACTGTCTGATCGAATGTAGTCAGATTATCCTCCGCCTGAGCCGTGTCCGACATCCCGCTTAATACGACCTGTACTCCCGGAAGACCCATAACCCAGCGCATCGCCCAGGAGGCCTGAGAAGCATCCGGGGAATATCCCTTTAAAACAGCTGCCGCATCATCCGTAAGCTTCGCCAGCAGCCCGCCGTGGACCGGCTCCATGACCATGACCGGAATCTGCGCCTTTTCCAGAATCTCATACAGTTCCTTTGCATCGCCAAAATACCAGTCGTAATAGTTCAGCTGTATCTGGACAAAATCCCATGGATACTGGTCCAGCATCTTCCGAAGATTTTCAGGATTTCCGTGGAAGGAAAAGCCCAGATAATGAATCCGGCCATTTTTCTTCTGCTCATCAAAATAGTCGATGCAGCCGCCTGCCAGAATAGCTTCCTGAAAGTTATCCTGAATGCCATGGAGCAGATAAAAGTCTATGTAGTCCATCCGCAGACGCCGAAGCTGCTCTTCGAACTGCTTTTCATAGTCCGGCTCTGCCTGAAAATTAAACTTATCCGCGATATAGTAGCTGTCCCGCGGATACTCTGCCAGTGCCTTCCCGGCAAATTCCTCTGACGTTCCGTTGTGATAAATGTAGGCAGTGTCATAATAATTGATCCCGCCCTTCATACAACGGTCAACGATGGCCTTTGCTTTTTCGTAATCAATTCTGCCATAGTCCCCATCCTGCACCGGCAGACGCATCAGCCCCATGCCAAGACGAGAGAGATTTTGAATTTCCCTGTATTTCTTATACTGCATTCTCATTTCCTCCTCATTTTTGCAATTATCAGTCCAGGGAAAATGTTACTTCTACATTCCCGGTGCCGAGTACCTCTTCCCATCCGGTCAGATCGTCAATCTTCCCCAGCCTGGTATAGCTCCAGGAGTTGGATCCATAAAAGATGACAATCTGATCTCCGTTATACAGCACAATATCACCCGCCTGCGTCGTCATCTGATAATCGCTTGTCGGCAGACTTGTTCCCAGAGCACCCACTTTTTCAAATCCGGAATAATCGCTCATACTGATTGTAACCGGACCGTTCTCCATCATCTCGACAAGCGCATCTACTGCCTCATTGCTTTCGAGTGTCGCGGTAAAGGTGCTGCTTCCAATTTGAACATTCATTTTCATAGCCTCCTCCTGCTCCAGGTTCTCTGTTTCCGATTCTGACACGGTTTCTTCCTTCCCATTTCCTCCACTCTCCTCTACTGCTTCTTCGATATTTTCCATTTCCGTCGAAGACACTCCAGTGGATTCTTCCACCTCCTGTGAGTTTCCGCAGGCAGCCAGGGAAAACAGCACAATACCCATCAAAACAGCGAATAAAATTCTTTTAACCATATTATGTAATTCACTCCCTGCTTTCTCTTTCCATCTGATAACTAAGGTAATCCAAACAGTCAATTTTTCTTTGCTCCCGATGCAGCTGTTCTAAAAGTTTCCGCCGATGACAGTTTAAAACTATGTCACACTTCCTTTGTCTGCCCGGGATTGTGTCGGCGTCCTTACTTCAATCAGATTCCCATCCGGGTCATAAAAGCGCACCATTTTCTGACCCCAGTTGTATGCTGCCAATCTATTGACATATTTGACTACAGGATAAAGCTGCTCCAGCTTCCAGACTTTTTCGTCCTGAAGCACCAGACCTTCTGTCAGAATCACAGTTTCATCACTGTCAAACACAATATTCAAACTGCTTTGACTTTTCTATATCCTTGGCCACAATCAGTACATTTTTAAGCTTCATTTCAGTCTTCTTCCATTCTTCTACGGTTTAAATACTCGTTATATACCGCATTGCTGTGCTCCAACTGCTTTTTCTGCATGATCCGCTTCCTATCGTCGAGGATTGCAAGCATCTCGTCCACGATCTCCCCTTCCGGCAGGGTGCTGTAATGAGAAAGATAATAGATCATTCTCTGCGCAGTGAAATCCGTATTCAGATTCTGCGTGACCAGATCGCAGAACCGCTCCTGATACCCTCTGTCCAGCATCATCTGATACAATTCCTGACTTACCTCTGATTTTGCTTTCATTTCTCACAGCCACTCCCATTTTTTACCGGATACGGATTTTCATCCTCTATGCCCGGTAATTTCTCTTCTGTACGCAGACAAAATCTGTCTGATTTCCCGGTTCCTGTCCGGGTTCCGATAATGTTCCGTCTCCTTCTCCATCCGTATCCGAAATGTGACTTCCGCTTTTACCTGGCGCAGATAGCTTCCCTTGTTTCGCTGTATTCTGACGACCGTCATTTTCGTCTGTATCAAGTGCGCGCGCATAAGAGGAAACAGGCAGTAATACAGCTCGTCCTCCGCGAAAAAAATATGTCCGAGGCCATTCCCCTGCGAATCCGCGACCATGAGTTTCCAGTCTTGAAGCGACGCCGGATATACGGTATCGCCTTTGCCAAGAGAAAGTATCCGTTTCATCCTCTCTCTGTCCTGCTTTTCCCCGATGTAAGCGCAGAAACAGTAAATCTTTCGTCCTGCCTCATCGGTCGCTTCCGGCTCTGCGATTTTCTCAAGGCAGTATAGTGGGTCCACGAATTGCAGCGCGAGGCAATGGAACAGTTGCTTCTGGAAAGGAATACGCAAAGCATCTGTTCCTCCGTAAATACCGCATTCGCTTTCCACTTCATCCAGCAGATCCTTCCCGGCATGAAGGAGGCTGCGTAAAAACAGCGGGAATTCTTCCTCATCCGGGTTCCACATGTATTTTCCACGGGCCAGGGCCTGATACATTCCGTCAGTATCAAGATCCATATGGTACGGGGCGTAGATATTTCTGGGGACAAATGCGGCGTCGTTGACCGGAGCTTTCCACAGAAGCACCTTTTCCTCTCTTCCCCGGAAGAAGTCTTTGCTTTTGAGCAGAGTATAAGCGGCATTAATTCTCTGCGCCTGTTCCTGGAAATCGGAAGATACCTCCCCTGCAGCATCCGGATGATACCTGCCGATCAGTCTGCGAAACTTGATTTTCGCAGTCCTCGCATTGTCATTTTCGGTAATTCCAAGAATCCGTTTCGCCTGTTCTTCATCCATTTCATTCCTTCTTTATTTCTCCGCAAAATGCCTGGCAAAACAATCATAATTATAGGAGTCTCGGTTCTTTTTTCGCAGAACCGCAAACTCGATCTGCCGAAAACGGAAACTGCCCACATCGTTCCAGCGCTTTACTTCCTGTGCGAACAGCGTCGCCATCGTCTCCGGATCGTTCCCAAACGCGCCGCAACCCCATGCGCCGAGTACCAGGTTCCGATAACCGCAGTGGGCTGCTACCTGAAAGATCGCATGGATTCGTTGTGTCAAAAGGTCGTGCAGCCTGCCTTTCTCGATCCCGCCGCGGGATACCATCGGAGCCGCAGCAGTCATAACCGAGACAACGTATGTCTCAGGCAAAGACATTCCCTCACTGTCCTTCAGGATTTCCACATAAGGGGAAAGCAGCATGAAATCTGACGCACAATAGCCCTTCAAAGCCGCGTTATACCGGTACATCTCTCCGGCCGCCCTGCTCGTCAGGGAAAGATACAGCGTACTTCTCCTGCACAGATCCTCCTCCTGCGCGCTGGCGCCTCTCGTCACGCCGCCTCCCGGATGGACCGGATTGGCGAAATTCAGCACCAGAACGCCGGGCTTCTCATTCGAGCCTGCAGGAACGCTTTTCAACATTTCGATTGCAGCCTCATAGGAATCACGCCCGCTGACCCAGGTCCGAATATTCTCATGAACACCAAGCGGTCTTCCGGCACGGTCTTCTTCATTCGCAAGCTGCGGAATCCTCTCCGGGGAGAATGCCTGCACCTCCGTCATCTGCTCCGCAGAAATCTGCAGTGGTATCTCTATGCCATCGTAGAGATAATGGCCTTGTCTGGCAATGGTTAAAGTGTCTTCAAAAATAGCGATATTATTTGTTCTCATTTTATCTCTCTTCTGCCGGGGTCAATCATTTCCCCACCTGTTTTTCGTATTCAACTGCGTAAGGCTTACACAAACGACCATAGACCGGACGGTAGATTTCCCGATACATCTCCTCCACCGCACAATGCAGCTGCTCCATTGAATGAGCCGAAACCGTTTGGCTGATATACAGAATATTGTAATCCACACCGAACAGCAGGCACTTTGAGTTTGTCAGCAAGGCGCCGTTTGCAAGATAAAAACCGATCCGTCTCTTCTGGAGCTGTACTTCCTCGTCTGTCTTTGCCGAATCAGGGCTCTCCGCCTCGATGAAAACGCCGCATTTCACCGGCGCCACATTTTTCAGGCGCTGCAGGAACTCACTGCCGACTCCATGACCGCGCAGTCCGGGAACAACTGCAAAATAATCCAGAAGCGCATACATCCCATTCTCTGTAAGAATGTAACAGGCATACGCCAGCAGGCTGCCATTATCATAATAGCCATAACAGGCATATTTTCCTGCCTTCGTCATACGTTTCATAGAAGAGAAGGGGCGGCGCTCGCTGCGGGGAAAATCCTCCCGTACATGATCCCTGTAGATCCGTTTCAGTTCATCCAGTCCCAGCTTCTCAACTATTTCTCCAGCCATGTCAGAATCTCATCTTCCCCGAACAGCCACGCTGACCGTAACTGCCACCATGCAAGATAAAAGGCACAGCATATGACCATCAAAATATTCCCTGTCAACATCTGTCTGGTCGGCTCGTCAAAGTTTGAGAACATCGACTTCCTCTCCTGTCAATCAACGGCATGTTTGCAATAACTATATATAAGCTCACTCTACCCCCAGCGCCTTGAATATCGCCTCCTGCGGCGTAGAGTAAAAAATCAGACTAAACGCGCCCACCAGTTCAGACGGCACCGTCCCCAGATCCGCGGCGGACGTGATCGGCAATAGCACCTTCTTCGCCCCACTGTCCAAACACACCTGGAGCACACTTCCCAGCTCACTCACTTTGATCAGTGTGCCGCTGATACTGATCTCACCCAATACCGCCAGGCTACTCAGTGTCGGTTTCCCCAGAGAGGCCGAGCAGATCGCGATCAGCGTCGACAGCGCCAGATTCTTTGTCATACCGATGCCCTGCAGATCCTGATAATTGATAATATAATCCTTTGTCGTCGTGCTGATCGACGCGGAGATCGTGTTGCTGTTCGCTT
The DNA here is from genome assembly GCA_021205385.1 of Lachnospiraceae bacterium. GTDB lineage: Bacteria > Bacillota > Clostridia > Lachnospirales > Lachnospiraceae > Hominiventricola. Next base: position 7,303 of record JAJPXQ010000003.1, on the reverse strand, counting down.
TCAGGAAATTAAAAGCCGTGTTGGTCGCTTCTTTCGCATCCCGATCAGTCCCCAGACCGGTGCGCTCGAACTTTCCGTTTCCGGGCAGTACCTGTGTCTCCAGGCGATACACGCCCAGCAGCCCGCTGCGGCTGTGGGAAACGGTATAAATGTGCCCCGGCTTGTTCATCCCCTCCGGAATCAACTTACCGCCGCCATGCTCCGGAACGGAAACATAGCTCTCCTCGAAGCTCTCATTGTCTATGTAGGAGAAATTGACGTCATAAAACTCCATGCCACCGATCTTTTTCAGCTGCTCCTTGACGCGACGGCGCAGCTCCAGAGAAATATCGAGGATTTCCCGCATTTCCTCCTTGTTCACCTCGCCGTCCGGATAGACCAGCTTCACAAAGCCGGACACCATCTTACGCACGGCGATCGTGTCGCGCTGGTTCAGGTTGCTCCCGAATCGGAAATACCGATCCGCTGCGTCCCCGAAATTTTCCTTGCGCATCTGACGCATAAACTCGGACAGATAATCCGTGATAAAACCATAGTCGTCGGTGAAAAATTCCGGGCGATACTTCGGGATCTCCCAGCCAGGAATATAGCAGTGCATCCTGTCAAGGAATGCGGTATCATAGGCCATCGCCGTGGGAAATGGCTCAAAGAGATGAGATGTCTTCTGCAGCACGTCCACACTCTGATTGATATTTCCCACGAAAACCATGGAGGCCGACGCCGCCTTCTCCTCACGTCCTCTGGCGAAGGAGCCGGACGCCATGTAATCCTTCATGATCTGGACGCCGTCCTTGTCCTTGAAGGTGATGCCCGCCACCTCGTCGAAAGCCACACAGTCCCACATCCCCACCAGGCCGACCGTCTTCGTGGACATATTGTAAAACAGGTTCGCGACCGTCGTCTGTCCGCCGGAGATCAGGATGCTGTTCGGCGATATTTCTTTATAAATATGCGATTTTCCGGTGCTGCGCGGTCCCAGCTCGCAGAGATTAAAATTATTCTCCACCAGCGGAATCATGCGCGCCAGAAGCAGCCATTTCACGCGATCGTTGAATTTCTCCGGCTCCATACCCGTGGAGCGCAGCAGCACGTCAATCCACTCCTCCTTCGTGAAGGCTTTCCGACCGTTTTTCACCTCGTCCATGTCGATGTGCGGCATCTGGATCGGCGTCAGCTTGCGGATATGGATCGGAGAAGTATTCCTCTTGTCCTCCTCGACAAACTCGTACTCCAGCTGCAGGATGCACCAGATCCCGCCGCACAGCAGGCGGTCATATTTGGACGGGTAATCCGGATGGATCGGAATCTTCTTGATCCCCAGATTGGAGAATTCCGCCTCGTAGCGGTCTTCTTTGATATTCAGCTGTACGGTAATCTTGTCGATCACCGTATAACTGCCGCGCTCCCGCAGAATTGAGAGAACCTTCTGCGCCTCGTCCGGACGCACAAAGTTGTCGGCAAGGATTCGTTTGACATTGTTCACGCCTTCCTCGATAATCTCCTCGTCGTCCGAACTGCAATACTGCCCCAGCAGGAACTCCAGCACATAGACCGGAACGTTCGCTCCCTCCTTGATGCGCTTCGTCAGGTCCTTGCGGACGATGCGGCCGTCAAAATACTGGCGGAGCTTGTTTTTCACAACCAGCCGGGCGTCGTCCTTCTCGGTAAATTCGTCCATCTATGATTCCTCCCACGAAAGTCAAAATCCAAAATCATCTGCAAAGGCAATGTCCATCACGACCTCGTGTCTCAGGACTTCCAGTGCGTTGTTCTCATCACAGGCCACCAGATAATATTTCTGCGTCCTGTCATATTTTTTATTTTTGAAAGAAAAGCGTAACCGGAACATCCGCTTCACGGCGTCCGCTTCTTTTTTATCCGCCACATACAGGTGCTCATTGGAAATCTTTTCCCCATTTTCCGCTACAAAATAAATCCGGTAGGTCGTCTCCTTGACGACGTCGCTGACCGCATCTGTCTGGACGAAATCCAGAGAGGTGATGAGATTTGTGATCTTGGAAGTCAGGCTCACCAGCGCAATCTGCGCAGTCGTCGTCTCTTTGTAGCCCTTCTCGGTCTTCACCTCGATCACCGGCACCAGCATCTCCTGCGGGGAGCAGCCACCATGCACATAATTGAAGCCGGAGCCGGGCGCCCTGAAAATATCCGCGCCCACCGGACAGGAGACCATGCGCCTGTCCGTATTTTTCATCATCAAGCCGATCTCCATCGAAGTGACACCATCCGCGGCGACGCCATTCTCCGACAATATGTAGCGCCGCGCCACTCTGCTGCCGTCCCCCGCGGCGGAGGCAATTTTATCACTCTCCGTCAGCTTATTTCTGCGATATAAGAAACCATGATCCGCCGTCACGATGAAACGCGAGCGGTTCGCGCTCGTCGTCAGGCGCCGGATCAGCGAGCTGATCTCCTCGACCGCTTCCTCACAGGCCTGAAATACTTCATTTTCCGTGCTCAGCTTGTCGCCTCTGGCGTCGATCTGATTGTGGTAGACATACACGACCTCCTGCCAGGTAAAGATGGCACGCAGATCCGCCACGCTCAGACCCTTGATGTCGTCATACTGAACGCAGCGGCTCGCTTTCTTATACTGTTGCAAAATCGCCTGTCTCTGTTCGAGCTTATCCGTCTTCTGCCCATCGACCAGGGCAGAATAATCTTCGCTCAACGTAAGCTCCCGGTGCGGCAGCAGCGCGACCATACCGTATTCCGTCACAGACGGCAGGGTACTCGCCATCACCTTGATGGAAGCGCTGCACTTTTCATCCGCCTGCAATTTCTCAAACAGGCTCACCCCCACTTCATAGCGCAAAGCGTCGGAAATAATGACGACCAGCTGCTCCTTCGTATAATTTACGTTCTGCTCGAAAAAGTCCGGCTGCACCGCGATCTTCAGCGAATCCGCCTGCGCGGGAAACAGCTCTGTCCAGTTCGTGCAGATCTTCGCCAGATATTCATTGGCATAGATATTTTCCACCAGCTCCCTTAAAGCGGCGAAGCGCTCGCTGTCCTCCAGCTTGTCCAGATTATAATAAAAATAGCGATAATGGCGATCCATCTGATAGAGGGACCCCGTGTAATTCTTTACCAGCTCATTCAGGCTGTCTGCCGCCGTATACGACATCCCGGAAATAAGATACCACGCATTTTCCAGTACAAAATATTCAAAACGGCGCTGCCTGCCAAAATGTCCCTGACGGCGCACTTTCACCAGTTCCGGAATCGTAATTCCGTTCAGCTTCGCCCCCACGTCCTCCAGCTCCAGGCGCTCCGTGACCCATCGGATCAGCAGCTCGTCGATCCCGGCAAAAATCCCGCAGGAAACCAGCGACTCGATCGGCAGCCTGGAAAATTCCGTCTCTCCCTTCAGACTTTCATAGATCTGCGCGGAAATTTCATCAAAACGCTCCTCATAGAGATAACTGTTCATCAGGCTGTCCAGAAACGCCGTAATATTTCCGGACTTAAAGCTGGTAAACGGTCTCCACGCAGCCGGAAGCTCTGCACTGATCGCTCTGTCCGTATACGTCACAAACAGGGTCATGGCAAGCTTCTCCAGGGAGGGCTTTTCATCCGCATAGCCGAAGACGTCGGAAACCTGCCGCCAGAAAGCGTCCAGAAGATCAAAACGCGCGAAATCCGCAAGATAAGGATTCTCCTCGAAGCCGCCCTCCGTGAGAACCGTCCGCAGCACCTCCTCAAAGGAGGACGTCTTACATTTGCACAGAACGCTCATCAGAGCAACCTCAATCGTATTTCGGTTGTACGTCTCCAATCCCAGGTCATAGAACGCCTGCATGCGGCGCTGCTCCCCGAAAAACCTGATATATTGCTGAATCACCGGCTTATAACGCTCGTCGATACCCAGATCCAGTGTCAGCAGAGAAGCGCGATCCGCAAAAAATTCTCCCGAATACCGAATCGTATCCGCGAGATGATTGTCTCGAATGGCAGGCTTCGCAAAGGGCGCGTAGATCAGATAATTCGTCGTCGTATCCACGCACTCCAGAAAATATTTCGTGTAAAACTGGTTGTCCGGCTCCAGATGATAAACTTTGGCATTCTCCAACGCAAGAAAGTCCACATCCCCGACGAACTCCGCGTTGGCGTCGTACCAGAAGATCAGCCTGCGGGCCTCGCCGAAGAACTCTGTATTTAATTTGTCAGTTATCTGCTTTAAGCTAAGCTCTGCCATCTCTTATACTCCGCCATTCTTTTCCAGGTATTCTTCCCTCATATCCCTCAACCAGGTATCAACTCATAATTCAGATTACCAATCCGATATGTTCTATGGTATATACAATCGCAAGCATCCACATCGAATAGGGCCAGATTGTACGATGATTTATCAAATGTACTGATATACTTAACGCCATCATAACCAAGAAATTTTGCGAAATCACTGATATACTGTGTCGGCAAATATTCCAGATCACTGTCATGACTGCTCATCGGCTTGGCTATGTCCATCGCTATCTTTTTCAAATGCCGCTCATTTATATAAAAATACTTCTTATCAGTCGGCGCATAGAAAGGTGAATTATGTGTTATCGAACTTAAATCTAAAACCTTAACATCCCGTTTTAATCTGAATGTAGCAATCGTCACATAGTCAAATGCCCCCGCGCGGATTTCTTTCACAGTTGTTTCCTTTTTATCCGCCAGGTACAGACAACTCACGCCTTTTGAATTGACCCTTCCTGCTGTCGCAACATCCTTTGGCGGCGCACCCATATTCTTTCTTTTGTGACCCACCCTATCCGATGCTATACGCGCACGATAATACTTTTCTCCCCGTGGCAAAATTGTTTCCGTGTCTTTTACTAACTTTGCGAAAATATCAAGATGAACATGTCTGCTGTGAAACCGGTTCTGATTTCTCATATATATTTTAAAATCTTCCCACGAATAACTTCCCATGATCGAGTTTTCGGACATATATTGCTCATCAAATAACTCTTTGATTGCACATTTCTGTGTCAACAATCTTTGATCCAGCGTAAGAGAATTTTGTATAACAAACGATATAATGCTCTTTATTTTGTCAGGTTCTACGTTAAAAAGATTCCAATCCTCCGCGATATGTAGCTCTATTGGCTTCCTGGCCTTCGAAGGAACATTTTTCCCCAGCAAATCATCCGGTTGATATATCTCAATAATCGATGACAACAATTCTTCAAATTCTGATTCATCAGCATCCGCATCACTGTCATATAACGAAACATTCTTTGCTCCGCAAACCGGGCAGTCTCCCACGCGTCCTATGCTATCGATTACAGCCTTTATCTCTATATCTGAAAAACAATTTGCACAACAAATCATCTATTCTCCTCCAAATAATTTGTCAGCAATTCGAGGTGATGCATCATGGAACACCTCTTGATTACCCCCAACCCCGGAAACTTCCCTTTCTCATAATAGTCCACCAGATTGGTAATTCCCAATGTCGGTGCAGTTTCCCCCTGACTCATCCATCTCACCAGTTTTTCCATTGCCTCCCCAAATTTACGAGCAGGGTCGAAAATCGAATCGTTCGTATCGGAAACAAAATGATGAACCCGAAGTTGCTTTCTCTCGTCAAAATAGACTATATGAATCGCCACCGCAGCAGGTGCAAATCCGCTCTCCTCATATTCATCCCCAACAATAGAATAATCGGAGAATCCCTGATAGCCCCGTTTCCGATATATAAGATGATTCATGCTGAAAAATTCATCTTCTTTTTGGATATAGTCTTTATTTCTTTTGGCCTTCACAAAACTATTCTCCAGAAGGGATACATCACCGCACACTTCGTCCTTGAAATCCTCGTCCTTCGGGATAAACGTCATACGTGCGCTGATTTGATTCAACTTATCATAATATAGATCGTAAGTATCTTTTTTTGTATTCAGGATAAAGCTTTCATTCGCTTTTAGTCTACCTGACACTATGGCATCTGTAATCGAAGCATCATTAATATAAGCGCAAATAATCCGCTCATCGTTTATAACTGAAAAGTAATGCTTCATTTTTTCCTGCAGATCATTTTTTTTCTTTTCATCCGATTCTTCCTGAATTTCCCTCTGGCTTTCATAATATTCTTTCATGAATGTGCCCACTTTCGGATTTCGGATCAACGCAATACTTCGCCCGGCCTCCAGAAAATCCTGCAATGTATCCACCAATACTTTGCTAAATCTTACCGGCTCAATAATCGGGACAATATCCCGGCTCAGTCGCTCTGCCCTTAACAACTCCCGCAGGCAAAACAGTTCATTTTGTCTCCCCCTAAGATACGGATAATACATTTTTCCCCTCCACTTTTCTTTTACAAAACTGATTAATCAGGTCACAACTACAGTTTTTCGTAAAATACGCGTATGCCCTGAGTTCATATGGTACTGTGTCAATTATCTCATTTTTCTTTTGTGTCAGCCTTCTCTGCTTCAGGCATGCCAACATTTCTTCATGCAGTGTTTTTTTATCAATTTCCTGTATCCATTTCAGGCATTCCCGATAATACAGAAAGTTGTTTACCGTTGGCAGGCTATTTTTATATTTAAGAAGAATCTGTTCAAATTCCCTTTTTCGCAACACCTTGAATGTATCTTCATGCGTTATATATCTGTCACAATAAATCGCCTTTTTTCTGCACAGCAAATGATTGGTCTGATATAACACATATATTCCAACGGGTGATTCCTTTAAAATCTCCTTCGCTTTTGAATAATTCTTATATCCCACTACGACATTAACATAGGGAAAGACCTTATAGTAATCCATAAGCTGACCTTCCAGACGATCAAAATTATCCAGATCCGTCTTGATTTCGTACACCACACCCTTCCCATTTATCATCACAAAATCTGCTTTTGATTCCCCGATTGGAAATTCGGTGAACGCCGCCGTCCGTCGAATGTCGTGATTCTGGATCATGAGCTGATTGAAAATCGTGTTCTTAAAATAATATTCATTTCGATATGACATACTCATATATTGGTAAATGTCGTGAACCGCCGCACCAAAGGTTTCGCTTGCAGAGGCTATCAGAGAATGGCAACTATCCACAAATAAATTTACATCACAATCACATACCATCTTGTCGAGGTATGGAACAGTAAATATTTTATTAAGTAAATAGTCCTGCATTTTCTGTGACATAGCTTCTATTTCGCTTTCCATTGAATAAGTCTAAACTATGCAAAATTGCTGCCAATTTTATCAAAGCAGATAAGCTTTCCCGACTCCCCATTTCCCATCTATAGCAAAAGAGCAGCCTCTATTTTTCTCTGACAATAAT
>JAJPXQ010000002.1 GCA_021205385.1 Lachnospiraceae bacterium | reverse complement strand
AGAATGACAAAGTAACTGTTCGTATCTGGCAAAAAATCTGGCGTTTTGAACAAATGTATGATACTATAAATGTATCAAACTACATATGGGAGGAAAATGGATGGAGAGATGGATGTGCATTGTACCGGCGGCCGCTGTACTGGCCCTGCTTTTTGCAGGTCTTCAGGCGCGAAAGGTGAGTCGGCAGCAGCCGGGTACGGACAGAATGAAGGAGATTGCCGCGGCGATCGCGGAGGGAGCACGCGCATTCCTGACAGCGGAGTATAAGATCCTCGTCATCTTTGTGGCAGTGCTCTTTGTACTGATCGGTGTGGGTATCGGGAGCTGGGTGACAGCAGTATGCTTTGTGGTGGGAGCAGTGTTCTCGACCGCGGCCGGATACTTCGGCATGACGGTTGCCACGAAGGCCAACGTGCGCACGGCTAATGCAGCGCGGGAAAGCGGCATGAACAAAGCGCTGTCGGTCGCTTTTGCAGGCGGTACGGTGATGGGGATGTGTGTGGCCGGACTCGGGGCGCTCGGCGTCAGTATGATCTACATCCTCACCGGCAATGTAGAGGTGCTGTCGGGCTTCAGCCTTGGCGCTTCTTCCATCGCACTGTTTGCCCGTGTGGGCGGCGGTATTTACACGAAAGCAGCGGATGTCGGCGCCGACTTGGTCGGCAAAGTGGAAAAAGGGATCCCGGAGGACGACCCGCGCAACCCGGCGGTTATCGCGGATAATGTCGGAGACAATGTCGGCGATGTCGCGGGCATGGGCGCCGATCTCTTTGAATCCTATGTCGGTTCCCTCGTGTCGGCACTGACACTCGGAGCAGCCGTCGCAGCGGTTTCCGGCGTACTGTTTCCGCTTCTGATTTCAGCCTGCGGCCTGATCGCTTCCATTATCGCCACATTCTTTGTGAAGGACAGCGAGGGTAATGATCCGCAGAAAGCACTCACGAAAGGAAGTTATGTATCGGCAGCCCTGGTGATTCTTGTATCGCTGGTTCTGAGCCGGTATTTATTTGAAGATATGAGCGCGGCGATCGCCGTGATCTCCGGCCTGCTTGTTGGCGTTGTGATCGGTAAGGTTACGGAATACTATACCTCCGACGCCTATAAGCAGGTACAGAAGGTCGGTGAGCAGTCTGAGACAGGCGCTGCGACGACGATTATCAGCGGGGTCGCGGTTGGAATGAAGTCGACGGCCATTCCGCTTCTGCTGATCAGTGTTGCTATTTTCATTTCCTACCACGTGAATGGCCTGTACGGTATTGCGCTTGCCGCGGTGGGTATGCTCTCCACGACGGGCATCACCGTCGCAGTCGACGCCTACGGCCCGATTGCAGATAATGCGGGCGGAATCGCAGAGATGTCCGGCCTCGACGAGTCGGTGCGTGAGATCACGGACAAGCTGGACTCTGTCGGGAATACGACGGCAGCTATGGGAAAGGGTTTCGCGATCGGTTCTGCGGCGCTGACAGCCCTTGCACTCTTTGTTTCCTATGCCAATGCGGTAGGCCTGGAGGCCATTAATCTTCTGGATTACCGGGTGATCATAGGCCTTTTCCTGGGAGGGATGCTGACCTTCCTTTTCTCGGCACTTACGATGGAGTCGGTTTCGAAAGCCGCTTATAAGATGATCGAGGAGGTGCGGCGACAGTTCCGCGAGAAGCCTGGCATTATGGAAGGCAGGGAGCGCCCGGATTACACTTCCTGCGTGGCGATTTCCACGACGGCTGCGCTCCACGAGATGCTGCTCCCGGGCGTGATGGCGGTGCTGGTTCCTGTCGCGGTCGGCCTGCTTCTGGGCGTTGAGGCGCTCGGCGGTCTGCTCAGCGGCGCGCTGGTGACGGGCGTTCTTCTGGCGATCTTTATGTCCAATTCGGGCGGCGCCTGGGATAATGCCAAGAAATATATTGAGAGTGGCCACCATGGCGGTAAAGGGAGCGAGGCGCACAAGGCTGCAGTGGTCGGCGATACCGTGGGGGATCCGTTTAAGGATACGTCAGGCCCGGCGATCAATATTCTGATCAAGTTGATGACAATCGTATCTCTGGTGTTTGCGCCTTTGTTCCTTTCCATCGGCGCGATTTTGTAGGAGCAGATTCTCATGCTCACCTATTCTTTTGAAAACAGAGGGAAGGAAAGCCTGTACACCTGGCTCTACAGATGCATGAAGGATGATATCCTGTCCGGAAAGCTTGTGAGCGGCGAGAAGCTTCCTTCAAAGCGCAGTTTTGCGCGGCAGCTTGGCGTCAGTACACTCACCGTTGAGAATGCTTACGCGTTGCTGCAGACGGAGGGCTATGTCAGCTCCCTTCCTAAAAAAGGCTATTATGTCGCGGATATTCAGCCTGCGTTTCACAGGTCACAGCCGGGGGCGGTTTCCGCCCCTGATTCTGTTGCCGTATCGTTTGGACAGCCGGAAGAGCAGCAGTTTTTTGCAGACTTTTCAAGCAACCAGACACGGAAAGAAAATTTTCCCTTCTCGGTCTGGACGAAACTGATTCGCCGGGTAATGACGGAACAGGGGGAGAATCTGCTGAAAAATTCGCCCGGCGGCGGTATCCTGCCGCTGCGTGAGGCGATTGCGGAGCAGTTGCGGGAATTCCGGGATATGCAGGTGTCGCCGGAGCAGATTATCGTTGGCGCGGGGACAGAGTATCTCTATGGCCTTTTGATTCAGCTGCTTGGCTTTGACAGCGTTTATGCCGTGGAGAATCCCGGTTATCAGAAGATATGGAAGATTTATCAGGCGCATGGAGTTGCCTGCAGGTATATCGATCTGGACCGCAGCGGGATGCAGCCGGAGCTCTTAAAAGTCTCCGGCGCGAATGTCATTCACATTTCTCCGTCGCATCATTTTCCGACCGGCATTACGATGCCGATCAGCCGGCGCCATGAATTGCTTGCCTGGGCCGGTGAGGAGGAAGAGCGCTATATTATTGAGGACGATTATGACAGCGAGTTCCGTCTGTCAGGGAAGCCGGTCCCGACGTTGCAGAGTATTGATCAGAATGGGCGTGTGATCTATATCAACACTTTTACGAAGAGCCTTGCCTCTACAATCCGTATCAGTTATATGGTGCTGCCCGCCTCGCTGCTGGCCAGGTACCGTGAGCGGCTGGACTTTTATTCCTGCACGGTATCCAATTTTGAACAGTACACGCTGGCGGCATTCATCCGGGAAGGACATTACGAGAAGCATATTAACCGGATGCGGAACAACTGCCGGAAAAAACGCAATCTGCTGCTGGATGCGATTGCGCGCAGTCCGCTCTCGGCGTTGGTCAGCATCTCAGAGCAGGACGCCGGACTGCATTTCCTCATGCATGTCAATACAAAGCTCACCGATGAGGAACTTACGAAGCGCGCCGCCGAAAAGGGGATACGTCTGACAGGACTTTCTTATTATTTTCACGGTGGGGAAGGACAGAGCCGCTCTGCCCATACGTTTGTTATCAATTATTCCAATATTGACGAGAACCGGATCGAGGAGGCGGTGGAGCGCTTATATCAGGCGCTGCATTTTTCGGTTGACGAAGTTGCCCTGCCATGTTAGTTTGATTAATTGTGGCGATATTTTTGCCGCACTTCAGAAAGAAAAGAGAAAAGAAAGCAATGTCAGATCAGTTTTCCAGAACGAGGCTTCTCCTTGGCGAGGAAGGAATGAAAAAGCTTTTCGGGGCGCGTGTGGCTGTGTTCGGGCTTGGCGGTGTCGGAGGCTATACGCTTGAAGCGCTGGCACGCAGCGGCATAGGCGCACTTGACCTGATCGATGATGACCGGGTCTGTCTGACGAATCTGAATCGGCAGATTCTCGCGACGCGTGGGACGATCGGAGAATACAAGACAGATGTGGCGCGAAGGCGGGTTCTCGAAATCAATCCGGACGCGCAGGTCACAGTGTATCGGACCTTTTACGGGCCGGAGACGGAGGGACAGTTTGATTTTTCCCGTTATGATTACGTTGTGGATGCGATTGACACCGTGACCGGCAAGATTGAGCTGGTGCTGCAGGCGGGGCGATCCGGTACGCCGATTATCAGCTGCATGGGAGCGGGGAATAAGCTGGACGCGTCCGCCTTTGAGGTGGCGGACATCTACGAGACGAGTGTCTGCCCGCTGGCGCGCGTGATGCGCCGTGAGCTGAAAAAGCGCGGCGTCCGGAAACTGAAGGTGGTTTATTCCAGAGAAGTGCCGGTTACGCCGGATGGAGGCGGGGATACTGGTCCGGATGAAAAAAACGCGCAGCGCCGCCAGACGCCGGGAAGTACGGCCTTCGTGCCCGCTGTGGCGGGGCTGATCCTTGCCGGCGAGGTGATTCGCGATCTGACAACTGACAGAAGGAGTCTTTAGATAATGTTTACAGCGCAGAACTGGAAGGATTATGAGGTGATCGACTGTTCCGGCGGCGAGAAGCTGGAACGCTGGGGAAAATATCTGCTTGTGCGTCCCGATCCCCAGGTGATCTGGAATACGCCTAAGGAAAATCCCGGCTGGCGGAGAAAAAACGGCCATTACCACCGGAGCGCGAAGGGCGGCGGCGAGTGGGAGTTTTTTGATCTGCCGCAGCAGTGGGATATTTCCTATGAGCTACCCTGCAGGAAGCGTCTGACCTTTCACCTGAAACCCTTCAGCTTCAAGCATACCGGGCTGTTTCCGGAGCAGGCTGCAAACTGGGACTGGTTTTCAGAAAAGATACGCAGTGCGGGCAGACCGGTGAAGGTGCTGAATCTGTTTGCCTATACGGGCGGAGCGACACTGGCGGCAGCGGCGGCGGGCGCAGCGGTCACGCATGTCGACGCTTCGAAGGGCATGGTTGGCTGGGCAAAGGAGAATGCGAAGGCTTCCGGCCTTCAGGATGCGCCGGTTCGCTGGCTTGTGGATGACTGCCAGAAATTCGTTGAGCGGGAGCTGCGCCGCGGGAACCGCTACGACGCGGTGATCATGGACCCGCCGTCCTACGGACGAGGGCCCAAAGGGGAGATATGGAAGATCGAGGATGCGATTCATCCGCTTGTGCGGCTGAGTGCACAGCTTCTGAGCGACGATCCGCTTTTCTTCCTTATTAATTCCTACACGACCGGTTTGCAGCCCGCGGTGCTCGCCTATCTGCTCGGAACAGAGCTTCGTCGCTTCGGCGGCAGGGTAGACGCGCAGGAGGTTGGCCTTCCGGTGACAGAGAGCGGACTGGTATTGCCCTGCGGTGCAGCGGGACGCTGGGAAAAGTAAAAATTTTCGTTGATTTTTTGAAAAAAAGGGCTTGCATTTTGCAGGCCTTTGTTTTATACTGATTCTTGCTGTGATATTGATAGCGATGAAGCGTGAGGTTGCCACGCTGTGCGCGTGGGTTTTTCCGTGGAGCGAATGTCAAGTTAGCAAACTGGCGACAAGTCACTGTATACAAATTGATCGGTCCTCTGAAGAAGAAGGAAACGACGTGTGAGAGTCCTCGCGACACACACGGGAGAGTGTACAGTCACCGCTTGTCGTACTGGTAGTCAAAAGTACGAAAAGGAGGCGACTTTTTTTATGGCAAGTCAAGTAATGAGAATCACATTGAAGGCGTACGATCATCAGCTGATCGATGCATCCGCGAAGAAGATCATCGAGACGGTGAAAAAGACGGGATCCAAGGTGAGCGGACCGGTGCCGCTGCCGACGAAGAAGGAAGTAGTTACGATCCTTCGCGCGGTGCATAAGTACAAGGATTCCAGAGAGCAGTTCGAGCAGAGAACGCACAAGAGACTGATCGACATCATCGCGCCGACGCAGAAGACGGTGGACGCCCTGTCCCGTCTGGATATGCCGGCTGGCGTGTATGTTGACATAAAGATGAAAACCAAATAATCCTGCGGCTAGAATGAATGCCCTGTGGTGCATTCCGCTGTAGAGAAAACAGGAGGAAAAGAAAGAATGAAGAAAGCTATTTTAGCGACGAAGGTCGGCATGACCCAGATCTTCAACGAAGATGGCGTGCTCACACCCGTCACCGTGCTTCAGGCCGGACCCTGTGTTGTGACGCAGGTCAAGACAGCCGAGAACGACGGCTATGACGCGGTACAGGTCGGATTCGTCGACATCAGAGAGAAGCTTGTGAACAAGCCGAAGAAGGGCCACTTTGACAAGGCCGGCGTATCTTACAAGAGATTCGTCCGGGAACTGAAGCTGGAGAACGCGTCGGAGTACGCGCCGGCACAGGAGATCAAGGCGGACATCTTCTCCGCAGGCGATAAGATCGATGCAACGGCTATCTCCAAAGGTAAAGGATATCAGGGCGCAGTCAAGAGACTTGGACAGCACAGAGGCCCCATGGCTCATGGTTCCAAGTTCCATCGTCATCAGGGTTCCAACGGCGCCTGCTCCGATCCGAGCCGTGTGTTCAAGGGAAAAGGCATGCCGGGTCACATGGGTTCAAAGCAGATCACGATCCAGAACCTGGAAGTAGTCAGGGTTGACGCAGAAAACAATTTACTGCTGGTCAAAGGTGCGGTACCGGGCCCGAAGAAAGCCTTAGTTACCATCAAAGAGACCGTGAAGAGCGGCAAATAAGGCTGACGGGAAAGGAGGAACACGATTATGGCAAATGTAGCTGTTTATAATATGGAAGGAAAAGAAGTCGGAACGATCGAACTTTCCGATGAGATTTTCGGAGTAGACGTCAACGAGCATCTGGTACATCAGGTTGTCGTGGCGCAGCTCGCAAATAAGAGACAGGGAACGCAGAAAGCGAAGACCCGTTCCGAGGTTTCCGGCGGCGGAAGAAAGCCCTGGAGACAGAAGGGAACCGGACATGCCCGTCAGGGTTCGACCAGAGCTCCCCAGTGGACCGGCGGCGGCGTGGTATTCGCCCCGACTCCGAGAGATTACACGATTCGCCTGAACAAGAAGGAAAAGAGACTTGCTCTCAAGTCTGTCCTTACGAACTGTGTAAATGAGAAAAAGCTGATCGTCCTCGACGAGCTGAAGTTCGACGGGATCAAGACGAAGCAGATGCAGGCGGTTCTCGATGCGCTGAAGGTACAGAAGGCGCTGGTCGTTCTGAATGAGAATGATGAGAACGTTGTGAAGTCTGCGAGAAACATTGCAAACGTCCGCACGGCGCTGACGAACACGATCAATGTGTACGATATCCTGAAGTACAGCACGCTGATCGTCACGAAGGATGCCGTCGCCACCATCGAGGAGGTGTACGCATAATGGCTGACATTAAATATTATGATGTAATCCGCAAACCGGTCATCACCGAGAAGAGCATGGCCATGATGGGAGAAAAGAAATATACCTTCCTCGTCCATCCGGATGTAACCAAGTCCCAGGTGAAGGACGCGGTCGAGAAGATGTTCGCCGGCGCGAAGGTTGAGAAAGTCAACATCATGAACTGCCCGGCAAAGAACAAGAGGCGCGGCATGGTCACCGGCCAGACGGCGAAGACCAGAAAGGCTGTCGTACAGCTTACCGCTGACAGCAAGGACATTGAGCTCTTTGAAGGACTGTAAAGAGCCGACCAGTATCACGAAACCGCGCAGAGTTTGAAAGGAGATAACGTAATGGGAATCAAAACCTATCGCCCATATACCCCTTCCAGGAGACAGATGTCCGGATATGATTTCGAAGAGATCACCAAGACCGCTCCTGAGAAGTCCCTGACGACTTCCCTCAAGAAGAAGGCCGGACGCAACGCCCAGGGAAAGATTACAGTGAGACACCGCGGAGGCGGCGCCAAGAGAAAATACAGAATCATTGATTTCAAGAGAAAGAAAGACGGAGTTCCGGCAAAGGTTCTCGGCATCGAGTACGATCCGAACCGCACGGCGAATATCGCGCTGATCTGCTATGCGGACGGCGAGAAGGCCTACATCCTCGCGCCGCAGGGCCTGAAGGAAGGTATGGTCGTGATGAATGGACCGGAGGCCGAGGTTCATCCGGGCAACTGCCTGCCGCTGGAGAATATCCCCGTCGGTACCATGGTTCACAATGTTGAGATGCACCCGGGCAAGGGCGGACAGCTCGTTCGTTCCGCCGGAAACGGGGCGCAGGTGATGGCAAAGGAAGGCAAGTATGTGACTCTCAGACTGCCGTCCGGTGAGATGAGGATGGTGCCCATGAACTGCCGCGCGACGGTTGGCATCGTCGGCAATGGCGAGCACAACCTGATCAACTACGGCAAGGCGGGACGCAAGCGCCACATGGGCATCCGCCCGACCGTCCGCGGTTCTGTCATGAACCCGAACGACCACCCGCATGGCGGCGGCGAGGGCAAGGCCGGTATCGGTCGCCCGGGTCCGTGCACACCGTGGGGCAAGCCGGCGCTTGGCCTCAAGACCAGAAAGAAGAACAAGCAGTCTAACAAGCTGATCGTCAGAAGAAGAGACGGCAAGACGTTTAAATAAGAAATAGGAGGTTTCATACATGTCCCGTTCATTAAAAAAAGGACCGTTTGCAGACGCCAGCCTGCTGAAGAAAGTAGATGAGATGAACGCCAGCGGAAACAAGGCCGTGATCAAGACCTGGTCGCGCCGCTCCACGATTTTCCCGCAGATGGTTTCCCACACATTTGCAGTTCATGATGGAAGAAAGCATGTGCCGGTCTATGTCACCGAGGACATGGTAGGCCACAAGCTCGGAGAGTTTGTGCCGACCAGAACCTACCGGGGACATGGAAAAGACGAGAAGAAGTCCAGGCGTTAGTCGTCTATATTTTGGAAGGAGGTTAAACCGGAATGGCAAAGGGTTCCAGAAGTCAGTATAAAAGAGAAAGAAATGCCGTCAAGGACGAGCGGCCGAGCGCAAAGCTTTCATTTGCGCGCGTGTCCGTCCAGAAGGCATGCTTCGTATTAGATGCCATCAGAGGGAAGGATGCGCAGACCGCGCTCGGCATTGTCACCTACAATCCGAGATATGCGTCCACCCTGATCGAGAAATTATTAAAGTCCGCGATTGCGAACGCAGAGAACAATTATCCGGACAAGAACTACAGGGCTGAAAATCTTTACGTCGCAGAGTGCTATGCAAACAAGGGGCCGACGATGAAGAGAATCAGACCGAGAGCACAGGGCCGCGCTTACCGCATCGAGAAGCGGATGAGCCATATCACCATTGTGCTGGACGAGAAGAAGTAAGGGAGGACAATCATGGGACAGAAAGTTAACCCGCACGGCCTCAGGGTCGGTGTTATTAAAGACTGGGATTCCAAATGGTACGCAGAAAAAGATTTTGCGGACTGCCTGGTCGAAGATTACCAGATCAGAAAGTTTCTGAAGAAGAAGCTGTACAGTGCAGGAGTTTCCAAGATTGAGATCGAGCGTACTTCCGATCGCATGAAGATCACGATCTCTGCTTCGAAGCCCGGCATGATCATCGGAAAGGGCGGCGTTGAGATTGAGAAGCTCAGAGTTCAGCTGCAGAAGATGACCACAAAGAAAGTCGTCGTGGATATTCGGGAGATCAAGAGACCGGATCGCGAGGCACAGCTTGTGGCGGAGAACATTGCGCAGCAGCTGGAGAACCGTATCTCTTTCCGTCGCGCTATGAAGTCCTGCATGGGCAGAGCGATGAAGTCCGGCGCGAAGGGAATCAAGGCGTCCTGCGGCGGCCGTCTCGGCGGCGCGGATATCGCCCGTACGGAGACCTATTCGGAGGGTACGATTCCGCTTCATACACTGAGAGCGGATATTGATTACGGTTTCGCGGAGGCGGACACTACCTACGGAAAAGTCGGCGTGAAGGTCTGGGTCTATAAAGGCGAGGTCCTTCCGAAGAAGGCGAAGGAAGGGAGCGATCGATAATGTTAATGCCGAAGAGAGTAAAGCATCGCAAGCAGTTCCGCGGCAGCATGGCCGGGAAAGCGATGAGAGGAAATAAGATCACGAATGGCGAATACGGTATTATCGCCCTCGAGCCCTGCTGGATCAAGTCCAACCAGATCGAGGCAGCCCGTGTGGCCATGACCCGTTACATCAAGCGTGGCGGTAAAGTCTGGATCAAGATTTTCCCGGATAAGCCCGTGACCAGCCAGCCGGCTGAGACCCGAATGGGTAAAGGAAAAGGCTCCCTGGAATACTGGGTGGCAGTTGTAAAGCCGGGCCGCGTGATGTTTGAGATTGCGGGTGTTTCCGAGGAAGTTGCGAAGGAAGCCCTGCGTCTGGCCACCCACAAGTTACCCTGCAGATGCAAGATCGTATCTCGCGCAGACTTAGAAGGCGGTGATAGCAGTGAAAACGAATAAATATGTGAAAGATTTACAGGAAAAGACAGCCGCTGAGCTGAATACCGAGCTGACGGCTGCGAAGAAGGAACTTTTCAACCTGAGATTCCAGAACGCGACGAACCAGCTCGACAACACGGCGAGGATCAGGGAAGTTCGCAGGAACATCGCCCGGATTCAGACTGTTATCGCACAGAAGAACGCGTAAGAGTCCGGCAGCGCAGTGTGAGAAAGGAGAATAGGAAGCCGTGGAAAGAAATCTGAGAAAAACCCGTGTCGGTAAGGTGGTCAGCGATAAGATGGACAAAACCATTGTTGTAGCTGTGGAAAACCACGTAAAGCATCCGCTCTACGGAAAGATTGTAAAGAAGACATACAAGCTGAAGGCGCACGATGAGAACAATGAGTGCGGTATCGGCGATACTGTAAAGGTTATGGAGACCAGACCGCTGTCCAAGGACAAGAGATGGAGACTGGTCAGCATCATTGAGAAAGCCAGATAGGAGGATGTAGAAGTGATACAGCAGGAATCAAGACTGAAGGTTGCTGATAACACCGGTGCAAAAGAGCTCCTCTGCATCCGCGTTATGGGCGGCTCAACGAGAAGATATGCACGCATCGGCGATGTGATCGTTGCTACGGTTAAAGACGCAACGCCAGGCGGCGTTGTCAAAAAGGGCGACGTGGTGAAGGCTGTCGTGGTCCGTACGGTAAAGGGCGCTCGCCGCAAGGATGGTTCTTATATCCGCTTTGACGAGAATGCTGCGGTCATCATCAAGGAAGACAAGAACCCCAGGGGAACCCGTATCTTTGGGCCGGTCGCGAGAGAGCTTCGTGAGAAACAGTTCATGAAGATCGTATCCCTCGCTCCGGAAGTATTATAGGAGGTATCGGAATGGCTACAATGAAAATCAAAAAGGGCGATACCGTCAGAGTGATTGCCGGAGCCGACAAGGGCGCTGAGGGCAAGGTTGTCATGGTTGACCACAAGAAGGGCAGAGTTGTGGTGGAAGGCGTGAACATGGTCACGAAGCACACGAAGCCCTCGATGTCGAACCAGCAGGGCGGCATCGTTCATCAGGAGGCTCCGATCGATGCTTCCAATGTCATGCTTGTGGTAGATGGACAGACCACGCGCGTCGGTTTTCAGGTCGAGTATAAGGAGCGCGAGAACGGCAGCAAGAAGAGAGTCGTGAAGCGCGTAGCGAAGGCGACCGGCAAGGTCATCGACGACTGATGGAAGAGAGGAGGCCTGAAAAAAAGTGAGCAGACTTGGAGAACAGTACAAGAATGAGATCGTGGACGCCATGATCAAAAAATTCGGATATAAGAATATTATGGAAGTGCCGAAGCTCGACAAGATCGTCATCAATATGGGCGTCGGCGAAGCGAAAGAGAATGTCAAGGTTCTGGATTCCGCAGTGAAGGATCTGGAGACGATCACCGGTCAGAAGGCGGTCGTGACAAAGGCAAAGAATTCCGTCGCGAACTTCAAAATTCGTGAGGGCATGCCGATCGGCTGCAAGGTCACGCTTCGCAAAGAGCGGATGTACGAGTTTGCGGATCGCCTGATCAATCTGGCGCTTCCCCGCCTGCGTGACTTCCGTGGCGTGAACCCGAACGCGTTTGACGGCAGAGGGAATTATGCCCTTGGCATCAAGGAACAGTTGATTTTCCCGGAAATTGAATATGACAAGGTGGATAAGGTGAGAGGCATGGATATCATTTTCGTAACCACAGCCAAAACCGATGAGGAAGCGCGTTATCTGTTGAGTTTATTCAATATGCCATTTGCAAGATAGGAGGGAATTTCATGGCTAAAACATCGATGAAAATCAAGCAGCAGCGCAAACAGAAATTCTCTACAAGAGAATACAGCCGCTGCAGGATCTGCGGCCGTCCGCATGCATATCTGAGAAAATATGGAATCTGCAGAATCTGCTTCCGCGAGCTGGCTTACGCGGGCCAGATCCCGGGCGTGAAAAAGGCAAGCTGGTAAGCGGTAAGGAGGTAGGAAAAATGACAACGAACGATCCAATCGCAGATATGCTCACAAGAATCCGTAATGCGAACGTCAGAAAGCATGACACGGTGGATATCCCGGTATCGAAGATGAAGCTTGCGATCGCTGACATCCTGGTGGATGAGGGATATGTTGAGAAGTATGAGATGGTTGATAACGGAAATTTCCAGGATATCCGTATCACCCTGAAATATGCCAATAACAAGAGTGACAGGATCATCTCCGGACTGAAGAGAATCTCCAAGCCGGGTCTTCGCGTGTACGCAGGCAAGGACGAGCTTCCGAAGGTGCTTGGCGGCCTGGGTATCGCCATCATCTCCACAAACAAGGGTGTGATGACCGACAAGAAGGCAAGAGAGCTCAATGTAGGCGGAGAAGTGCTGGCTTTTGTCTGGTAATTCTGAGCATTACTGAAAACAGAAGAGGCGCACCGCCTCTTCCGAAAATCTAAGTAAGGAGGATTTTTGATTTATGTCCCGTATCGGAAGATTGCCGGTAGCGATTCCGGCAGGCGTCACAGTTGATGTGGCCGAGGGAAACAAGGTGACCGTAAAAGGTCCGAAGGGAACGCTGGAGAGAACGCTTCCCACAGAAATGACGATTAAGGTTGAGGATGGGCACGTTGTAGTGACGAGGCCGAACGACCTGAAGAAAATGAAATCTTTACACGGACTGACCAGAACGCTGATTTCCAACATGGTGACCGGCGTCAACACCGGTTTTGAGAAGGTGCTTGAGGTCAATGGTGTCGGCTATCGCTGCTCGAAGTCCGGCAAGAAGCTGACGCTGAATCTGGGCTATTCTCATCCGGTCGAGATGATTGATCCGGAAGGCCTGGAGGCTGTGGTCGACGGAAACAAGATCACCGTCAAAGGTATCGACAAGGAAAAAGTCGGACAGTACGCGGCAGAGATCCGCGCCAAGAGAGCGCCGGAACCCTACAAGGGCAAGGGCATCAAGTATGCGGATGAAGTGATCCGTCGCAAAGTCGGCAAGACCGGTAAGAAATAGGTAAGGAGAGTGTAGAGATGGTTAAGAAGAAATCAAGAAAAGAAGTACGCGCCAAGAAGCACTACAGGCTGCGTAACCATATCAGCGGCACTGCCGAGAAGCCGCGTCTGGCCGTATACAGAAGCAACCAGCATATGTATGCGCAGATCATTGATGATACCGCAGGAAATACCCTCGTCTCCGCTTCCACTCTCCAGAAGGATATCAAGGCAGAGCTTGAGAAGACGAACAGCGTTGACGCGGCAGCATATGTAGGAAAAGTGCTTGCCGAGAGAGCCCTTGAGAAGGGAATCAAGACGGTTGTTTTTGACCGTGGAGGATTCGTTTATCATGGAAAAGTCGCAGCGCTGGCAGATGCAGCCCGTGAAGCGGGTCTGGATTTCTAAAGGAGGAGGAGAAAAGGCATGAGACATGAGATCATTGATGCGAGCCAGTTGGAGCTGACCGATAAGGTCGTGACGATCAAGCGCGTCAGCAAGACGGTCAAGGGCGGACGCACACAGCGTTTCACGGCTCTGGTGGTCGTTGGCGACGGCAATGGCATCGTAGGTGCAGGCCTTGGAAAAGCCCTTGAAATTCCGGAAGCGATCCGTAAGGGCAAGGAGGATGCGATGAAGAAGCTTGTCCGCATCTCGCTGGACAGCAACAGCAGTATCCCGCATGATGTCATCGGAGAGTTCGGCAGTTCTTCCGTACTGCTCAAGAGAGCTCCGGAAGGTACCGGTATTATTGCCGGCGGCGCTGTCCGTGCGGTGGTGGAGCTTGCAGGCGTAAAGAATATTCGTACCAAGTCGCTGGGCTCCAACAACAAGCAGAACGTGGTACTGGCCACCCTCGATGGCCTGAAGAGTCTGAGCGCTCCGGAGGAAGTCGCGAAGAAGCGCGGCAAATCCGTAGACGAGATTTTGGCATAAGGAGGAGAGCGGACATGGCAGAGAAGTTAAAAGTAACCCTGGTAAAATCTCCGATTGGCGCGATTCCGAAGCAGAGAGCTACGGTGGAGGCGCTCGGTCTTAAGAAGATGCACAAGACCGTCGAGCTGCCGGACAATGACGCAGTGCGCGGCATGATCTGGCATGTAAGACATCTGGTGAAGGTGGAAGAAATCTGATGATTGCAGATAAGGAGGTGTCACAATGGACTTATCGAATTTGACGTACGCGGAGGGCTCCAGACAGAGCGATAATTTCCGCAGAGGCCGTGGACATGGTTCAGGCAACGGCAAGACCGCGGGTAAGGGACATAAGGGGCAGAAGGCCCGTTCCGGAGCTCCCAGGCCGGGTTTTGAGGGCGGTCAGATGCCCTTATACAGAAGACTCCCGAAGAGAGGCTTCACATGCCGCAACAGCAAGGAAATCGTTGCAATTAACGTTGATGTACTTGAGAGATTTGACAACGACAGCGTTGTCTCTGTACAGACTCTGATCGAAGAAGGGATCATCAGAAATCCGCACGACGGAGTGAAGATCCTCGGAAAAGGAGAATTAACCAAGAAGTTGACCGTCCAGGCGAATGCATTTTCCGCGGGCGCAGCAGCTAAGATTGAAGCTCTTGGTGGAAAAGCCGAGGTGATCTGATGTTCAAAACATTGCGAAATGCATTTAAGATTGAGGATATCAGAAAAAAACTGATTTTCACATTTTTAATGTTAATCGTTGTGCGCCTTGGTTCGCAGCTGCCGATCCCGGGCGTGAACAGGGAGTATTTCGCTGCGTGGTTTGCGCAGCAGAACGGGGACGCGTTCAATTTCTTTGACGCGTTCACCGGCGGCTCCTTCAGCAGCATGTCGTTGTTTGCGCTGAGCATTACTCCCTACATCACATCCTCGATCATTGTCCAGCTCCTCACGATTGCAATCCCGCAGCTTGAGGAGATGCAGAAGGACGGCGAGGACGGACGTAAGAAGATCCAGATGATTTCCCGTTATCTGACAGTGGCGCTGGCTCTGATTGAGAGTATTGCCATGACGATCGGTTTCGGAAACAGCGGACTGCTTGAAGAGTTCAACGCTCCGAATGTGATCCTTGCGGTGGTGGCCATGACAGCGGGCAGCGCGTTCCTGATGTGGATTGGTGAACAGATCAGCGAGTACGGCGTCGGAAACGGCATCTCGATCGTGCTCCTGATCAACATTACTTCGAGAATTCCGGACGACTTTGTATCGCTCTATGAGCAGTTCATGCAGGGCAAGACGATCCTGAACGCGGCGCTTGCAGCGGTGATCATACTGGCGGTAATTCTTGTGACGGTTGTATTCGTCGTCTTCCTGCAGGGAGGCGAGCGCAGAATCCCCGTGCAGTATGCCAAGAAGATGCAGGGACGCAAGATGGTCGGTGGACAGTCGACCAATATCCCGATGAAGGTGAATACCGCGGGCGTGATTCCGGTCATTTTCGCCTCGTCGCTGATGAGCTTTCCGGGCGTCATCGTATCGCTGATGGGAAAGAGCGGCGGCACAGGGATCGGGTCGAAGATCATTGCGGGTCTGAGCTCCTCCAACTGGTGTGACCCGAGTCAGCCGATCTATTCGCTTGGTCTGCTGCTCTACATCGTGCTGGTCGTGTTCTTCGCATATTTTTATACCTCGATCACCTTCAACCCGATCGAGATATCGAACAATATCAAGAAGCAGGGCGGCTTTATACCGGGAATTCGTCCCGGAAAACCGACGACGGAGTACTTGAGTAAAATCCTGAATTATATTGTATTTATCGGTGCGGTTGGTCTGATTATCGTATGCGTGATTCCGATTTTCTTTAACGGAATGTTCGGAGCTGACGTATCCTTCGGCGGCACGTCCATCATCATTATTGTAGGCGTTGTCCTCGAGACACTCAAGCAGATCGAATCCCAGATGCTGGTGCGTTACTACAAAGGATTCCTGAACGACTGATCAATACGGCGAAAAGCCTGTACGGCTATCTGGTACAGGCTTTCGCGGCGTTCACAGGTATGGTATGGTAAAAATTGGAGAGACTTTATTATGAAGATAATTATGTTGGGCGCTCCGGGCGCAGGAAAAGGGACGCAGGCGAAGAAGATCGCCGGGAAGTATGGGATCCCGCATATCTCAACCGGTGACATCTTTCGTGCAAACATCAAGAACGGCACAGAGCTTGGGAATAAGGTGAAGACCTATATGGATCAGGGGCTTCTGGTACCCGATGAGCTGGTATGTGATCTCGTTGTGGATCGTGTTCATCAGGAGGATTGCAGGGAAGGCTACATCCTCGATGGTTTTCCGCGGACGATTCCGCAGGCCGAGAGCCTGGACAGTGCGCTGAAAGCCGCGGGCGAGTCCGTGGACTATGCGATTGATGTGAATGTTCCGGATGAGAATATTGTAAAGCGGATGGGCGGACGCCGCGCATGCGTGGGCTGCGGAGCGACTTATCATCTCGTCTACGCGCCGACGAAGAAGGAAGGCATCTGCGACGTCTGCGGCGGGGAGTTGATTCTCCGTGATGACGACAAGCCGGAAACGGTGCAGAAGCGTCTCGATGTATATCATGAGCAGACGCAGCCGCTGATCGATTATTACGATAAGAAGGGAATCCTGAGAACTGTGGACGGTTCCATGAGTATGGAGGATGTTTTTGCAGCTATCCTTGGGATCCTTGAGGCGTAGGACATGGCCGTTACAGTAAAATCAGAGCGGGAAATCGAGCTGATGCGGGAGGCCGGACGTCTCCTGGAGATCGTGCATGCCGAGATGGGTGAGTTCATCCGGCCTGGCGTTTCCACGATGGATGTCAACCGGCACGGCGAAAAGATTATCCGAAAGCTCGGCTGTGTGCCGAATTTCCTGAATTACAATGGGTTTCCGGCCGCCATCTGCGTCTCGGTCAATGAAGAGGTCGTGCACGGAATTCCGCGTGACGATCGTATTCTCGAGGAAGGTGACATTGTCAGCCTGGATGCGGGCCTGATTTATAAAGGATATCATTCCGATGCCGCGCGGACGCACGCGGTAGGAAAGATCAGTCCCGAGCTGCAGCAGCTGATCGATGTGACCAGGCAGAGCTTTTTCGAGGGCATCAAACAGGCGAAGGCAGGAAATCATCTCTTTGATATCTCTTCCGCGATTGACGACTATGTCACACCTTACGGCTATGGGATTGTTCAGGATCTGGTCGGACATGGGATCGGTACGCATCTGCATGAGGACCCGCAGGTGCCGAACTTCCGGCAGAAGAAGCGCGGTATTCGCCTGGTGGCCGGTATGACACTGGCGGTGGAGCCCATGATCAACCTCGGTACCTGGAGGGTAAAGTGGCTGGAGGACAAGTGGACGGTGGTCACTGAGGACCGTAAACCCTCGGCTCACTATGAGAATACCATTCTCGTGACAGACGGCGATCCGGAAATCCTGTCGCTCACCATATAATATGGAGGAAATACAGGATGCTGAGAATCGAGGCCGGTATGCAGGCAAAATCCCTGACCGGACACGACAGGGGCAGGATTTACCGCATAATCCGCGCAGACGAAGAATATGTATGGTTAGTGGACGGTATACACCGTACGGAGGAAAACCCGAAGAAAAAGAAACGCAGGCACATACAGGTGATCTATCAGGACGTGTCTGCAGACAGCCGGGCACGGCGGGAGGATAAACATGTCTAAAGCAGATGCAATCGAAATCGAAGGAATCGTAGTGGAGAAGCTGCCGAACGCGACCTTCCAGGTGGAGCTGGAGAACGGTCATCGGGTACTCGCGCACATCAGCGGCAAGCTGCGGATGAATTTTATCCGTATTTTACCGGGGGACAAGGTGACGATTGAGCTCTCCCCCTATGATCTCTCAAAAGGCCGTATTATCTGGAGGGATAAATAAAAATAAAAGTTCTTGCAATCATGTGAGACTTTTGATATACTATATAGGCGCGATTTTGCGAATCGCGCATTCTATGTGTAAAAAATGAGAAAGGAGGACTGGTGCTGTGAAGGTTAGATCTTCGGTAAAACCTATCTGTGAGAAGTGCAAGGTCATCAAGAGAAAAGGTACTATCAGAATCATCTGTGAAAACCCGAAGCACAAACAGAGGCAGGGATAATCTTTTCGTGAGTGTCATTGCCTTTTAGTCCTTTTATAATAGAGAAAGACAAAAGAGCAGCGATTATTCATAATATGAGATGGACCTCACCTGAAACCGGGAAGGATGGGCGGCCGTATGTGCCGCGAGTACCGGAAAGAATGGGCAGCTGCCCATTTGGGCATCGAATGGAATCCGTCATTCGAGCCTCATTTAGGAAAATGTAAGTAGTAAAAGAAAGATGGAGGAATAATCACAATGGCTCGTATTGCTGGTGTAGATTTACCAAGAGAAAAGCGCGTTGAGATCGGCCTGACCTATATTTACGGGATCGGCAGGACCAGTTCCAACCGCATTCTGAAGGACGCAGGGGTCAATCCGGATACCCGCGTCAGAGACCTGACTGACGATGAAGTCAAAAGGATCAGTTCTGTGATCGAGCAGACGCAGATCGTCGAAGGTGACCTGAAGAGACAGGTCGCGATGGATATCAAGAGACTGCAGGAGATCGGCTGCTATCGTGGCGTACGTCACCGCAGAGGTCTTCCGGTGCGTGGACAGAACACGAAGAACAACGCGAGAACAAGAAAAGGTCCGAAGAAGACCGTTGCAAATAAGAAAAAGTAAAAAGTAGAGAAAGCAGGTTAGTTTAGAATGGCAAAGGTTACGAGAAAAGTGACAAAAAAGCGTGTCAAGAAAAACGTTGAACGCGGACAGGCACATATCCAGGCTTCTTTCAACAACACGATCGTTACCCTGACCGATACGGCGGGCAACGCTCTGAGCTGGGCAAGTGCCGGTGGTCTTGGTTTTAAAGGTTCAAGGAAATCTACTCCCTACGCTGCGCAGATGGCTGCAGAGACTGCCACAAAGGCGGCGCTCATTCACGGACTGAAGACCGTGGACGTGTTTGTAAAGGGTCCCGGTTCAGGCAGAGAGGCCGCGATTCGCGCACTCCAGGCCTGTGGGCTTGAGGTTATCAGCATTACCGATGTGACGCCGGTGCCGCACAATGGATGCAGGCCGCCGAAGCGCAGAAGAGTTTAATCAGGAGGGTATGAAAAGATGGCAGTAAACAGAACACCTGTCCTTAAGAGATGCCGGGCGCTCGATCTGGATCCGGTATATATGGGAATTGATAAAAAGTCAAACAGACACGCGAAGAGAACGAACCGCAAGGTTTCTGAGTATGGTCTTCAGCTCAGAGAGAAGCAGAAGGCGAAATTCATTTACGGCGTGTTGGAGAAGCCGTTCCGCAACTACTATGAGAAGGCGGATCGTATGAAGGGCATGACCGGTGAGAATCTGATGGTGATGCTCGAGTGCAGACTGGACAATGTGATCTTCCGTCTTGGCTTTGCCAGAACGAGAAGAGAGGCTCGTCAGATCGTCGACCACAAGCAGGTGCTTGTGAATGGCAAACAGGTCAATATTCCGTCCTATCAGGTGAAGGCGGGAGACACGATTGAGATTAAGGAGAAGTGCAAGAGCTCCGATCATTTCAAGGCGATTGCAGAGGTCACCGGAGGACGTCTCGTTCCGGAGTGGCTCGATGCAGATCTTGAGAATCTGAAAGGCAGCGTAAAAGAGCTTCCGGCCAGGGATATGATCGACGTTCCGGTCGATGAGATGCTGATCGTCGAGCTGTATTCCAAGTAATCCGTCGTCCAACACAGAACAGGAGGGGCTTTTAGTGGTGGTATTTAATAAACCGAAGATCGAGATAGCTGAACTTTCAGAAGACAGGAAATATGGTAAATTCATTGTGGAACCACTGGAAAGAGGCTACGGCACTACCCTCGGCAATTCTCTGAGAAGGATCATGCTTTCCTCACTGCCAGGCACGGCAGTGAGCCAGGTGAAGATAGACGGTGTGCTTCATGAATTCAGTTCCATTCCCGGCGTCAAGGAGGATGTAACTGAGATCATCATGAACATCAAGAGCCTTGCCATCAAGAATATCAGCGAGTCCGAGGAACCGAAGATCGCCTATATTGATTTTGAGGGCGAAGGCGTCGTGACAGCGGCTGATATTCAGTGCGATCCCGACATCGAGATCCAGAACCCGGAAGTTGTGATCGCTCATCTGAACGGTGGTGCGGACAGCAAGCTCTACATAGAGCTGACGATCACGAAGGGCAGAGGTTATGTGAGCTCTGACAAGAATAAGAGTGATGATCTCCCGATTGGCATGATTGCGATTGATTCGATCTACACACCGGTGGAACGTGTGAACATGACAGTGGAAGATACCCGTGTAGGTCAGCAGACGGACTTTGACAAGCTGACACTGGATGTCTATACGAATGGTGCTCTTGGCCCGGACGAGGCGGTGAGCCTTGCTGCGAAAGTGCTGAGCGAGCATCTGAGCCTGTTCATTGATCTTTCCGAGAACGCGAGATCGACGGAGATCATGGTGGAGACGGAAAACGACGAGAAAGAGAAGGTTCTCGAGATGA
Organism: Lachnospiraceae bacterium; assembly: GCA_021205385.1. Classification (GTDB taxonomy): domain Bacteria; phylum Bacillota; class Clostridia; order Lachnospirales; family Lachnospiraceae; genus Hominiventricola. Next base: position 3,448 of record JAJPXQ010000002.1, on the reverse strand, counting down.
ATATCGACGAGCTGGAGCTTTCCGTGCGTTCCTACAACTGCCTGAAGAGGGCAGGCATCAACACAGTGGAAGAGCTGTGCAACCGCACATCCGAAGATATGATGAAGGTCCGTAACCTGGGCCGGAAGTCGCTCGAAGAGGTGCTTGCGAAATTAAAAGAACTTGGCCTGGAGCTGAACCAGAGCGAGGAATCTTAAAAGGAGATTGTTGCAGCCAGACTCTGCGTCAGTAAGCCCGAAGACGCATGGCGCGGAGGACAACGAATGGAGGAAATGACATGGCAGGATATAGAAAGCTGAGCAGAACGTCTGCCCAGAGAAAAGCATTACTGAGAAGCCAGGTGACCGCGCTTCTTGCAAACGGCAGGATCGTGACCACGGAGTCGAAAGCGAGAGAGACGAGAAAGATCGCTGAAAAGCTGATTGCACTCGGCGTCCGCGAGAAGGACAACTATGAGGTTGTCAAGGTGACGGCGAAGGTTGCCCGCAAGGATAAGGACGGCAAGCGCGTGAAGGAAGAGAAGGACGGAAAGAAAGTGACCGTCTACGATGAGGTCGAGAAGGAGATCAAGAAGGATCTTCCGTCCAGACTGCACGCGAGAAGACAGATGATGAAGGTGCTCTATCCGGTGAGCACACAGATCGACCCGAAGAAGAAAAAGACCAAGGAAGTTGACCTGGTCGCGAAGATCTTCGATGAGATCGCTCCGAAGTACACAAACCGGAACGGCGGCTACACCCGTATGGTGAAGATCGGCCAGAGAAAAGGCGACGGCGCGATGGAAGTTGTGCTGGAGCTGGTATAAGTATGTGATTTCAGGAATCCCTGTGGAGCGATCCATGGGGATTTTCCGCGTATAAAGAGGAGGAGAGGGAAATGACAGTAAACAGCGCAATGTATGAGTATGGGAGCAAGAGTTCAATCATCCGTGAACTTTTTGCCTACGGCCTGGAGAGAAAGAAAATAGTGGGTGAGGACAAGGTCTATGATTTCAGCCTTGGCAATCCGAGCATTCCGGCGCCGCCGCAGGTGAAGGAGGCGCTGCTGGGGCTGCTGGAGGAGCCCGCAGAGGCGCTGCACGGCTATTCGCCGGCTTCGGGAGACCCGCAGGTACGACAGACGCTCGCGGAGTCGGTGAACCGGCGTTTCGGCACACATTTCACAGCTGACAATTTCTATATGACAGTCGGTGCGGCGGCGTCGCTGAATATCTGCATCCAGGCGACGGTTTGCGAAGGGGACGAATATATTACCTTCGCGCCTTTCTTCCCGGAGTATGCGGTCTGGGTGGAGAACGCGGGCGCAAAATTTCAGGTTGTGCCGGCGGACACGAAGGATTTTCAGATTGATTTTGAAAAATTTGAGAGCCTGATCACGCCGCACACGAAGGGTGTGATCATCAACTCCCCGAATAACCCAAGCGGTGTCGTCTACTCGGAGGAGACGATCCGGAGGCTTTCCGAGCTGCTCCGTGCGAAGGAACAGGAGTACGGGACGGTGATTTATCTTATCTCCGACGAGCCCTATCGCGAGATCGTCTACGACGGGCTGACCGTGCCTTATGTGCCCAATTATTATGCGGACACGCTGGTCTGCTACTCTTACAGTAAATCCTTGTCGCTGCCGGGCGAGCGCATCGGCTACATCATCGTGCCGGATGAAGTCGCCGATTCAAAACGGGTTATGGCGGCGGTGGCCGGGGCGGGCCGCGCACTCGGCTTTGTCTGCGCACCGGTGCTGTTCCAGCGCGTGGCGGCTCTCTGCGCGGACGTGCCGACCGATATCGAAGCCTACGCGCGCAACCGGGAACTGCTTTACAACGGCCTGACCGAAATCGGTTATGAGTGTGTGCGGCCGCAGGGAGCCTTCTATCTCTTTGTCAAGTCTCCGGTGCCGGACGCGAATGAATTTTCCGAGTGCGCGAAGCGCCATGATGTGCTGATCGTCCCGAGCGACAGCTTCGGCTGCGAGGGCTATGCGCGTGTATCCTACTGCGTGGCGGAGCAGACGATCGTGAATTCGCTGCCGGCCTTCCGGGAGATTCTGGCAGAGCTGCGGTAAATCCGAAAGAAATGGCCCGGCGGCTCCGGCCGCCGGGAATTCTGTTTTATCCAAACAGCTCAGAGATATCACATTTCAAGGCCTTTGCAAGGCGCGTCACAATATCAAATTGAGCTTTGTTCAGGTCCTTACTTTTCCGTTCGTAGGCGCGGATTGTATTCACGGAGACACCGGACTCTTGTGCGAGCGCTTCCTGTGTCAGGCCGCAACGTCGTCTCATGGTCTTCAGCCTGCTCTCGTTGCCTGCAAAGTGAGCATCCATTACTTCATAGCTTTTCTGGATATCTGCTTCATGCAGGGTCCCATAAAGACGGTCCAGTTCCTCATAGGGAACTGTGTCCAGAATATATTGAAAACTTTTGCCGGAATACCACTGGTAGTGTGTCAGCATCCAGCCAACCCAATATGCAGGGCTTCGATCATAGTTTTCTACAAGACCGACGTCACGGCATTCTCCTGTTGTTCTTTCCATGACCTCCAGAAAAAGTTCCATTCCGCTTTTTCCGGCGATGTATTTGGGATTACCGTTTTCAAACTGCTCCGCCACATCGGACTGGATAAACCGGATCAGGAAGTCTGTGCCGTTTATATTGAATTCATGGACCGCGTCATGGAGCATATTGCCAATGGCGCGGGAGGCCTTAGCCAGATATAACGGACTGTAAGCGTGGGTCGTCATCCTTCATATCCTCCCTTATAATATCGAGAATGAAAATATCATCCATAAGCTGCTGCAAATTCTTCTTTCTGTTCGCGTAAGCAGTCCGTGCGTCCTGATCCCGCCGGGCTCTTCCGTAATAGTATTCACGGTAATTGGCCAGTTCATATCCGGTAAATGTAAGCTGTTCAAAAGCGCGTTCTGAAAGGAGCACGACCTGTTCCCCGAGCGTGCCGAGCTGCATGGAGAGATTCAGATCTCGCAGTGAAATCGTGTTATTCACGAAATCTTCCGCAAAGGAAAAGTAGGAATCGTCCGCGCGATAGCCAACCATCACATCTACATTTGCGGTATTCGGCATAAAATGTGAGAGAATATAATCCCTCGCGGTGTTCCCAACGGGGGAGGTGATGTCGAATTTTCTGTTTTTCAGTAGAATGGCAAGCCAGTGCAGAATGTTAAATTTTCCCCTGGTAAGGTACATTACCTGCAATCCGCTCATATGCAGGATGTATTGGTTAGCATAGCCATCATTCCTGACAGGACAGGCCCATTCCTTTGCAAGTTGAATATTTTCGGTGCAGTAGAAACCCTGACCGTAGTCATTGTATTTTTTGCCTGTGCCAAACGTTGGTCCTTCGATAATCTGCTGTGATCCATGGTAAATGATCAAATCACCGCTCATAATATACCTCCGATATAATACTGAAGTATTAGTTTAAACTAATT
>JAJPXQ010000010.1 GCA_021205385.1 Lachnospiraceae bacterium | reverse complement strand
GAGAAATGTGAAAGGCACTCTCGAGTTACAGGGGAGAACTTTTCACTCTCAAGTTTATAACAAAAAGCTGTATTAAAGCGAGGGAAATCTGCCATGGAGAATGAAGTCGTTTCCAGAAATTTTATCGAGACGGAGATTGAGAAGGATCTTGCGGAGGGCGTCTATGACACCGTGCACACCCGTTTTCCGCCGGAGCCAAACGGTTATCTGCACATCGGACATGCAAAGTCGATTCTGCTGAACTACGGGCTCGCGCAGAAGTATCATGGGAAGTTTAATATGCGTTTTGACGACACGAATCCGACGAAGGAGCGGACAGAGTTCGTCGAGGCGATCAAGAAGGATATCCAGTGGCTCGGAGCGGACTGGGAGGATCGCCTGTTCTTTGCATCGGATTATTTCCAGCAGATGTATGAGGGCGCAGTAAAGCTGATCAAAAAGGGCAAGGCCTACGTGTGCGATCTCTCCGCGGAGGAGATCCGCGAGTATCGCGGGACGCTGACCGAGCCGGGCAGGGAGAGCCCTTACCGGAACCGCAGCGTCGAGGAGAATCTCACGCTCTTTGAAAATATGAAGAACGGCGTCTACGGGGACGGCGAAAAGGTGCTGCGCGCGAAGATCGACATGGCCTCCCCGAATATGAACATGCGCGACCCGGTCATCTACCGTGTGGCGCACATGACGCATCACAATACCGGCGATCAGTGGTGTATTTACCCGATGTACGATTTCGCCCATCCGATCGAGGATGCGATTGAGGGCATCACTCATTCGATCTGCACGCTGGAGTTCGAGGATCACAGGCCGCTCTATGACTGGGTCGTGCGCGAGCTGGAGTACCCGCATCCGCCGCGGCAGATTGAGTTCGCGAAGCTGTACCTGACGAACGTTGTGACCGGCAAGCGTTATATCAAGAAGCTGGTCGAGGACGGCACGGTGGACGGCTGGGACGACCCGCGTCTGGTGTCGATCGCCGCGCTGCGCCGCCGCGGTTTTACGCCGGAGTCGATTCAGATGTTTGTGGAGCTCTGCGGCGTGTCCAAGAGTCAGAGCTCGGTTGACTACGCGATGCTGGAGTACTGCATCCGCGAAGACCTGAAGATGAAGCGCTCCCGCATGATGGCGGTGCTCGACCCGATTCGTCTTGTCATCGACAATTATCCGGAGGGTGAGACCGAGTACCTCGAGGCGGCGAATAATCTGGAAAATGAAGCGCTCGGCGTGCGGGAGGTTCCCTTCTGCCGCGAACTCTATATCGAGCGGGATGATTTCATGGAGGAACCGCCGCGGAAATATTTCCGCCTGTTCCCGGGCAATGAGGTCCGTCTGATGCACGCTTATTTTGTAAAATGTGTGGGATTTGAGAAGGACGCGGACGGCAGAGTGAGCGTCGTGCACTGCACCTACGACCCGGAGACGAAGGCCGGCAGCGGCTTTACCGGCCGCAAGGTAAAGGGAACGATTCACTGGGTTCCGGCGCCGTACGCCATCGACGCCCAGGTGCGCCTCTATGAAAATCTGATCGACGAGTCGAAGGGCGTCTACAATGAGGACGGCTCGATGAATATCAATCCGAATTCTCTGACAAGAGTCCAGGCAAAGCTGGAGCCCGCGCTCGCAGATGCGAAGCCCTATGACAGCTTCCAGTTTGTGCGGAACGGATTCTTCTGTGTGGATGCGAAGGATTCGAAGGAGGACGCGCTCGTCTTCAACCGGATCGTGTCGCTCAAGAGCTCCTTCAAGCTCCCCAAAAAGGACTGAAAATCAAAAGAGACCAGCGCCAGGATGCGGCGCCGGTCTCTCTTTTTCTCTTTTGTCAGGCTTCTTCAGACTTTTCTTCTTCGGCAGCTTCTTCCTCAGCAGCTTCCGTGGTCTCCTCCTCGAAGATCTCCCCGGCCTCGGCTTCCTCCTCAGTCTCTTCGGCATCCTCAGCTTCTTCTTCGTCCTCCTCGTCTTCAAAGAGTTCGTCGTCGTCGAAGTCGTCCAGATCCTCTTCCTCTCCGAAGAACTTCTGATAGAGATAGAATCCGCCTACCGCGGCCAGAGCGGCGGTACCGACAGCCGCGATTGCTTTCAACAGTTTTTTCATCTTAAAGGCTCCTTTCCATATGGATAACAGGTTTTCTTCATTCTAATATAAATATTGTCAAAAAGAAAGTGCAAAATCCACATTTTCGAAAAAATTTATTTATTTATTTTGCGTTGAAAAATAAAAGCAAACGTGTTACAGTGATTGCTATGTGAAAAAGAAAAACTATGTGATGACAAAGGAGGAATATATGTATTCACTGGACGATGTAAGAGCGGTCGACCCTGAAATCGCGCAGGCGATTGAGAATGAGATGGCCAGACAGAACAGCCATATAGAGTTGATTGCATCGGAAAACTGGGTAAGCAAGGCGGTCATGGCTGCCATGGGGAGCCCTCTGACCAATAAATACGCGGAAGGGTATCCGGGAAAACGCTTTTATGGGGGCTGTGAATGCGTCGACGTGGTGGAAGAGCTTGCGATCAGACGTGCCTGTGAGGTGTTCGGCTGCGAATACGCGAATGTGCAGCCTCATTCTGGAGTGCAGGCGAATACGGCGGTGCTCTACGCGATCCTGAATCCGGGCGACCGGGTGCTTAGTATGAATCTGGCTCACGGCGGTCATCTGTCCCACGGAAGCCCTGCCAATCTGTCCGGTAAATATTTTGATGTATATCAGTACGGCGTAGACGACGAAGGCTTTATTGATTATGAGGAAGTGCGCCGGATTGCGAAGGAATGCAGGCCGAAGCTTATTATCTGCGGTGCCAGCGCTTACGCGCGGACCATCGATTTTAAGAAATTCCGTGAAATTGCGGATGAGACAGGCGCGTATCTGATGGCGGATATCGCCCATATTTCCGGGCTTGTGGCAGCGGGAGTGCATCCGAGCCCGATTCCTTTCGCGCATGTCACGACGACAACGACGCATAAGACCCTGCGCGGGCCGAGAGGCGGCATGATCCTGTCCGATGCGGAGACCGCAAAAAAATTTAATTTTAATAAAGCTGTATTTCCCGGTATTCAGGGCGGGCCGCTCATGCATGTGATCGCCGCAAAGGCGGTTTGCCTTAAGGAGTGCCAGACAGAGGAGTACAGGGAATACCAGAAGAATATCGTGAAAAATGCGAAGAGGCTTTGCGCAGGGCTTATGGACCGCGGCATTTCGATCGTATCCGGTGGGACGGATAATCACCTGATGCTGGTGGATCTGAGAGATCTTAATCTGTCCGGAAAAGAGGCGGAAAACTTGCTGGCACTCGCAAATATTACGGTGAACAAGAATGCGATTCCGAACGATCCGCGTTCTGCTTTTGTCACGAGCGGCATACGTATCGGCACTCCGGCCGTCACGACCAGAGGGATGAACGAGGTGGATATGGATGTGATCGCGGAGGCCATCGCGATGCTGCTGAAGGAAGGGGAGCCGGCAGTTCCGGCTGCCGGAGCACTGGTGCAGTCTCTGGCAAAAAAATATCCTCTTTGCATGTAAAAAGTATTTTCGTTCCCGAAAGAACGTGTTATACTGAAAGTGTCCGGGCAGATGTCCGGGCACTTTTCAGATGGGAGAGGAGCAAGAATATGAAGAACTTTTTTAATGAATTCAAGAAGTTTATTTCCAGAGGGAATGTGATGGATCTGGCAGTTGGCGTTATCATCGGCAGCGCCTTCACGGCGATCGTGACCTCGCTGGTCGACGACATGATCATGCCGCTGCTGTCGCTGATCACCGGGGGCATGGATATCGCCTCGATGAGTGTCTCCTTCGGCGTCGGCGAGCAGGCTGCGACGCTGAATTACGGCTCCTTCCTGTCGGCGATCATCAATTTCCTGCTGATTGCGTTCGTGATCTTCTGCATGGTCAAGGCGATCAATGGCGCCACAGAGAAGCTGAAGAAGAAAGAGGAGGAGGCTCCGGCGGCCCCGACGAAGAAGATCTGTCCGCGCTGCATGAGCGAGATCGATATCAAGGCGACGCGCTGCCCGTTCTGCACTTCTGAGATTGAATAAGGAGGATTTTCATGAGCTACGCAGACCGGCTTTTTATCGACATGTGCCGTGATATCCTTGAAAATGGCGTCAGCACGGAGGGCGAGAAGGTGCGCCCGAAGTGGGAGGATGGCAGCTACGCCTATACGATCAAGCGCTTTGGCGTTGTGAACCGCTACGACCTCCGGAAGGAATTCCCGGCGTTGACGCTTCGGCGGACCGCGCTCAAGAGCTGCATGGACGAGATTCTCTGGATTTATCAGAAGAAATCGGCCAACATCCACGACCTGCACAGCCATGTATGGGACGAGTGGGCCGACGAGACAGGCTCGATCGGCAAGGCCTACGGCTACCAGATCGGTGTGAAGCATCTGTATAAGGAAGGCATGATGGACCAGATGGACCGCGTGCTCTATGATCTGAAGCACAATCCTTTCAGCCGCAGGATCATGACGAATACTTATGTGCACGCGGACTTAAGCGAGATGCACCTCTATCCCTGCGCCTACAGCACGACCTGGAATGTGACGCAGGAGAAGGGAGAGGAGCGGCTGACGCTGAATCTTCTGCTGAACCAGCGCTCGCAGGACGTGCTCACGGCCAATAACTGGAACGTCTGCCAGTACGCGATTCTGCTCATGATGGTGGCGCAGGTCTGCGATATGATACCGGGCGAGCTGCTGCATGTGATCGCGGACGCGCATATCTACGACCGGCATGTCGATATTGTGCGCGAGCTGATTACGCGGGAGACGCATCCGGCTCCGAAGGTGCGGCTGAACCCGGAGGTGAAGGATTTTTACGCCTTCACGACGGCGGATCTTCTGGTGGAAGATTACGAGACCGGCCCGCAGATACAGAATATTCCGGTTGCAGTGTGAGAGGATTTGAGAAAGTATGAATCTGATTGTAAATGTAGATAAGAATTGGGCGATCGGGCAGCAGGGAAGGCTGCTCGTGAGTATTCCGGAGGATATGAAGTTTTTCCGAAAGGAGACTACGGGCAAGGTGGTCGTCCTCGGGCGGAAGACGCTCGCGACCTTCCCGGGGGGACAGCCCCTGAAGAACCGGACGAACATCATCCTCAGCCGCAATCCGGACTATCATGTGAAGGATGCGCTCGTCTGTCACTCCGTGGAGGAGGTGCTGGAGGAGCTGAAGGCCTATGACACGCGGGACGTCTATATTATTGGCGGAGAGAGCATTTACCGTGCTTTCCTTCCGTACTGCGACCTGGCCCATGTGACCCGGCTCGACGAGGCCTATGAGGCCGACGCGTGGTTCCCGAATCTCGAGGACGACCCGGAGTGGGTGCTGACCGGCGAGAGCGAGGAGAAGACTTATTTTGATGTGGCCTTTACGTTCTGCCGCTATGAGAGACGGGAGGCATGAGGATGAGGGAGGAGAAAGTGTTTCAGCCCGGACTGCGCGGACTGGACACAAACCTTCTGGCGGCGCTCTTTTTTGTGATGGTCTTCGGTTTCGTCATGATCTACAGCGCCAGCTACTATACGGCGGGCCTGAGCGCGACCTACAACTACGACTCCATGTATCTTCTGAAAAATCAGGTCGCCTATTCCCTGATCGGGCTTGCGGCCATGTTCGTGGTGTCTAATATTAACTATCACGTCTGGTCGATCTTCGCGATTCCCGGCTATATAGTCTGCATTCTGCTGATTCTGCTTCTGAAGACTCCGCTCGGCGTCACGGTCAAGGGCGCGACACGCTGGCTCAGGATCGGCGGTATTCAGTTCCAGGTAGCGGAGCCGGTCAAGCTGATCATGATCGTGGTGATGGCGACGCTGATCGCGGTCCGGGGACGGCAGATGAAAGGCTGGCTTTCGATCATTCGCATGGCGGTGCCGAGCGTCATCGTCTCGCTGCTGATCCTGGAGATCAGCAATAACATGAGTACCGCAGCGATTCTGCTCGGCATGACGGTGTTCATGATCTATATCGTGCATCCGGATCAGTGGCGGTTTTTCCTCTGCGCGGCGCTGGTGATCGTCGCCGTAGCGGCGGTCATCTACTATGTGGAAAATCTGGATCCTGCGACGCTCGAGGACGCGGGCTTCCGTTTCGCGCGTATCCGCGCCTGGCTGGAGCCTTACGAGTACGAGCAGGACACGGCCTATCAGTCGCTGCAGGGCCTCTACGCGATCGGCTCGGGCGGCCTCTTCGGCAAGGGCCTGGGGAACAGTATTCAGAAGCTCGGAACGATTCCGGAGCCCTACAATGACTATATTTTCGCGATCATCTGTGAGGAGCTTGGCGTCTTCGGGGCGGGGCTCATCATTCTTCTGTTTATTTATCTGCTCTACCGGATTTACGTGATCTCGCAGACTGCGGAGGATCTGCTCGGCAGAATGATCTCGATCGGCGTGTTTTCCCATATCGCGCTGCAGGTGATCCTGAATATGATGGTCGTGACGGGGCTGTTCCCGACGACGGGTGTGACGCTCCCGTTTTTCAGCTACGGCGGCACGGCGAGCATTTTTCTGCTCATCGAGATCGGCCTGGTCCTGAGCGTCAATAAATGGAGTATTCAGAAACGCATCGACGATATGAGAAGAGGAGAAAACTATGCATCGTGAACATACGAGGACGGTTCAGATCGGCGATCGCCTGATCGGCGGAGGACATCCGATCCTGATCCAGTCCATGACAAATACAAGGACAGAGGACGTGGAGGCGACAGTCCGGCAGATCCGGCAGCTCACGGCGGCCGGCTGCGAGATTATCCGCTGCACGGTGCCGACGCCGGAGGCGGCGAAGGCCCTCCCGGAGATCAAAAAGCAGATCGCAATTCCGCTGGTGGCGGACATCCACTTTGACTATCGCCTGGCGATCGCGGCCATGGAAAATGGAGCGGACAAGATCCGCATCAATCCGGGCAATATCGGCAGCCGTGAGCGGATCAAAGCGGTCGTGGACACGGCTCGGGAGCGGTACATTCCGATCCGTGTCGGCGTGAACAGCGGTTCGCTCGAGAAAGAACTGATTGAGAAATACGGCGGCGTGACCGCGGATGGCATCGTCGAGAGCGCGCTTGACAAGGTGAAGCTCATCGAAGATATGGGCTATGACAATCTCGTCATCAGCATCAAGTCCTCCAATGTGCTTATGTGCGCGCGGGCGCACGAGCTGATCGCGGAGCAGACGGATCATCCGCTGCATGTGGGAATCACTGAGGCAGGCACCCTGTTTTCCGGAAATATCAAATCCGCAGTGGGGCTTGGCGTGATCCTCTATCAGGGCATCGGCGACACGATCCGTGTCTCGCTGACCGGCGACCCGGCGGAAGAAGTCCGCTCGGCGCGGCTGATCCTGAAGACGCTGGGCCTGCGGAAGGGCGGTGTGGAGGTTGTCTCCTGCCCGACCTGCGGGCGGACGAAGATCGACCTCATCGGCCTCGCAAATCAGGTCGAGGCGATGGTATCGGAGTTCCCGCTCGATATCCGTGTGGCGGTCATGGGCTGCGCGGTGAACGGACCCGGCGAGGCGCGGGAGGCGGACATCGGCATCGCGGGCGGCGACGGCTTCGGCCTGCTGTTCCGCCATGGGGAGATTGTGAAGAAGCTGCCTGAGGGTGAGCTTCTGGACGCGCTGCGTGAGGAGCTGGAGAACTGGCATGACGACAAGTGAAAAACCATTTTTTGAGGTGTTCCGCACGCTCGAGGCGGAGGGACCTCTTCGCAAGCTGCTCGACCAGGTCGTGGTGACGCGCGTCTCCACGAATCCGGGCCGTGACGTGCTGCGCATCTATATTACGAGTAAAAAGCTGATTGCAAAACATCAGCTTTTTCAGCTTGCAGCTCAGATTCAGAGACAGGTCTTCGCCGGCCGGAAGGGGAAGGTCTATTTTTTTGAGACTTTTCAGCTCTCGGAGCAGTACACGCCCGAGCGGCTCTGGTCGGTCTACGAGGATAGTGTGCTGACTGAGCTCGAGGCTTACAGTCCTTATAAAAGAAGTATCCTGAAAAATGCGAAGGTGGAATTCCCGGATGAGCATACGCTGCGGCTCGGCGTGTCAAAGCATGTCTACGACCGCGAGGCTGTGGACGATATCGTGCGCATCCTTGACCGCGTGTTCAATGAGCGCTGCGGCTTCCAGGTGAAGGTGGATGTGGAATATCTGGAGCCGGAGGAGTCCGGTCAGGATCGGGGCGAGGCTGAGATGCGGCAGCGGATCGCGGCACTGACCGGGGAGCTTATGAGGTCGGAGCAGAACGGCGGTCAGATTGCGGCGGCTGCAGACGGGGCGGGAGTTCCGTGGGAGGAAGAGCCTGCCGGCGTGCAACAGGATTCTGCTGCAGGAGGGCAGAGCCTTGCGCCCAAAGGGAAGACCTCCCGCGGAAAACGCACTTCCTCCGCCCGCGCAGGAGCCGGCCGTGGCAAGGGCGGCTCCTATTATAAAAAAGCCGACCCGGACATGCTCTATGGCCGCAGCTTTGACGACGAGCCGATCTCGCTCGATCAGATCGTCGAGGAGATGGGCGAGGTGACGGTGCGCGGGAAGATCCGCAAGCGCGAGGACCGTGAGATTCGCGGTGAGCGCACGATCCTCACACTGACGCTGACCGATTTTACCGATTCGATCAACGTCAAGATTTTTTCTCCGAACGAGCGGCTGCCGGAGCTGGAGGCGCTCTGCGAGGGCACTTTCGTGAAGCTGAAAGGCATGACGATCCTCGACCGCTTTGACCATGAGCTGACGATCGGCTCGGTGACCGGAATTAAGAAGATCGCGGACTTCACGACTTCCCGCATGGATTATTCGGCAAAAAAGAGGGTTGAGCTCCACTGCCACACCAAGATGAGCGACATGGACGGTGTGACCGACGCGGCGGTGCTCCTGAAGCGCGCGAAGGCCTGGGGCATGCCAGCGCTCGCAATCACCGACCACGGCTGTGTGCAGGCCTTCACCGAGGCCTGCCACACGATCTCCAAGGACGAGGACTTTAAGGTCATTTACGGCGTCGAGGGCTATCTCGTGGACGACTTAAAGGAGCTCATCGAGAATTCGAAGGGACAGAGTCTCGATGATTCCTATGTGGTCTTTGACCTCGAGACGACGGGGCTCTCCGCCGTGCACAACCGCATCATCGAGATCGGCGCGGTGAAGGTGGAAGCGGGACAGATCACGGAGCGCTTTTCCAGCTTCGTCAATCCGCAGGAGCCGATTCCCTTCGAGATTGAGGATCTGACCGGCATTGGCGACGACATGGTGCTGGACGCGCCGCCCATCGAGGAAATACTGCCGGAATTTCTGTCCTTCTGCGAGGGCTGTGTGCTGATCGCGCACAACGCCTCTTTCGACGCGGGCTTTATCGAGGAGAACTGCCGCCGCATGAATATTCCGACGGACTTTACGGTCGGCGATACCGTCGCGATGGCGCGCGTACTGCTGCCGAAATTAAATAAATTCAAGCTGGATACGGTCGCGAAGGCGCTGAATATCCCGCTCGACCACCATCACCGGGCAGTCGACGATGCGGCCTGCACGGCAGAAATCTTCCTGAAATTTCTGCAGATGTTCCGCGAGCGGGACGCCCTCACGCTGGACGATGTGAACGCGCTGGGGCGCGCGGATGCGGCAGCCATCAAAAAGCTGCCGACCTATCATGTGATTATCCTCGCGAAGAACGACATCGGGCGTGTGAATCTCTATCGGCTGGTCTCTCTGTCGCATATCGACTATTTCGCGCGGAGGCCCCGCATCCCGAAGAGTGAGCTGCAGAAATACCGCGAGGGCCTGATCGTCGGTTCCGCCTGCGAGGCGGGAGAGCTCTACCAGGCGATTCTGCGCGGCGCGCCGCGGCAGGAGATCGCGCGTATCGTGGAATTCTATGATTACCTCGAGATCCAGCCGCTGGGGAACAACGCCTTCATGCTGCGCGACTCAAAGAATCCGGTGAGCTCCGAGGAGGATCTGCGTGAGAACGTGCGCACGATCGTGCGGCTCGGTGAGGAATTCCACAAGCCGGTGGCCGCCACCTGTGATGTGCACTTCATTGACCCGGAGGACGAGGTCTACCGCCGGATTATTATGGCCGGAAAGGGCTTTTCGGATGCGGACCAGCAGGCGCCGCTCTACCTGCGGACGACGGAGGAGATGCTCGCGGAGTTCGAATTCCTCGGCAGGGAGAAAGCGGAGGAAGTCGTCATTACCAATACGAACCGGATCTCGGAGATGTGTGAGCATCTCTCGCCGGTGCGTCCCGACAAGTGCCCGCCGGTCATCGCGGATTCCGACAAGACGTTGCGCGAGATCTGCTATAAGAAAGCACATGAAATTTATGGGGAGGAGCTTCCGGAAATCGTGACCGAACGCCTGGAGCGCGAGCTGCGCTCCATCATCGGAAACGGCTTCGCCGTCATGTACATCATCGCGCAGAAGCTCGTCTGGAAGTCGAATGAGGATGGCTACCTCGTCGGCTCGCGTGGTTCCGTCGGCTCCTCACTGGTGGCGACGATGGCGGGCATCACCGAGGTCAACCCCTTAAGTCCGCACTACATCTGCCCAAAGTGCCATTACAGCGATTTCGAGTCGGATGAGGTGAAGAAATATGCCGGCATGGCCGGCTGCGATATGCCGGACAAAAACTGTCCGCGCTGCGGGGAAAAGCTGAAAAAAGAAGGCTTCGACATTCCCTTTGAGACCTTCCTCGGCTTCAAGGGAAATAAAGAGCCCGATATCGACCTGAATTTCTCCGGCGACTACCAGTCGCGCGCGCACAAGTACACGGAGGTCATCTTCGGCACCGGCCAGACCTTCCGCGCCGGGACGATTGGCACACTGGCGGATAAGACTGCCTTTGGTTACGTCAAAAATTACTACGAGGAGCGCGGCATCCCGAAGCGTCGCTGCGAGATTGAGCGCATCGTCGACGGCTGCGTCGGCGTACGCCGGACGACCGGGCAGCACCCGGGCGGCATCATCGTGCTGCCGCTCGGCGAGAGCATCTACTCCTTCACGCCCGTGCAGCACCCGGCGAACGACATGACGACCGATATCATCACGACGCACTTTGACTATCACTCGATTGATCACAACCTCTTAAAGCTCGACATTCTGGGGCATGATGATCCGACGATGATCCGCATGCTGGAGGATTTAACCGGCGTTTATGCCCGCGAAATCCCGCTCGACGATCCGCAGGTGATGTCGCTCTTTCAAAGCACGGAGGCGCTCGGCATCCGGCCGGAGGACATTGGCGGTACGCCGCTCGGCTCCCTTGGCATTCCGGAGTTCGGCACGGAATTCGCGATGCAGATGCTTGTGGACACGCATCCGACGCATTTCTCCGACCTGGTGCGCATCGCGGGCCTCGCCCACGGCACTGACGTGTGGCTCGGCAACGCGCAGACCCTGATCCAGGAGGGGAAGGCGACGATTTCCACGGCGATCTGTACGCGTGACGATATCATGACCTATCTCATCAGCATGGGACTCGACAGCGAGATGTCCTTCAAGATCATGGAGGCGGTCCGCAAGGGCAAGGTCGCGAAGGGGCAGTGCGATACCTGGCCGGAGTGGAAGGAAGAGATGATCGCGCACGGTGTGCCGGACTGGTACATCTGGTCCTGCGAGAAGATTAAATATATGTTCCCGAAGGCGCACGCGGCGGCCTACGTCATGATGGCCTGGCGCATCGCCTGGTGCAAGATCAATTTTCCGCTCGAATATTACGCGGCCTACTTCAGCATCCGCGCCAGCGCCTTCAACTATGAGCTCATGTGTCAGGGGCGCGAGCGGCTGGAACGCTATATCCAGGACTACAAGAGCCGGGAGGACGACCTCACGCAGAAGGAGAAGGACACGCTGAAAGACATGATGAGCGTGCTCGAGATGTACGCGCGGGGCTACGAGTTCCACAAGCTGGACATTTATGAGGCCGACGCGCGCAAATTCCGCATTATCGACGGGAAGCTGATGCCCTCGCTCTCCACGATCGACGGTCTCGGCGACAAGGCCGCGGACGCCTTCGTCGAGGGTCGCGCCGCGGGACCCTTCCTCTCGCGCGACGACCTGCGGAACCGCACGAAGCTCAGCAAGACCGTTATCGACCTGATGGGCGATCTCGGGCTGCTGGAAGGCCTGCCCGAATCCGATCAGCTCTCCATCTTTGACTTCGGTTAATTTGCCGCGGCGACCGCGTGAAAACACTTTACTTGAAGGGGATTTTGGGCTATACTGAGAAAGTGCGGTCAGAAATGAAAGCAGACCGCGAAATGGAGGAACAACGATATGGTAAGAGCAGTGGTAGGCGCAAACTGGGGCGACGAGGGCAAGGGCAAGATCACGGACATGCTCGGCCAGGAGTCCGATATCATCGTGCGGTTTCAGGGCGGAGCGAACGCGGGACACACGATCGTCAACGATTACGGGAAATTTGCGTTGCACACCCTCCCGTCCGGCATCTTTTACGACCACACAACGAGCATCATCGGCAACGGCGTGGCGCTGAACGTGCCGGTGCTGTTTCAGGAGCTGAAGGGTGTTATCGAGCGCGGCGTACCGGCGCCGAAGCTGCTCATCTCGGACCGGGCACAGATGGTCATGTCCTACCATATTTTATTTGACAAGCTCGAGGAAGAGCGGCTCGCCGGCAGATCCTTCGGATCCACGAAGTCTGGCATCGCCCCGTTCTACTCAGATAAATACGCGAAGATCGGCTTTCAGGTGAGCGATCTGCAGCTTGAGGAGGAGGCGCTACGCGAGCGCATCCGCAGCGTACTGGCGCGCAAGAACGTGCTGCTCGAACATCTGTATCATGCGCCGGCGCTGAAGGAGGACGATATCTATCAGGAGCTGATGGAGTATAAAGAGATGGTCTCGCCCTACGTATGCGACGTCTCCTCATATCTCTGGCAGGCGATTAAGGACGGAAAGAATATCCTGCTCGAGGGTCAGCTCGGCACGCTGAAGGATCCGGATCACGGCATCTATCCGATGGTGACTTCCTCGTCGACTCTGGCGGCTTACGGAGCGATCGGTGCGGGCATTCCGCCCTATGAGATAGGGCAGGTCATCACGGTCTGCAAGGCCTACTCCAGTGCGGTCGGCGCGGGCGCATTCGTCAGCGAGCTGTTCGGCGACGAGGCCGAGGAGCTGCGGCGCCGCGGCGGCGACGGCGGAGAGTACGGCGCGACGACAGGCCGTCCCCGTAGAGTGGGTTGGTTCGACTGCGTGGCCTCCCGCTACGGCTGCCGCCTGCAGGGCACGACGGATGTAGCTTTCACGGTGCTGGATGTGCTCGGCTACCTCGACGAGCTCAAGGTCTGTGTCGGCTATGAGATCGATGGTCAGGTGACGACAGAGTTCCCGACGACGCCGCTGCTCGAGAAGGCGAAGCCGGTCTATGAGACGCTGCCGGGCTGGAAATGCGAGATCCGCGGGATCAAAAGGTACGAGGATCTGCCGCAGAACTGCCGCAATTACATAGAATTCATAGAAAAACAGATCGGATTCCCGATCACGATGGTCTCCAACGGGCCGGGCAGGAGCGATATCATCCGCAGATAAGGACCGCGGGCCGCTTAAGAAAGAAGGAAACCGGGCGGATATGAATAAGAAAATAAAAAATGAGATGACCGACGGACTGTTCCAGGCGGTGCTCAGCCTGGAGAACCTCGAGGAATGCTATGCCTTCTTCGAGGACGTCTGTACAATCAATGAGATCCAGTCCCTCGCGCAGCGCTATGAGGTGGCGCGGCTTCTGCGCGAAAAGAAGACTTATCTTGAGATCGCCCAGAAGACCGGCGCCTCCACAGCGACGATCAGCCGCGTGAACCGCTCGCTGAACTATGGCAACGACGCCTATGATATGGTGTTTCAGAGAATGGAGCAGAAAAAAGAACAGAAAAAAGAGCCGTGAGGCTCTTTTTTAATGGTCCTTATTTTCGGCCGCGAACTCGTCGATCAGCTTTTCAATCACCTGCTTCTTGACATACACGTCGAAGCTCAGCATGCAGATAAAAGAAAAGGTCTGGAGAAACTGCCGGTCCTCCTCAGACGTGTCCTGGAAAGTCTCGCCGGAGATGCGCCAGCTCTCAATGAGATCGGCCTTCATCCGCTCGATCTGCCCCTTCTCGAGGCTGAACACCTCCTCATAGATGGTTTCCATGTTCGGTTCGCCCTCGTTATGGAAATAGCGCGAGGTCAGCGGCTCCAGCAGCTTCTGAATGTCGCCGATGGACAGGAAGGACTTATAATAATAGATGTAGATAAGGAGCAGCATGTGCTCCTTTGAATACTTCTTCTTCACCGGAGCGGGCAGCAGCCGGTTCTTCGCATAATTGTTGATCATGGTCTTCGTCAGAATCTTGTCGTCCGGGTAACGCTTCGCGCGGCTCAAGTTCTCCTCCATGAAAGTCGTCACCTGATCCATGTACAGGTCGATATTAGGAATCTCGCCGGGACGGATATAGTCGATGTGTTCCAGACCCTCCAGGATGCTGTTCAGGATATCATTCGTATCTATCGTCATAATATTCACCTCTGCACCCATTATATAGTAATAAAAACTACATAACAAGCATTTTCGAAAAAAATGAGCCGAAAGATGCGCACACCACGAGCGGGCCGGCGGGGGCTTACCCCATACGGGGAGAACATGGGAGACAGCTTCGATGGATTTTCATCATCTGCGAGTGAGAAACGGGTGAGCCTCCGGGGCAAGTCGTGACGCCGCCTGCCGCACGATAAGTCCTTTCGATTTCCAGATGGCGATTTTAACAAGAACTACGCATACGGCTTCGCGACCTTTCGAATGACGGGTTCAAAACAATACAAAAGAAGTGTTTTGAACCCGTCTTTGGTCGCTTCCAGCCGTATGCAGTTCCTGTAACAAATCGCCCTCAATGTCCATCGAAAGGACTTATCGTTCGACAGTCTGACGAGAGACATTTGGCCCGGAGGCTCAGTTCGGGGTTTCGCAGCCGCAGATGACGAAAATCCCGAAGGTGGCGACTGTTCTCCCCGTATGGGGTAAGCCCCCGCCGGCCCGCTCGTGGTGTGCGCACCTTGCAGTAGCTGACGAAAAAATTGAGTCGTATTGTATAGTCTTCACGACAGGCGGGCATACTGTAACTGTACCGAAGAGAAATGAAATACTTATCCTCCCCTTGACGAATCCGTCCGTCGCATGTGTGCGGCGGGCGGATTTTTGCTTGCATCTGTGGTCTTTTGATAGTAGAATAGTGCCATGAGTACGATGAAAGACAATTTAAAAAAGGAAAAGTACAATATTGTGATCGCGGGTACCGGTTATGTCGGTCTGTCGAACGCGGTGCTGCTCGCGCAGCACCATGCGGTGCGCGCGGTCGATATCCTGCAGGAGAAGGTCGATCTTATCAATCAGGGGAAGTCTCCGATCGTGGATAAGGAGATCGAGGAATACCTCGCATCGGGCAGGCTCGATCTTGAGGCGACGACCGATGCGCGCGCGGCCTACAGCCAGGCGGATTATGTGATCATCTCGACGCCGACCAATTACGACCCGGTGCGGAATTATTTTGACACCAGTTCGGTGGAGCAGGTGATCGAGCTGGTCATGGAGTGCCGGCCGGAGGCGGTCATGGTCGTGAAGTCCACGGTTCCGGTCGGATTCACGGAGAAGATGTATGAAAAATATCACTGTGAAAATCTCCTGTTTTCACCGGAGTTCCTGAGGGAGGGCCGGGCGCTCTATGACAATCTCTATCCCTCGCGCATCATCGTCGGCGTGCCGGAGGGCCGCGACGATCTGAAGGAAGCGGCGGAAGTCTTTGCAGGCCTGCTGCAGGAGGGCGCAATCAAGGAGGACATCCCGACGCTCTATATGGCGCCGACCGAGGCGGAGGCCGTGAAGCTCTTCGCCAATACCTATCTTGCGCTGCGCGTATCCTATTTCAATGAGCTGGATACCTATGCGGAGGTGCGCGGCCTGAATACGCGGGATATCATCGACGGCGTATGTCTCGATCCGCGGATCGGCACACATTACAATAATCCATCCTTTGGCTATGGTGGTTACTGCCTGCCGAAGGACACCAAGCAGCTTCTCGCAAATTACAAAGACGTGCCGGAGAACTTGATTCAGGCTATCGTGGACGCGAACCGCACGCGGAAGGACTACATCGCGACCCGGGTGCTGGAGAAGGCCGGTTACTTCGAGGGGGCGAACGGGCGCAACGGTCTGCCGGGCCGGCAGGTGTGCGTCGGCGTCTATCGCCTGACGATGAAGGCGAACAGCGACAACTTCCGTCAGAGCTCGATCCAGGGCGTCATGAAGCGCATCAAGGCGAAGGGGGCGGAGGTCGTGGTTTACGAGCCGACGCTCGAGGAGGGCAGCCGTTTCTTCGGCAGCCTTGTCGTCAACGATCTCCGGCGCTTCAAGGACATGTGCGACGCGATCATCGCGAATCGCTATGACAGCGAACTGGATGATGTGCAGGAGAAGGTATACACCAGAGATATTTTCCAGAGAGATTGAAAACACTGCTGAAAGCCGGAGGCAGATATGTATCGAAAGAAAAATCAGTTATTTGAGATGATTTTATGCGTGATAGACGGATTTGTGATTCTGGCCAGCCTGCTTCTGTCGGGCCTGATCCGTTATGGCAGCCTGACGAACTGGGACAGAGCCGACAATATTCATCTGGCCTGTGTGGCTGCCATCCTGATCCATGTTACCATCTTTTATTTCCTGAAGGTACCGGAGGGCTTCTTCCGGCGGGGAAGATACCGTGAGCTGATCGTCTGCATTAAATACAGCGCGAGCGTCGCCATCTGTATGATCTTTTTCAGCTTCGTGATCAAGACAGATTTCATGATATCCCGTCTGATGACCTTCGGATTTTTTGCTATCGACGCCCCTCTGACGTGGTTCGTCCACCTCATGGTCCGCAACCGCAAAAAGCTGTTCCATGTCAATGTACAGAAGCAGGAAGAGATCCTGATTATCAGCGACAGCGAGCGAATTCAGGCAGTCGTGGATAGCTTCCGAAAATCGAAAGAGACGGCGTGGGAGATATCCGGAATCATACTTCTGGACGCACAGGAGGATATGGAGAGCCTCCTCGGTATCCCGGTGGCCCGCAGGGGAGAGAACTATCTTGATTTCGCGTCGAGGCTGGTGGTGGACGAAGTCTTCATCCAGGTATCCTCGATCCAGCAGCATGAGATGGTGCTGAAAAAGATGATCCTGGAATTCGAAAAGATGGGTCTTGTGGTGAATCTGAACCTCGATCTGTTTGACCTCGGCGCCAACGGAGAAAAGAGGATCTATCAGCTGGAGGGCTACAACGTGGTCGCCTTTTCCAGCCGCCTTCTGGACTATCGGATGATTCTGCTCAAGCGGGCGATGGATATTGTGGGTTCCCTGGTGGGACTTGTCTTCACCGCAGTGCTGGCTGTCATCATCGCGCCCTTCCTTCTGCTGGAATCGCCCGGGCCGCTGATCTTCAAGCAGGAGCGCGTGGGAAAGAATGGCAGAATCTTCAAATTCTACAAGTTCCGCTCCATGTACATGGACGCAGAGGAGCGCAAGAAGGAACTGATGGAGCAAAATGAGATGAGTGGTCCCATGTTCAAGATGGAGGATGACCCGCGCGTCACAAAGGTGGGAAAATTCCTGAGGAAGACCAGCCTGGATGAATTTCCGCAGTTCTGGAATGTGCTGAAGGGCGATATGAGCCTCGTAGGGACGCGGCCGCCGACCGTGGACGAATACAGCCAGTATGAATTCTGGCAGCGCAGACGGATCAGCTTCCGCCCCGGTATCACCGGCCTGTGGCAGGTGAGCGGCAGAAGCGATATCAAAGATTTTGATGAGGTCGTGAAGCTCGACCTGGAGTATATAGACAACTGGTCGATCGTCCTGGATATCCGGATCATATGCAAGACGATCCTGGTGGTTCTGTGCGGAAAGGGCGCAGAGTAGAAGGGAGCCCTCTAAGGGGCTCCCTTCGCTGCAGATACATTATGAAGGCCATACTTCCGTCAATAGGCCACCCACGAACGCGGCTCGCTCTTCTTCGGTGAGCAGGACAAGCAGACGACAGAGCGTCTGTCCGCTGATTCCGCAGCGCTCTTCCTCGAAAGCCTGGTAACATCTCACAGAGATGTTCAGGAGCTCAGCCATCTGCTCCTGGGAAAAGTGTCTGCGCAGCCTCACCTCTTTGGTGAATGAGCTTGCATACCTATTGAGTTTCAAGTCTGATCGCTTCATGAGAAAATCCTCCCTCATTATTTTTTATTTTGCCTGCGATCGACAGACAATACATTAATTTTAACCAAAAGTGACAAAAATTACCACGATATATATGAAAAAAATGTCGCTGAAACGAAATTTTTTTTTAAAAAAGATGAATGATGTGGAAAAGAGAAGGAAAAACAGGCCATGTGGTATGTAATTCAGGTGCTTTCCGGCACGGAGGAGGACACTCTGGAAATGCTACGGAAGCAGATTCCGGAGGAACTCCTTCAGAAATGCTTCGTTTTCTATTATGAGGGAATGCGGAAATATTCCGGAGAATGGCATAAGCAGAAGAAACTATTGTTCCCGGGATATATTTTCGTGATCACAGATCAGGTCAACAGCCTGTATCTGGCGCTTCGGAATGTGAGAAAGCTGACCCGGATCCTGGGGGACAAGGAATGCTTTATTCCCCTGAGCGAGGCGGAAGTGGAATTCCTCCGCGGCTTCGGCGGAGAGGAGCAGCTGGTCGGCATGTCCGTGGGCTTTATCGAGAACGATCGGGTGACGATCACTTCGGGGCCTCTCGCAGGCCGGGAGGGCTGCATTCGGAAAATCAACCGTCACAAGCGGACGGCGAAGATCCAGGTGGAGATGTTCGGTCAGGTGATCGATGCGACGGTAGGCGTGGAGATCGTACGGAAAAATTGACTTACAGGGAGTGAAATGTTATCATTACAGGAGGTGGAAAGGAGGCGGCAGTTTTATGGGAATCTATTTAAACCCCGGGAACAGAAGCTTTCGGACAATTTTAAATGAAATCTACGTTGATAAAACCGGTCTGATTGATTTTATAAACCGAACGATCAACACACCCAGAAAACTTACATGTTTTAGCCGTCCCCGCCGTTTCGGCAAGTCTTTTGCGGCGAAGATGCTCTGCGCTTATTATGATAACAGCTGTGACTCGAGGCCTCTTTTTGATGGGCTTAAAATATCAGAGAGGGCTTCGTATGTAGAGCATATGAATAAGTACGATGTGATTTATCTTGACATCACCCGTTTTATATCAACCGCAGTGTCTGTAAAAGATGTCGTGGCTAATATTCAGAAAGATGTAATTGAAGAGCTCAGAGAAAAATATCCTTTTCATATCAGAAAGCAGGAGAAGGTTTTAGCTGATGCACTTTTTGCGGTCAGTCATAAAACAGGCAATCAGTTTGTTATTATCATAGATGAATGCGACGCATTATTCAGGGAAGCAAAAGAGGATACCGCGCTGCAAAAGGAATATATTCAGTTCCTTCGCGGTCTTTTTAAGGGCGGAACGGCAACCGATGAAACAATAGCGGCAGCTTATATGACGGGCATTCTGCCCATAAAGAAATACGGAACAGAATCTGCACTGACAGATTTCAGAGAGTATTCTATGACAGCACCCAAAAGGCTTGCAGAGTATATTGGCTTTACAGAAGAAGAGGTCAAAGCTCTCTGTGATAAATATCAGATGGATTTTGAGGAAATGCAGCTTTGGTATGACGGATATTCATTCAGCCGAATGAAGCATGTCTATAGCCCCAACTCCGTAATGAATGCCATACAGGAAGAGGAAATACAGAATTACTGGACTCAGACAGAAAGTTTTGAAAGCCTGAAGGAATATATTGAGATGGATTTTGACGGCTTAAAGGATGCAGTCACTATGATGCTTGGAGGAGGGAGAGCGAGCGTCAGAATAAGTACATTTCAGAATGATATCACATCGTTTGAAAACAAAAATGATGTGCTGACACTCCTGATACATCTTGGCTATCTGGCCTATGATTCAGAAAAGAGAGAGGTATATATACCCAATTTTGAAGTCGCCGAAGCATTTGAGGCTGCAGTCAGCGGAAAAGAGTGGGGGATCGTTGGGAAAACGTTAGCTGATTCAGAGAGGCTGCTGGATGCAACGCTTGCAGAAGACGCAGAAGCTGTCGCTGAGGCACTGGAGCAAATACACGGATCGGTATCCTCGGTATTAAACTATAATAACGAGGCATCACTCAGTTGTGCAATCACGATAGCTTACTATACCGCAAAACGATATTATGGCATTGTCAGAGAACTGCCTGCCGGCAAAGGATTTGCAGACCTGGCTTTTCTTCCTCACAGGGGCACAGATAAGCCTGCTATGATTATCGAACTGAAGTACGATAAGGATGCCGATACCGCTATTCGTCAGATACACGAGAATCGCTACGATGGCGATCTGAAGGAGTACTTTGGAAACCTGCTTCTGGTAGGAATCAATTACGATAAGGATACTAAGGGAGCGAATTCGAAGAAGCACAGCTGCGTGATTGAGAGGGTATAAAATGAGACAAATTCCTGAAAAATTGACTCCTCAAAGAGGGGATGCTATTATGGCCAGGTAGGAAGGTATTTAAAAATCGTGGAAGAGAGACGAGAATGCCATGGAAGTGTATGTTAGTGTAAAAAATTTTGGGAAAATAAGAGAAGCGCGGGTAAACATCAGTAATTTTACAATCTTTGTGGGGAATAATAACAGCGGGAAAACTTATCTGATGGAATTGATCTATATGATCATAAACAGATTGTCTGCAGTGTCTCCGGATATCGCACTTCCACCAATGGGAAATATAGATGCTTTTTATGTCGGAAACAAGGAAATCGGGCTCCTGAATGAGTGGGTAAACCATTATCTGGAGGGGCATATCAAAGAGATCATCCTTGAAACGTTTAACGCTGCGATACCGATTGAGGAGGTTACGCTGGAGTTTACGTCTGTTGATGACTGTAATTATGAGGTGTATCTTCTCACTGAGAGGACAATAGAGTTCTTGATGTCTAAGGACTTGATATCCCATGAAGAGTTGTCCAAACTCCTCATGAACAAAAGTTCATATTCTGGAGCAATTGTTTCCCGAAAGGGTGAAGAGGAAAACGTCATCCTTAATGCGCAGTTTTCCAAATCCATTTCGATGAAATTCGCAAAGAAAATTCAGACAGGACTTATATTGGCGCAAATTCTTGGTGGGGAGGCACGTATACAGCCGAATATTTTATTTTTGCCGGCATCTCGTATGGGATTGATGTTATTGTACAAACATTATTTCGGAAATTCCAGTAAGGATAAAGATGCGCTGGTGCGTGATAAGAATCAGAACCCAAAAGGAATTACGAAACCGGTACAGGATTTTCTTTCTTTTTTATTAAATTATAATTACACAGAGTGGAATGCTCAGAAAAATGAAGAGGTAATCAAATTTATATATGATCACTTGATAGATGGAACCATCAGTGAAAAGACTGATGCTACCGTTTATATTCCGCGAGATGAAGAAAACAGGGAAATTCCGATATTTATAGCTTCCTCCATGGTGAACGAAGTTGTTCCTGTAATAAAGGCACTGACGGATTCAGATGATTTCAGCTTTCTTTTCTATGATGAAGTAGAAACGAGTATGCATCCGTTAAAACAAATAGAAATGGCGAAGTTATTAAATCATCTGAATAATCGTGGTATACGGCTCATTGTCAGTACGCATAGCGACACAATGGCTACGGAAATCAATAACCTGCTGTTGTTATCACGGGGAAATACAGACTTTGAGACAGCTAAGGCAATTTTGGAGAGTAATGGTATTTTAATCGAACAAGAAGATCTGTTGCTGTCTGAAAATATTCACTTATATCAGTTTACGAATGAACCTGATGGGAAAAGCAGCGTGCAGGAGCTGGAGTTTAAAGAGGTGCCAGGTACCGGGTATGATTTCAGCCTTTTCAATTCCAGCACAAGGAAACTTTTTGAAGGCGCGAAAGTGGCCATGGGGTTGCACAATGAAAATTAAAGGAATTAAAATCAGGGATAAGACTCCGATAATGAAGGGACAGCTGTACGTTACAGATGAAGCGCGGACTATTTGTTTTGAGGAAGAGAAAACCAGTGATATTGTAAATATTCATTTTCATATGGAGGCAGGGCAGTATGGAGTATATGGTAATGAGTATATTCCACCCTTCATAGAAAAAGAGGGTGTGAAAAAGGCCGATATTTTGACGCTGGTCATCGATGACAATCAAAAGCATTTCAGCTCCTGGATTCTTGATGTCAAGAAGGCAGTTGGAGGAGAGGATGTCATCTTGCATCTGGTTGAGCAACTGGCAGAATCCATAAAGCATAAAAATACGATCACGAACTATATGGAGGACTATACAGAGAGACAGCATGTTGGTTACGTGACCAGAGAATTGCAAGGCGAACGAATCCAGGAAGCAGTCTGTAAAAAGAAAGCATACATAGAAAATGAAAAAATGGCTCTGGAAAGAGTTCCGATTTTGATAGGGACAGGAATGAAGACAAAACTGTTAAAAGAGGAAGCGAAGCTTAAAGTACTTACAGCATTTCAGAACAATTACATTGAATTAAGGGGAGAAAAACACATTATCGAGAACTATCTCTCCCATGAAGAGGGGGATAAATATGTCTGTGATCTGGACGTTGTATGCTTTTAGTTCTCAATTTCCATATATTTCAGAGAAAGCATGCATGATATAGCGGACAGAGAGAGGGAAAATACGCGATGTGGTATGTGATACAGGTGCTTTCCGGTACGGAGGAGGATACACTGGAACTGCTCCGGAAGCAGATCTCGGAGGAGCTTCTCCGGAAATGTTTCGTCTTCTATTATGAGGGTATGCGGAAATATTCCGGAGAATGGCATAAGCAGAAAAAGCTGTTGTTTCCGGGATACGTTTTCGTGATCACGGATCAGATCAATGACCTGTATCTGGCGCTTCGGAATGTAAGAAAGCTGACCCGGATCCTGGGGGACAGGGAATGCTTTATCCCCTTAGTGAAGCAGAGGTTGAATTCCTTCGCGGCTTCGGCGGAGAGGAGCAGCTGGTCGGCATGTCCGTGGGCTTCATCGAGAACGATCGGATGACGATTACCTCGGGGCCGCTCGCAGGCCGGGAGGGCTGCATTCGGAAAATCGACCGCCACAAGCGGACGGCAAAGATCCAGGTGGAGATGTTCGGCCAGGTGATCGATGCGACGGTAGGCGTGGAGATCGTACGGAAAACGAGCGGAAGCCAATAAATTAAAAAATACAACTGTTCAGAACAGCAGGCCACAGACCGCCTTCTTCGAAGGCTATATGCCGCTTGCGTGTCATATGTCTGTGGCTCTTGGGCGTTCCGCCCATCCCGAAATGAAAACACAGCCTGCTGCAGGTAAACCTGCACAGTCTGTATTTCCATTTCGATGCTGTTCTGAACTGCTATGAAAAACTCTCAAAAAGCCACTCATAAAAAATTGACTCACACGGAAAAAGGTGTTATTATATTGACGTTGCATGAGATTGAAATCATGAAACGCGGGGAACACTGTAGTACAAACGGTTCGCTAAAGGGCGGGTTTAGCGAACCGGAAAGTGGTCAGAAAAGTGGTCAGGGAGTGGGAGTCGAAATACTTCTATTTTTTTGTCCATACCGCCATAAAAACCGATCTATGCAGTCGTCGCATCGCCGCGCTGCAGGAGGATACGGTGGTTATAGTGCTGGCAGAAATCTGGCTGCGTGTTGTGTCTCGCAGGCGGAATGGCGAAGCATAATCTAGTTTGTGGATAACTTAAGGTTGCAAAGACACGCAGCCAGATGCTGTGTAGTGGAAATGTAAACTGCTGAAAACTGAAATTGAAATAATATAGAAAGAATTGGGATATCAGGAAGATCGTGAAATAATGTCTAAAGAAACATGTGATATTTTTATTATTGGTGCAAAAGGCTTTGTATATGGCGGATATGAAACTTTTTTGGATAAACTGACAGAATATCATCAGGAAAACAGAAAATTACACTATCACATTGCTTGTAAAGCAAACGGAAAGGGTGTGACGGATGAGAGCAAACTGTCCGACGTGAAATATTTGTCTGACACAGAATATATATATCACAATGCGCATTGTTTTAAAATCATGTCACCAGAGCTGGGACCGGCACAAGCCATCTTATATGATATAAAAGCCGAGGAGTATTGGTGTATTTATATAAACGACAATAATATAGAACATCCCATTGTGTATGTTCTTTCTTCACGTGTGGGTTTT
>JAJPXQ010000109.1 GCA_021205385.1 Lachnospiraceae bacterium | reverse complement strand
AGATTGGAGAGAACATTCGAGAGAACCGTCGGGATACCGCCGATCACCAGCACGCAGAAGGTATAATACTGCGCGTAGACGATCGTATTTTCTCCCGCCCCCACCAGCCTGAGCAGCGGATCCATGAACAGCAGCATGCCGACGGAAAAAACTGCCGCCAGCGCAATCGCAAGATAAACGCTGAACGCGCTGACCTTTCGCGCCTCCTGCTCCTGCCCTTTCCCAAGCAGCCGGGAAATCAGCGTTCCTCCACCGACGCCCGAGATTCCCGCCAGGGAAATCGTGATATTGAAGACCGGAAGCATCATCGAGATGCCGGCAACCATATAGGGGTCGTTCGTCCGCCCCACGTAGAAAGTGTCCGCCATATTGTAGATCAGCACGATCAGCTGGCTGATCACCATCGGCACCGCCATCAGCCGCAGTGCCTGCGGCACCGGCATGGACTCGAATATTTCCTTTTTCTCTGCTGTTTCGTTCATCTGTACATTCGCCCTCTCCGTTGTTGCAGTTTACAACCGCTGCCCCTGCATTCGGGAAATCAGTGCTATCATTGTAGCCAGAGAGGGAAAAAATGTCAAGAAAATGAAGGAGCTCCGGCAATGCTATATACTGTTAATCATAGAAAGCACCTTCCTTATGTGTGGATTTGACTTGATAACTTAATCCTAAATGGAACATGTAACGCCTCCGGCACTCAAATCAGAAAATTGCGGGAGAAAGCCGGCTGGTCACAGGAGCAACTGGCAGCTCACGCCCAGCTCGCCGGCCTCAATCTGAACCAGAAGGCCATCAGCCGCATCGAAACCGGGGAACGCGTCGTTCCAGACTATGAACTTCTGTATTTCTCTGAGATTTTCCAGGTACCGGTGGAGACGCTTCTGAAGGACGATGGCTCTTCTGATCATTGAATCTCTTTGTGCAGCTTTCACAAATAATATGAACAATTTGTAAACTCTAATGACACAGCTCGTTTCTTCATGTATACTATAGCTGTCCTGTCCGGCCGGACTTATGACCGCGCACATCGCGCAGTGTGCGCCCTCCTCTCATTTCCCCACGAAATAGAGCAGTATCATCAAAAATGGAGTATATCTATGACAAAGTATAATCTGCAAAGCTACGCGAGTCCCGTCGAGTGGCCCGCGCCTCCGGGGACAACAGAAGAAGCCGTCCAGCTTCTAAGAAAATCTCCAGCACTGTTCACTGAATATCATGCCATGGACAAGCAATGGCGGCAACGCTTTCTCGATTTTCTGACCGGGAAGAAAAGTCTTCCCCTCACCTATGATCCCTTTTTCAAACGCATCTTCCACCCTGACATTCATCAAGACCGGCTGGAAAGCCTCATCTCCAGTCTGCTGGGTGTGGAGGTAAAAATTGTCGGCATTCTGCCCAATGAGGACAGCATGCTGAGCGGCGAATCTTTCGTCGTCATGGATCTGCTGGTTCAAATCAGCGGAGGCGGCCTGTGCGCGGTCGAGATTCAGAAGCAACCTTACGCTTTTTCAGAAGAACGCCTTTCCTGCTACTCCGCGGACCTGCTCATGCGGCAGTACACACGGGTGAGAGGCGAACGCGGAAAGGATTTTACCTACCGCGATATCAAAAAGGTCTATGTCATCGTGATCTACGAGAAAAGCTCGAAGGCTTTCTCGGACTGTCCGGAACACTATGTCCACTACGGAAAGACCACCTTTAACACCGGACTCAACATGGAACTCCTGCAGGAATACTGCCTCGTCTCCCTTGACGTATTCCGAAATTTCCCGTATCATAAACCTCAGAACAGACAGACGGCATGGCTCTCGCTCCTCGCCACAGAGACACTCGCGGACGCGGACACATGGATACAGATCTATCCATGGCTGGAGGAGATTTATCAGGAGATTGCCATGCTTCGTACCAGGCCGGGGGAGGTGCTCGGAATGTACTCGGAAATGATACGGACACTGGATCACAATACCCTGAAATTTATCGTGGAAGAGCTGCAACAGGAGGTCGAACAGGAGAAAGCTTCCAAAGAAGCTGCCGTGAAAGCAGTTCAGGCTGAAAAGGAAGCCGCCGTGAAGGCTGCTCAGGCTGAAATGGAAGCTGCCGTGAAGGCTGCTCAGGCTGAAAAAGAAAAAACTCTTACCGAACTTGCTGAACTCAAAAAACGCCTTGCAGAACTGGAAGGACAGTAACAGATGTCTAAACACAAGGAATCAGAGAGAAAATCAGATTTATTTATATAAGGAGCAGTCACAACTATGGCTTTTGACGGCATCACCGTCGCCTGCATGGCGCATGAATTAAATACAAAACTATCCGGCGGGCGCATCTCAAAGATTGTGCAGCCGGAGACGGACGAGCTTCTGCTGACCGTCAAGGCAAAGGAGGGAAACCTGCGGCTGCTGCTCTCAGCCTCCGCGAGCCTTCCTCTCGTCTATCTGACAGAGATGAACAAGACGGCGCCGATGACGGCGCCGAACTTCTGCATGCTGCTGCGCAAGCATTTAAGCGGTGGACGTATTCTCTCCGTCGCGCAGCCCTCGATGGAGCGCGTGCTGCGCTTCGAGATCGAGCATCTCGACGAGATGGGCGATCTCTGCCGCAAATATCTGATCATCGAGCTGATGGGCAAACACAGCAACATTATCTTCTGCACGCAGGACAATCAGATCATCGACAGCATCAAGCGCGTGTCCGCCAATATGAGCTCCGTACGGGAGGTGCTCCCGGGCAGGTCCTATTTCATCCCGGACACGCAGGGGAAGTCCGACCCGCTCACGATCGCGGAGCAGGATTTTATCGCGCTGATCGGCGCGAAGCCCGCGAAGCTTGCGAAGGCGCTCTACACTTCGCTCACAGGCCTCAGCCCTGTCGCTGCGGAGGAGATCTGTCACCAGGCTTCGCTTGACTCCGACCGGCCTGCGAATGGGTATGAGCCGGAGGAGCTGCTGCACCTGTACCGGACGCTCCGACGCTATCTGGAACCGGTAATTGCGTGGAAACAGGACGACGCGACGCCAGGCAGCACTTTTTCGCCCTCGATTTACTATGACGGCAAAAATCCCGTCGAGTTTTCCTGCCTGCCGCTGACGCTCTACGCCGAGAGCCGCCGGGAATCCTACCCCAGCGCCTCACTCATGCTGGAGCACTATTACGCCGAAAAGAATACGCTGAGCCGCATCCGCCAGCGCTCGACTGACCTGCGCCGCATCGTGCAGACCGCGCTGGAGCGCAATGTGAAGAAATACGATCTGCAGGCAAAGCAGCTGAAGGACACCGAAAAGCGCGAGAAATACCGCGTCTATGGGGAACTCATCAATACCTACGGCTACAATGTTGAGCCCGGCAGCAAAAGCTTCCGCGCGCTCAACTACTACACGGGCGAAGAGATCGAGATCCCGCTCGATCCGCAGATCCCGGTGCAGGAGAACGCGAAGAAATATTTTGACCGCTATGGAAAATTAAAGAGAACCTATGAGGCCGTCACCGCTCTTCTTAAAGAAACCGGCGAGGAGATCGAGCATCTGCGCTCCATCCAGACCGCGCTCGATATTGCCCTCAAGGAGGAGGATCTGGCCGAGATTCGCGAGGAGCTGATGCAGTCCGGCTATATCCGCAAGCGGCCGCAGAACGCAAAGCGGCCGAAAATTACCTCAAAGCCCTTCCACTATATCTCCTCCGACGGCTACGATATGTATGTCGGGAAGAATAATCTGCAGAACGACGCGCTGACCTTCCAGTTTGCAAACGGCAACGACTGGTGGTTCCACGCAAAGGGCGCTCCCGGCTCCCACGTCATCGTGCGGACAAATGGAAACACGCTGCCCGACTCCACCTTCGAGGAGGCCGCGCGGCTGGCGGCGCACTACAGCGCGAACCGCGACGCCGAGAAGGTCGAGATCGACTATGTCGAGAAGAAGCAGGTAAAGAAGCCGAACGGCGCGAAGCCCGGCTTTGTCGTCTACTACACGAACTACTCGATGATGATCAGCCCGGATATTTCCGGAATTCAGGAGTTTTAAAACATTGGTTCAAAAGGAGGTATTTGCCATGATGTATCCGCTGATGACCTTAGACGATGGCACGGAGATTGTCCACTCCGATATGAATTCGGATGGACGGGTGAAGGTCTATATGGAAAAGCCAGATGAAAAATACTGTTTCCGACACGCCACTTGCTGGTTGCCGGACTATACCTGGGAGGATATCTATGAATTTTCTCAGGATGATATTGACCGCTTTCAGAAGATTATCAAATCCACTGCGCATCTGATTCTGGAATTCTCTCAGGAAGGAGGCTTTGAAGGTGCCGCAAATTTTTAAATTCGGTTCCTACTGGGTATATTTCTGGACAAATGAAGGCAAGCCTGTCGAGCCTGTACACGTTCATATATCCAAAGGGAATCCTTCCGCGAATGCCACGAAGGTCTGGATTACGAGCACAGGAAAATGCTATCTTTGTCACAATAATTCCCGTATTCCCACGCATACGCTTCACAATCTTATGCGGCTCATTGAAACGCAGAGCGATACAGTGATACAAAAATGGATAGAATATTTTGGTGAAGCTCATTATTACTGCTAATTGTCCTCACTCTCTATATAAATAAGCAGATCATGCGGCAGGCAGGCGATCACGCCGCCGGTCTCCGACAGAGCGCCGCTGTACACACAGATCTGGTCGGGGCAGTCCGCCTCGGTCACACTCACCTCGCCGTCCTGTACCCGGATGACATTGTAGCCCACGATATCGTCCTCGATGCGCAGCTCCGTGTCCTTCGAGAGATCCAGCTTCTCATAGACCTCCCCCCGATACTGGATTACGACATACACCGCCGGTTCCTGTGACGCCCTGTAGCGCTGGAACAAAAGCCCGGCGACAGCTATCAGGAGAACCAGCACGGCAAGCGCAATCAGATTTCGTTTCTGTTTCGACATGATCTGTTATCCTTCCCATCTCAGAAAAAAAGCCCCCTCCCTCAGCGGGGAAGGGAGCTTTTCACAAAGTTCTACTGGCTGTCCGCGTCGAGCGCGTTCGCCGCCGTGCGTCCGGAGACGAGGATCTCGACAATCGCGTTGCCGCCCAGGCGGTTGCCGCCGTGAATACCGCCGGTGACTTCGCCGGCCGCGTAAAGGCCCGTGATCGCGTTGCCGTCAGCGTCCAGCACATGGCGCTCGGTGTCGATCGATACGCCACCCATCGTATGGTGCGTCGAGGGAGCCATCACACGGATGCGGATGACCGCGCCCTCCAGATTGTAGCTGTCCTCAATATAATTGCCGTCCTCATCGGTCTCGACATCGCCGATCAGTGCGCTCGCCTGGCTCTTCTCGATGCCGTCGGAGGGCTGCTCGCCCGCCATGATCGAACGGTCATAGGCCTCAATCGTCGCGTAGATGTCCGCGGGATCCGCCTCCATGCCGTACTCATCCAGGACTTCCTGAATCTCTTCCTCGCTGGAAACAAGGTAGACTCTGCCATCCACTTCCTCATCCAGCTCGTAGGGATAACCCGCGCCCGGAGAGACATTTCCATTGGAGAACTCAAGGAAGACGCCCTGCGTTCCGTTGTACTCGATACCGTTTGCGAACTCGCCCAGAGACAGGACATCGCGCTCCGCGGATTCATTTACGAAACGGGTGCCGGTCGTCGGGTTGATATACACACAGCCGGTGCCGCCGCCGAAGGCCAGATCGCCGTCGTCAATCCAGGAGATCGGCATCATCTGCGTCCAGCCCTCGCCGACCGTAGCCGCTCCGGCTTCCTCCGCCATCGTAATGCCGTCGCCCTGCAGCGAGGAACGGTTTGTGGTCTCGGTATCGGAATTAATGTAGCTGATATCCCAGTACTCATTGGTCTCAATGACCTTGTCAATATTTGCCGCGTAGCCGCCGGTCGCCAGCACCACGCCCTCGTTCGCATAAGCGTAGACCGTCGTACCGTCGTACATGGTCGCCTGAACACCCACAACTGCTCCATCTTCATCCATCAGCAGATTCTCCGCCGTGGTACGGGTCATGATCTTATTCTGATCCGCTGTCTCAGAGGTCTCAAGCAACGTATTTCTCAGAGAGACGAAGTAAGTGCCCCAGTTTCCGGTCTCATCCGCCTCGCCGTCGCCGTCCAGATCGCAGCCCTGATAACCGTTCTCTCTGTACCACAGTGCGCCGATCAGCGTCGTCTGGCTCGCGTCGTCAAACAGTGCACCCTGGTCCTCGAGCCATTCCTTCAGGCCCTGGCCGCCGTTGATAAACTGGCTGACCAGCTCATAATCGCCGTAGTTCCACTCCGTCATATCATCATTCGGACGAAGTCCGCCATAATAAGTCTGGAAAATGTGGAGATTGACGGTGGAGAACAGCGTGATCTGGCTCTCCGGAACGCCCGCATCAAGCTGCGGCTGCGCCCAGTCAAGATACTCCTGAATCTCCTCTTTCAGCTCCTGCAGAGTCTCCAGATATTCCTCATGGACGCCGTGCTGGCTCAACTCCTCGATATCACCGGCCACAAACTCATGATCCTGATAATATTCCTCATCAAAGGGCTCCTCGGACCACTCCAGAATCGTCTTCAGCGTGTCGATGCAGCCCTGCACGGACATGACCTTGTCATAAGTCTGACCGTCGTAATCCCACACACCGGTCGTCGCGTCCGGATCCTCCGGATCCCAGACAAGATACGGCATCACCGACTGATAATAGCCGCCGGATACCAGCGTATTGCCGCCGATCTCCGCGTTCTCCTCGATGACCAGGACGGTATCGCCGTTCTGTGCCGCCTGCGCCGCAGCTGCCATACCGGCGCCGCCCGCTCCGACAATCACAACGTCATAGGTTTCCTCGATATCCTCCTGCGCCTCATGCACGACCGTATTCTTCTGGAAGGTGCCCGCATTCGAGACGCCTGCCTGCTCCGCCGCGTCGTTCAGGGCCTCGCGGATCGCTCTGCTCGTGAAGGTCGCGCCGGACACTGAGTCAACGCCGGAGCCGTTGGCCGCGATCGCGTCCTCAAACATGATGTCATACGCGACATCGCCCACATGAGCGGTCTCGGAAGAGGTATTCACCTGAATATCGGTGATCGCCGTATCGCTGAAGGTCACATCCAGCTTGACCTCACCCTTGTATCCCTCTCCAGTACCCGTGTAAGTGCCCGCTGTGAACGTCAGCTCGCCGTCGTCCGCCACCGAAGTATCCGTTCCGCTGACCGCCGCGTCAATCGCCGCCTGCGCGGCTTCACGAATACCGTCTGATGTAAAAGTCGCTCCGGATACACCGTCGATCTCAGCGCTCTGCGTATCCATAATCTGCTGCGCCAGCTCATCCAGAGCCGCTCCGCCTATGGTCTCTGTCTCGCTGTCACCGACTGCCTCCACCGCTGTGATGGAGCTGTCGTCCGTCGTGATCGTGACCGATACCAGGCCGCCGAAGCCGGAAGCCTCTCCGGTATAGGTGCCGGGCGTGTATGTACCCGCCTCACCGGCCGAAGCTGTCGTCGTAGTTGCCGTCGCTGCACCGCCTGTCGACGCGCTGTCTGCAGTGTCGGTGGAGACCTCCGCCGCCTGCAGCGCTACGAGCACCACAATGCTGACAACCCCAGCGACAACGCCCTTGATAAAGGTGCTGCGGGGAATTCCTTTCTTTGCCACAACTTTTCCCTCCTTTTGTTTGTAAAGACTTATGATAAAAGCCCGGGACTGCGGACTTTTATTTCTCCAGAATCGTTACTTTTCCATCCATCTCGAACGCTCCGCCGATCCCCTCCGTCACATAGACCTCCCGGTCCTCCGTGACAAAAATCGCATCGAACTCATCAGCGTGCGCGCGCCAGTATTCTGTCGCCTCGTCGAGTCCCATCAGATAAAGCGCCGTCGAGAGGGCGTCCGCAAGCATTCCGTTCTCCGAGACAATCGACACCGAAATCAGCCCGCTGTCCGCCGGACAGCCGCTGCGCGGGTCGAGGATGTGAATGTAGGTATTCCCATCCTCCTCGAAATAACGTTCGTATCCTCCCGAGGTGATGACCGCCTTGTCCACGACCGGAAGCGCTCCTAAGATACTCCCTGTCTCACCGTCCGGATCCTGAATGCCGATCCGCCAGTCCGAACCGTCCGGCTTCGTCCCCAGCGTCTGCACATTGCCGCCGAGCGAGACCATGCCGGAGGTCACACCGTACTCTTCATAGATCTCCATAATCCGTGCCGAGGTGTAGCCCTTCGCGATCCCGCCGAGATCAATCCGCTGCCCTTCCCCGAGCCATACCTGGTCACCGTCAAGACGGATCGCAGAGGCATCCACGTACGCAAGCGCCTCCTTAAGTTCCTCCTCCGTCGGCACATGATACTCCCCGGAGTAAAAGCCCCAGAGCTCCACGAGCGGATAGACCGTCACATCGAAGAGACCTCCGGTCTCCTCATAGATCGTGAGCGCCTCCTCAAGGATTGCCTGCGTGTCCTCCGAGAGCGTCCCGCCGCCGTTCGCATTAATACACGAGACCTCGCTCGTCGCGCTGCCGGTCGACAGCAGCGCATCGAGTCGTTCTACCTCTTCCACCGCCGCCTCTACGGCGGCCTCGGCATTGCGTCCATAAGCAGTAAAGCTCATGACCGTATCCATGGCCAGAATCTGTGTCTGATATACGGTGTTACTTCCCTTCTGCCGGTACTGATACACACAGCCGACCACAAGCACGACCGCAGCCACCCCCAGCAGGGACAACAGAAGTTTTCGACTCATTGCTTACTGCATGGTGATGATCTTCGTCGGGCATTTCTCCGCACATTTGCCACAACCTACGCACTTGTCGTAGTCGATCACCGCCAGATTTCCTTCCACATGAATCGCATCGTGTTCGCACTGCCGCTCACAGGCCTTGCAGCCAAGGCAGCCCGCCGAGCAGACATTCTTAACCTCCGGTCCGCGGTTCTTATTCGAGCAGCGCACCGCGTAGCTTCTGTCCGCGCGCGCGATCTCGATCAGCCCCTTCGGGCAGGCAGCCGCGCAGAGACCGCAGCCCACGCACTTGTCCGTGTCGACGGTCGCCACGCCGTTTACCACGTGGATCGCGTCATAATTACAGGCCTTCACACAGGAGCCAAGTCCAAGACAGCCGAAGCTGCAGGAACCCACTGCCAGACCTGCCAGCACTGCTGCACGGCAGTCATCGATACCGACATAGCTGCACTGATTCGCGGTGTGCTCACAGTCTCCTGCGCACTTCGCAAGCGCGGTTTTGCGCTGCGCTGCCTCGGCTTCCACACCCATGATCGCGCTGATCTTCTCCACCATCTCGGCAGAACCGACCGGGCAGGCATTCGTCGGAGCCTCGCCCTTCGCGATCGCGGCTGCCACCGCATCGCAGCCCGCATAGCCGCAGGCGCCGCAGTTGTTGCCGGGGAGACATTCCCTTATGGCGACCTCATTTTCGTCCACTTCTACATAAAATTTCTTACCGGCTCCCACCAGCGCGACGCCAATGATCAGGCCGATCACGCCGACGACGAGCGTCGCTATGATAATTCCCTGCATATTTTCATTCCTCCCTTACAGGCCGGAAAAGCCCATGAACGCGATTGACATGAGCGCCGCACACAGAAGCACGATCGGCGCGCCGCGGAACGGAAGCGGAATCGCCTCCTCGTCCAGACGCCCGCGGATCCCGGCCAACACCACAATCGCGATCGTATAGCCAACCGCCGTACCGAAACCGGCGAATACGCTCTCCACCAGGTTGTATCCGTTCTGCACATTGGTCAGCGCCACGCCGAGCACCGCGCAGTTGGTCGTGATCAGCGGCAGATAGATGCCAAGCGCCTCATAGATACCGCGGGACGTCTTCTTGAGGAACATCTCCACAAGCTGTACGAGCGCCGCAATGACCAGGATAAAGACGATCGTCTTGAGGTAATCCAGATTGAACGGTACCAGTATGAAGTCATATAGAAGGCTCGCCACCGCCGAGGCGATCGTCATGACGAAAATGACCGCCGCGCCGAGGCTGGCTGAGGTCTTAATCTGCCGTGAGACACCGACGAAGGAGCAGATACCGAGGAACTGGCTTAAGACCACATTGCTCACCAGAGCATTGGTCACGATAATCATAATCAAGGATGTCATGCTTCTCCCTCCTTTTTCTCATCCGTGCAGGGCTTCGCACAGGCTGCACAGCAGCCGTCGCAGCCTTCGACCATCTTGTTTGCTCTGGTCGACATACCGAATCCGTTCATAATCGCCACCACAAAGGCCAGTACCAGGAAGGCTCCCGGAGCCTTCACGAAGATAGCGATCGGTTCATAGAAATCCGGCATTACCTGCACGCCAAAAACCGTGCCCGCGCCGAGCAGCTCACGGAAAACACCGAGAACAAACAGCGCGATCGTAAAGCCAAGTCCCATACCGAGTCCATCCATCACTGAGAGGAAAGGCGGATTCTTCGAGGCATACGCCTCCGCACGGCCAAGAATAATGCAGTTGACCACGATCAGCGGAATATAGATGCCAAGCGCATCGTATACACCCGGCGTGTAGGCTTCCATCAGAAGCTCCGTCACCGTCACCAGCGACGCGACAATCACGATGTAAGCGGGAAGCCGCACATCGTCCGGGATCACCTTCCGCAGAAGGGAGATAATCAGATTTGACAGGATCAGCACGGCCATCGTGGACGCGCCCATCCCGATGCCGTTGATCGCAGACGTCGTGACGGCAAGCGTCGGACACATGCCGAGCATCAGCACAAAGGACGGATTTTCCTTCACCACGCCATTATAAATACGTTCTACCCAAGGTTTCATCTTACGCCCCTCCTCACTGCACATTCGCCGCGTAGAAATCAAGTGCGGCGTTGACTGCGTTGACGACTGCCCCGGATGTGGTAGAAGCGCCGGACACCGAATCGATCTCGTTATCCACCGTGGAACCACCGGATTTATTTAAAGTAAACTGGTCGGTATTGACCCCTGCGAACTGGCTCTTGAAGTCATCCTCGTCACAGAGCATCCCCATACCGGCTGTCTCATTCAGTTCCGTGAAGGAGATGCCGTTCACCGTGCCGTCCGCTGAAATGCCGATGGACAGCGTGATATTTCCGTCATAACCATCCCCGCTCGTCGCGCTGATCACATAACCGACGATATTACCGGAGGCGTCGTAGCCAACCACCATCTCATTGATATAGGCCCTGCCGAAGTCCTCGCCATATACCTCGCCGTCCAGCGACTCGACCGCCGCGCTGATCGCGTCATCGTATTCAAAGCTCACCGCGTCCGGACAGACCTCCTGATAGGAGGCCACACTCGCCGCAAGGTTCTGCGCCTCTATCGTATCCTTTGTCATGCCGTACACACCG
This sequence comes from Lachnospiraceae bacterium, assembly GCA_021205385.1. GTDB lineage: Bacteria > Bacillota > Clostridia > Lachnospirales > Lachnospiraceae > Hominiventricola. The sequence goes on along the minus strand of JAJPXQ010000109.1, from coordinate 13,188 downwards.
CTTAAGGCCACGCCCGCGATCAACGTGATCGCGAACAGGATCAAAGCGGCCTTCGGAATCGGGAAGCTCTTCTTTCCATCTGCAGACTCCTCTTTCTGCTTCCGCAGGCCGTAGGGAACCGGCACCGTAACCTCATCAATCAGCGGCACAAGCATATTGGAAATGACGACCGCATAGCTGACGGAATCCGCCGCGCTGCCGAAGATGCGGAACACCCCGCTCAGGACGCCGATCAGAATACCGAACAAAAGCTGTCCTGTCGAAGTAACCGGGCTCGTGACCGGGTCGGTCGCCATGAAGAAGGCCGCCATCACGATGCCGCCGCCCGCGATATGCGCAAGGATGAAGACCGGGTCAAAACCCTGTCCGCCGAAAATCGCAATAAAAGCTGCAAAGGATACCAGCGTCGCGACCGGAATCTCAAAGGTAATGCCTCCCATTGCCCAGAGGATCAGCCCGCCGATAAAGAGCGCCGCAACGGAATTTCCAATGACGCCGCTCGTATTTCCGATCAGCATCTGCGTCACGCTCACCGCCGTTCCCTCCGCCATCTGCGCAAGAGGCGTCGCCGAGCTGTAGCCGTCGACCGCGTAATTCGTCACAATCCCACTGAAGGAGATCAGCAGGAAGCAGCGGCCGCCCAGCGCCGGGTTCATAAAGTTGTGTCCCAGACCGCCGAAGAAGCACTTGACAATCAGGACTGCAAACAGCGCACCTGCGAAAGGAATGTAGAGCGGCACGCCCGCCGGAAGACATAAGGCCAGCAGAAGTCCAGTCAGCACCGCACTTCCATCCTTCAATGTATTTTCCCTGCCCGCTATGTAATCGAAGACAAACTCGGTCAGGGTCGCCGTGACGATCGACATCAGGATCACCAGAACCGCCTGCAGCCGGAAATGCCAGATCCCCATCACGGTCGCCGGCATGAGACACAGGATCACGTCCAGCATGACGCTGCCTGTCGTCAGCTTGCTCCTCACATGTGGGCTGGAGGAAACATTGTATAATTTACTCATTTTTTGTCCTCCCCCTTTACTTTCTCTTTGCGGCCGTGATCTCCGCCTTGGCCTGCTTGAACAGCTGCATCAGTGGTCTCTTCGCCGGACAGATAAAGGTACAGGAACCACATGCAATACACTCCAGTCCGTACAGCTTCTTCTCATAACGCTCGTAATTCTTACGCTCTGCCGCCTCGGCCATCATCTGCGGCGTCAGTCCGAGCGGACATACCTGCGCGCAGCGCCCGCAGCGAATACAGGCCGTCTGCTGTTCCTGCGCCTCGGCCACCGGATCCTCCACCAGCACCGTCAGCGCGTTATTATTCTTGCAGACGGCTGCGGAAAGATCCGGCATCGCGAAGCCCATCATCGGGCCTCCGCAGATGATTTTCTCCGGTTCCACGCCGTCCTTGAAACCGCCTGCCGCCTCGAGCACTTCCTCAAGACCTGTTCCGATCTTTACCATCAGATTGCAGGGCGCCTTCACGCCGTCTCCTGAGACCGTGAATCCACGCTCCATCGAGGGCTCCGACTTGCAGACCGCCCGATAGATCGCATGAACCGTCGCCACATTGTCGACCACGCAGCCCACATCCGCCGGCAGCATGCCGAGCTTGATATGCTTTCCGGCCACAACCGTCATGATCGCACGCTCGCCGCCCTGCGGGTATTTCGCTTCTGCCTTCATCACGCGGATCTTTTCCTCACCCGCGCAGGCCTTCTCCATCGCTGCGATCGCCTCCGGCTTGTTGTCCTCGATCAGCACCACGCCCTCCGCGTTCGGGAACAGACGCAGCATAACCTTAAGTCCTGTGACGATCTCCCTGGGATAAGTCCGCATCAGCTGGTCATCGCAGGTGATGTAGGGCTCGCACTCGCCGCCGTTCGCAATCACATATTTGATCTCCTCAGGCTTCTTCGGCATCAGCTTTACATGCGTCGGAAAGCCTGCACCGCCCATGCCGATGACTCCGGCCGCCTTGATCCGGTCGAGAATCTCCTGATTGCCAAGCGTCGTGTAATCGGTCTCCACACCAACGCCCTCCGCGAGCGTATACGCACCGTCATTCTCAATCACGATCGACAAATCGGAAGTGCCGAGTACGTTTCTCCGATTTTCAATCGCCTTGACCGTTCCGGAGCACGAGCTCACGATGTTCGCGGAGACGAAACCGTCCGCCTCGGCAATCACCTGCCCTGCCAGTACCGGGTCGCCCTTCGCGACGACCGGCTTCGCCGGCTTTCCGATGTGCTGATTCAGGTGGAATACCATATCCCCCTTCGGCAGCAATGGGCGAAAAGCGACGTCCCGCGCGTACTCTTTTCCCTCGACAGGGTGTACGCCGCCGTGAAATGTCTTACTGCTCATATGACATCCTTCTCCTTTTCTTTTCTATGCGACTCTGTAACCCTTTCTCTCTCTTCCACAGGTACAGAGGAAAACACTTACCATGAAGGTCAGTTTTCGTCACTGTTAAAAGAATAACACGCCACAATTTATCTGTCAATCCGACAGAAAAATTCCAACAGAGCGAAAACTGTTTTTTCATGATTGCATTCTTTCAGAATCTGTGATAGAATACAGCAGTCGGCGGTATTCAGGCGCCGACGGAATTATGAGGAGACGTATCGAAGTGGTCATAACGGGCCTGACTCGAAATCAGGTAGTCCTTCGGGGCTCATGGGTTCGAATCCCATCGTCTCCGCTATAAAATCCCGGAATTCTGCAAACATGGAATTCCGGGATTTTTCTGTTATCTAGTGCCAGTCCTTCATGATTTCCAGAATCTCTGCCTCGTAGTCGCCGCCGATCTCCTCCTGGCGGCCTCCGTGCCGCAGGTTCGTCTCCACGCCCCGCACGCCTTCTTCCTCGTACTCCCAGACGTGGTAAGGCACGCCCCGGTAGTCGAAATCAAGGCTCCCGCAACCGTCCTCCTCCGTGTACTGATATTTCCAGCCGCGTTCCTCCAGAAAATTTCTCACTCGACTCAGTCTCTGATTTTCCATACCCGGGTCCTCTCAGCGAAAGCTCAGCAGCTCTCCCACATCCTTGCGCGGGCGAACATTCGGCTCCTCATCCGGGTAACCGAGTGCGATCAGCGCCGCTACCCGTTTCCCCTCCGGAAGCTCAAGGATCTTTGCCACCTGCGCTTCTTCAAACATGCCCATGATGCAGGTGCCAAGGCCCTTCTCCCAGGCTGTCAGGCAGAAGGTCTGGCAGGCAATGCCCGCATCAAAGGACTCCCATGCCGCTCCTCTCGATGTAGAGAAAGAGTCATCCGCATTATAACCGCAGATACCCGTTTCATAGGTCAGGATGACAAGCGCCGGAGCCGTGCGGATCATCCTGGCGTTATTCGCATGCCCCATCACGCCGTGCTCCGCGATCTCCTCCTTCAGCTCCGGACTGTCCACAACAACATATCCCGGCGTCTGGCTGTTTTTCCAGGTCGGCGCGTAGCAAGCGATCTCGATAATCTCCTCCACAAGACTGCGCGGGACCTTCTCTTCCTTATATTTACGAATGCTTCTCCTTGTCTTCAGGCATGTAACAGTTTCCATCTTCTTCCTCCTTCTGTTCCAATCGTTCACTAAGCCCATTTTACCATATGACAACAAAAAAGCAATTTACTTTTCCGGTCATCTATACTATATTTATAAAGATTGAAATTCAAAGAAGGCAGAACCGGCATGAACCGACGCAATTACCAGAAAGAACTGGATAAAGAACTTAAGCATATACAGGAATCCGGAACCGTCCCGACGCTCCTGCTGCACAGCTGCTGCGCGCCCTGCAGCAGCTATGTGCTGGAATACCTGACAGAATATTTCCGGATCACGCTGCTCTATTACAATCCGAACATCTACCCGGAGAGTGAATACCGCTGCCGGGTGCAGGAGCAGCAGCGGCTGATCCGGGAGCTTCCGACGCGGCACCCGGTCGAATTTCTGGAAGGCGATTACCGCCCGGAGGATTTCTACGCCTGCGCGAAGGGACTGGAGTCCCTGCCGGAGGGCGGCGAGCGCTGCTTCCGCTGCTACCGTCTGCGTCTCACCGAAGCAGCAAAAACAGCAAAGGAAAAGGGCTGTGACTACTTCGCCACAACCCTGTCCATCAGTCCCCTGAAAAATGCGGATAAACTCAACGAAATCGGTGAATCGCTGGCCACGGAATACGGCCTTACCTGGCTCCCGAATGATTTCAAGAAGCGGGACGGCTACAAGCGCTCCATCGAACTGTCCAGGGAGTACGGACTCTACCGGCAGGATTACTGCGGCTGTGTCTTCTCCCTTCGTGAACGCCATCCGGACGCCGGCTGACCGCGCACCTTCAGCGCACCCGATCCGGGAAGCCTACCTTGCGCTGCACCTTGCGCAGCGTCTTCGACGATACATAAGATGCCTTCTCAGCATTCGCCTTGATGATTCCGTCAATATATCCCTTATCTTTCTCCAGCTCCGCATAGCGCTGCTGCAGCGGCTTCAACACGCTGACCACCGCCTCGCCCACGGCCATCTTGAATTCACCGTAGCCCTTTCCGTCAAATTCCTTCACCACTTCATCGGGCGTCTTCGACGTACAGGCGCTGTAAATGTCGATCAGATTCTTGATACCCGGCTGCTCATCCCGGTAGAGGATCTGTGCCTCGGAGTCCGTCACCGCACGCTTGCATTTGCGCATGATCGTATCCGGGTCATCCATCAGATAAATCGAGCCGTTCGGATTCTCGTCGGATTTGGACATCTTCTTCGAAGGATCCTGCAGACTCATAATCTTCGCACCGACCTTCCCATAATAGCCCTCCGGCACCGTGAACACATCGCCGTAAATCGCGTTGAAACGCTGGGCGATGTCACGTGTGATCTCCAGATGCTGCCTCTGGTCAATACCAACCGGCACAACATCCGCCTGATAAAGCAGAATATCCGCCGCCATCAGTACCGGGTAGGTGAAAAGACCTGCATTGATATTGTCCGCATGTTTCGCAGACTTATCCTTGAACTGCGTCATCCGGTTCAGCTCGCCCATATAGGTAAAGCAGTTCAGAATCCAGGCCAGCTCCGCGTGGCCGGACACATGCGACTGATAATACAGGCAGTTCTTCTCCGGGTCGATCCCTGCCGCAATATAAATCATCAGCAGACTGCGCGCGCGCTTCCGAAGCGTCGCCGGATCCTGGCGGACCGTGATCGAGTGCAGATCAACCACACTGTAAAAGCATTCATATTCATCACAAAGATTCACCCAGTTGCGCAGCGCCCCCAGATAATTTCCCAGCGTCAGATTTCCGGTCGCCTGCATCCCGCTGAACAAAACTTTCTTTCCTTCAAACATATCTTGTCTTCCTCCCGGTCTTAAGTCCGTTACTATCATAACTTTCTTGTCCGGCTTTGTCAATCAACTTTGCCATGGGCGAAAAAGAAGGAACTCCGGCGCACTAACATACACCGGAGCCCCTCCCTATCCATTTTATTTTATGTAGCTGATATTAACCAAACAGCCAGGTGATCGGCACTGTGATCAGCTGCGGGAACAGAATAAAGAGAATCAGTCCCACGATCATCAGGATCAGCCAGGGGACCAGAGCTCTTGACAGCTTCTCCATAGGCAGACCTGACACATTGACCGCAGCGTACAGGCAGACGCCGACAGGCGGTGTGATCAGTCCGAAACCAAGTGCGATAACCATGAACACCACAAAGAACAGCGGGGAGATTCCCACAGAGGTGGCGGTCGGCAGCAGGATCGGCAGGAAGATGTAGATTGCAGCCGTCGCATCCATGACCATGCCGATGATGATCAGCAGGAAGAAGATCAGCAGCATGACGATCGTCGGATTGGTAGAAATGCTGGTGATTGCATTCGCCACCATCGTCGGAAATCCGTCCAGCGTGAAGATCGTGCCGGCCGGCTTCGCCGTGATCGCGACGAAGAGCACGGTACCGGTGTTCTTCGCAACCGACATGAAGACATCCGGGAGATCAGACATATGCAGCTTCTTATACACGAACTTCGAGATAATCAGCACGTAAGCCACACAGATCGCAGCCGCCTCAGTCGCGGTAAAGAATCCGCTGTACATACCACCCAGCAGGATAACGACAACCATCAACGCCGGAAGCGCACGGATGAAGCTCTTCGCCAGCCTTCTTAAATTAAATGTCACGCGGTGTCCAATACCGTGTCTCTTGCAGTAGAAATAGTTGTAAATCATCATGATGAGGCCGAGAATCACGCCCGGGATAATCCCCGCGAACAGCGCCTGCCCCATGGAGACCTGGCCCACGGAAGCCGCAACCACCATCAGAATCGAGGGAGGGATGACCGTCGCCAGCATGGAACTCGTCAGCGTTGTCGCCCAGGAATAAGGTGCCGGATAGCCATAACGGATCATGGCGTTCGCACAGAGCGCTCCGATTGAACCAACGTCCGCCACGGAAGAACCGCTCATACCGGCGAAAAGGATACTGGTCAGAATGTTCACATGACCAAGACCGCCGTGAATCCATCCCACAAGATCCTGACAGAAATCAAAGATCTGCTGCGCGACGCCGCCCTTCTCCATCAGGACGCCGGCCAGGAAGAACAACGGTACGGCAACCATCGTAAAACTGTTCATCGAGGAATACATCAGCTTGACCGCAGCTGCGACCGAGGACGTATTATAGAACAGGATTCCCAGAATACTGGCGCTACCGAGGGATACCGCTACCGGAATGCCGAGCACCATCAGCACCGCAAAACATAACAGGATAAAGATACTCACACTCACTGCTCATCGCCCCCTTCCTTCTGTGTATTCTCTTCAGCGAATTCTGCCTTCGCCTTTTCGACCAGCGCATCCGCCTCCAGCTGCTCCGCCGTCGTCGTCAGACGCCAGGACTCCGTCAGTCCAGTATTGACAAGGCCGAGAATGCCGATCGCAGCACCAATCGGAACAGCGATACCCACAAGCCACATCGGCACGCGGAACGCGCTTCCCATCTCGCCCATCGCCAGCTGCTGCATCGCATTCTGCCAGCCCACGACGACCATGACGAGGAACAGAGCCCCGCTCGCAATGTAATACAGTGCGTGGCAGATCTTCTGCACGACCTTCGGCATCATATTCACAAACACTGTCACGCGGGAAGATTCACAGTGGTTGAATCCGGTTCCCACGGAGATCCACATCATCCAGAGGAAGAAGAAGCGCGTAGCCTCTTCTGACCAGGTGAGCTTGATATTCAGCAATCTGCTGACAATCTGCAGCAGGACGATGACAAACAGAATTGCCAGGGTTGCTCCTCCGAACGCAAGCTCTACCTTTTCGATAATATCGAAGGGTTTGTTAAAAGGTGTTTCTTTGCGTTTCCTTTCCAATACATTTACCTGCCTTTCCCAAGTCTGAGTAGAAAAGGAGCGGCGTCAGTTCCCCGCCGCTCCTTTTTACACATTCAATTGTCCTGAAAGGACTGTTTCCTTATGAATTTTACTCGGTATAGCTCTCCGTGAAGGCGATGGTCGCATCCCAGAGGTCATCGTTGTTCACGATCGCCTTGAACTCATCATACAGGGACTCGGACACAGCCTTGAACGCTGCGAAGCCTTCCTCGGTCAGCTCGTTGTACTCCATGCCCTGCTCGACCATATAGTCGATGTCCGCCTGATCGGTCTCCTCGTCGTAGTCCTTCTTCCACTGCTGCATCTCCTGAGCGGTCTCGACGATCAGCTCCTGAAGATCTGCATCCAGAGAATTGAACTTATCCGGGTTCATGCCCACAACCCAGGCTTCACCGATGTGGTTCGTCGCGGAAATGTAATCCTGCACCTCATAGAAGGAGCTGGAGTACGGAACATCCGCCGGGTTCTCCTGACCGTCGATCGTGCCGGTCTGCAGAGCCGTGTATACCTCGGAGAAGCTCATCGGGGTCACGTTCGCGCCGCAGCCCTCGCCAAAGAACACCTCATAGATCTGGTTGCTCGGGGTACGAAGCACCATGCCCTCGAAATCCTCCGGCATCGTGATCGGACGAAGGTTGTTCGTGGTCATACGGAAGGAACGGGTCCAGGCCGCAAGGAACTTCACGCCCATGCCCTCAACGGCATCCCACATCGCCTGAGAGGACTCATCGTTGATATAAGCCTGCTCCTCGTCAACGCTCTCGAACAGATACGGAACATTGATCATGTTGAAAGAATCATCAAAGGAAGCATACCAGCTCGTCGCCAGGCAGAGCATGTCAATACCGCCGCTCTGCATCGTCGTAACAGCAGCCGTCGCGTCGCCGCCATACAGAGAGCCGTCCGGATAAACCGTCACTTCAAGGCGTCCCTCGGACTTTTCATTCAGCTGTGCCGCAAACTCTTCCGCCGCAACACAAATCGAAGAACTGGACGAATCCGGAACCGACAGGTTCAGCTTAACTGCATCCGCACTCGAGGTCGTCGTGCTCTCCTCAGCCTCTTCCGCGTCATCCGTCGACTCTTCCGTCGTGGTGGTGCTGGAATCCGAGCTGGAACTGGAACTGGAGCTGCTTCCGCAGGCTACCGTGGAGATCGCCATGGCTGCAACCAGGGCAAGTGCAACAAGTTTCTTCTTCATGTTTTTCATCCTCCATAGATATTTTATTTTTTCTCAACGCGCTCTTCATGAAGGAGAGGCGAAGGAATCCTGATAGTGGGAAATCAGATTTCCCAGGGCTGACCGCCGGCAAGGCAGCCGCCGTCCACAATACAGAGCTGTCCCGACATGTAAGCCGAAGCGTCCGAAGCCAGAAGCACGCTCATGCCGAGCATATCTTCCGGATAGCCGGGCCGCGCCATGGCAATGCGGTCGAGCATGTATTTGCTGTAATACGGATCGTCCCAGAGCTGGGTCGTCAGCTTCGTGCTGATATGGCCCGGCGTCAGTGCGTTGGAGCGGAAACCATACTTCGCCCACTCAATCGCCTGGCTCCTCGTCATGGCCGCGACGCCGCTCTTGCTCATGCCGTATACAGAGTTTCCGCCGAGCATCATGACAGAGTTGTAGGACGCCACGTTGATGATGGACAGATGAACTTTCTGCTCCTCCGGGAGCGTCTCGTTCAGCGCAATCATCTTCTTCGCAACGCTGATCGAAATGAGGTATGAGCCCTTCAGGTTCACACCGATGATCCGGTCAAAAGTCTCCTCCGCACCGTTCGTCATCAGCGTACGCTTGTTGATTCCTGCGATATTCGCCAGTACGTCAATACGACCATATTTCTCGATCGTCCCGTTCACGACCTCCTCGATGGAATCCTCATCCGGCAGGCAAAGCTTCATACAGGTACTCTCGCCGCCTGCGGCGTCAATCTCCTGTTTGACCTCCGCCATAGCTTCTTCATTGAAATCAGCAATGACAACCTTTGCGCCAAGATTTGCATAGCACTTCGCAATCTCACTTCCGATCGCGCCTGCGGCGCCAGTCATCAGGATGACCTTGTCCTCCAGTGAAAATAAGTCTGTCAGGGTTTTTGTGATCGTCTCTTTATTCATGATAGATCTGCTTCCTTTTTTCTGGTTTTTTAACTGTTCGAACGGTAAAGCTCTTTCAGCCGCGGATAGAGCTCCTTGTAGGTGCGGAACCGCTTCGCATAAATCTCATCGTCATCACGGCGGCTGTCAAATCTGCGGTAAACGCTCTTTTCAATGCTGTCCGAAGCCTCATACACGTCCCGGAAACATCCCACCGCTACTCCCGCCAGCAGGGCTGCCCCCACAGGCGCCATGTCGTTCACTTCCAGGACGATGATATTCTTTCCGGTAACATCCGCCTTGATCTGTGACCAGACTGCACTCTTTGCGCCTCCGCCGATCGCGCGGAACTCTTTGATCGGGTTCCCCGTCACGTTCTCTGCAAGTTCGCAGAGCTGCTTCAGCCCGTAGGCCGCGCCCTCCAGGACCGCCCGGATGAAATCCTCTCTGTGGCTGTCCAGCGATACTCCGAAGAAAACGCCTCTGGCGTAGGAATCCCAGATCGGGCTTCTCTCTCCCAGCATATAGGGCAGGAATACGATACCGCCCGCTCCGGGGATCGAATGCCTGTCCGCCATACCCGTCATCATGTCGTAGGTGTTCTCATGAAGCGCCTCCGACGCCATCTTCAGGTCCTGGCAGAACTCGTCGCGCAGCCAGCGCAGCGACGCACCCGTGTGTGACAGCGCGCCCTGATAGATCCAGGCGTCGTCCACCACATGACACCGATTGATAAAGCCGCGGTCAAACTTCGGCTCCGTCACACAGACGGTCAGCACATTCGTCGTACCCACCGACTCGCAGACATCTCCCGAACGAATCACGCCGGTAGCCAGGGACGCACAGGCCGTGTCGCCTCCGCCGATCACGACCGGAATCCCTTTCGGTATCCCGACGCCGATCAGATCTTCCGCGTTCAGCTCCCCGACAACGTCGTGCGAGTGAAGCAGCGGCGGCAGCTTATCCTTCTCGATCCCGATTTTCTCACACAGCTCATCGGACCAGCGGTAACCGCCTCTCGTTTCAAACAGACTGGTGTAAGAAGCATTGGAATAGTCAATCGCGAAATTGCCGGTCATGCGCACCGCCATCAGCGTATTTACATGTCCAAAGCAGTACACCTTCTCATAGACTTCCGGCAGGTGCTTCTTTACCCACAGCATGGAAGTACCGGACATGGCTCCCGCCATCACGTTGTTCGCCGTGATCTCGAACAGCCGCTCTTCTCCGACCGCTGCCTTGATCTCCTCGGCTTCCGCCACGCTCCTCTGATCCGAATAAATGATCGGATCTACCAGCACACTCCCATCCTTTGCAAAAGCCGCGAGCCCGGGACAGAGGCAGGAGATACCGATCCCCGCAATCCGCCCAAGATCCAGCTTCAGCTCCAGCTTCAGCTTGCCGATGCACTCGAGGTAGGCTCTCCACAGATCATCCGTGTCAATCTGCTGCCATCCCGGATTCTCCTGGATCAGGCGGTATGTTCCGGCCGTGATGCCCAGTACCTTTCCGTTCTCATCGATGATCGCTGTCTTGATACTGGAGGTCCCTACATCGACCCCCAGCAGATATTTCCCTTCCAATCTGTAACTCCTTTATGCTGTTTACAAATCAGAACTGATCGTAATTCTTGTCGTTCTCAAGCTGTGCCAGAAGCTCTTTCGCCTGCTTCGGCGTATAGCCCTCATGGATGATGTAGCGAAGCGCAATCACAAGCGCCGTCACATCCTTGTAATCCCAGACAAAACGGCCCATCGTAACGCCGCCGACGCCGCACTGCATTGCATCGTAGGTCATGTTCAGATAGTCGTCAAGCGTCTTGCAGGCATCACCGCCCTGAATCACAACACGGAAGCTGGACGGTACGCAGGAGATCGCTTTCGCCATGGACTCCGGATCACCGGTGTAGGTCGTCTTCACGATATCCATGCCAAGCTCGCAGGCACTTCTCACGCAGTATGCGATGTTCTCCCATGCGGTTCTCTTATCAGCCGGTACGCTCTCTCCCTTCGGATAGATATGTCCGATCAGCGGCATTCCCTTCAGGCGGCACTCCAGAGCAACCTTGCCGATCGCCTCGAACTGCTCATTCTGGAAATCGCCCAGGGTCATCGCGCCCATGGATACGGCATCCGCGCCAAGAGCAATCGCAGAATCCACGCTGCCGAATACGATGTCAGAAGTCGGAGACACCGGAGAGTAGCTGGAAATCTTGCAGAGCAGGGAAACCTTGCCAGCATGCTTTGCGAGGCAGCGCTCCGCGATCGGGCCGGTCATCGTCATAGCGTCCGGTCTGCCGGCGACGATCTTGTCAATAGCGGTCTGCACATCCTGGATACCGGTCATCGGAGCGATTCCTCTGGAAATCGCATGGTCAACCGTGATCGCCATCATCTTGTTGCTCTTCGGATTTACCAGTCTGCTCATTCTCACTTCTTTGCCTAATAATGCCATTTTCTTTCTCTCCTCTTTTATTTATTTTATTAAGAGTCCTTATCGACTCCTGTGAACCAGTGCGTTCCCTTATCAGGGCTCGATCTCGATCTTCAGGCCGGCGCCGCTCTTGTTCATCTCATAAGCCGCCTGGAAATCTTCGATCTTATATGTATGAGTGATGATCGGCTTCAGATCGAGATATCCGTTAATCACCATCTCCGACGCATCCAGATAATCCTGACGCTTGTAAGCGCTGGAACCGGTCACGATCAGCTCGTTGTAATGGATGATGTTCGGATCCAGGTCAGCCATCACGCCCTTCGTGAATCCTGCAAAGAGGCTGACCGCGCCACCCTTGCGGGCAAGCTTGATCGTCGGGGTCACCAGAGACGGTACGCCGATCGCCATGATGATAACATCCATGCCGATGCCTTTCGTCTCTCTCATCACAATCTGCTCCAGATCTTCCTTCGTGGAGTCAACCACGATATCGGCACCACACTCCAGAGCCTTGCCTCTGCGATATTCGTTCAGCTCGCTGACGATGACTCTGCGCGCTCCGGCCGCCTTTGCAAGCATCACGTGCATCAGGCCGATCGGGCCTGCGCCAACGATCAGAACGTTGTCATTGAACTTTACGCCCGCATTGCGCTGTCCGCGCAGGCAGCAGGACAGGGGCTCGATCACAGCGCCCTCTGCGAAGGTCACATGCTCCGGAAGCTTCACGACGTTGCCGCTGCGGATCGCAACCTGCGGAATACGTACATATTCAGCGAAACCGCCATCAAACTCATAGCCGATCGCCTGACGGTTCATGCAGACATTCTCACGGCCCATCCGGCACATCGGACAGCAGCCGCAGGGAATCACGTTCGCGATCGCAACCTTGTCTCCAATCGCGAATCCTTCTACTCCGTCTGCGATCTCCACGATCGTACCGCACATCTCATGGCCGATAACGGACGGATAGCGGACATCCTTCGTCTTCTTTCCTTCGAGAATACGAATGTCTGTCCCGCAGATCGCGGCGCGCTCCATCTTCAGAAGCATCTCGCCATCAGTGATCTCCGGCTTTGGATAGTCGGAAACTGCATGAAACTTGTTCGGTCCTTCCAGAACCACTGCTCTCATGTTCATAGTCAAATTTCCTTTCCTTTTTTGATACCTGAATTATACTCCCGGTGAAATAAAATTTCAACTATAAATTGTATTTTTGTAAATTTATTACAAATTCGGCTTCAAAAATTGTGCAAGTTGCCGGTTCCCAATTTG
>JAJPXQ010000038.1 GCA_021205385.1 Lachnospiraceae bacterium | reverse complement strand
AGCCGTCTCAGGCTCCTTTTTCAGTCTCTATAAGTGGCAAACTCGGGTTATAGCAGACTTTCAGAATGATAGCAAGAAAAAAATCGGGGCTGCAGCCCTATGCCAGGTAGCGGTCGCAACGCGCCTGCGCGGCCCGCGCTGTTTCCTCCTCATCGATACCGACAAGCTTTCCGTCCCTGACAACGACCCTTCCGTTTACAATCGTGCAGTCTACCGGGCCGCGTACGCCCACCGTGGCCAGCACGGAGCCCGCGTCATAGCAGGAGCCGACCAGCTCCAGACGACGCTCATCGATCAGGAACAGGTCCGCGCATTTGCCGACTTCCAGTGATCCGATATCGTCCCTCCCCAGCAGCCTGGCGCTTCCCCTGGTCGCGATTTTCAGGATATCATATCCGGAAGGCGCCGCTTTGCTGGAATTCAGTCGGTGAAGCAGATAGGCAATGCGCATCTCCTCCATCAGGCTGGAACCGTCATTGGACGCCGAGCCGTCAACGCCCAGCCCGACCGGCACGCCCAGCGCGAGCATCTCCGGAATCCGCGCGATACCGCTCGCGAGCTTCATATTGGAAACCGGACAGTGGCAGACTCCGGTGCCGGTCTGCGCCAGGAGCTTCAGTTCTTCTTCATTAAAATGAATTCCATGGGCATACCAGACATCGCTGCCGACCCAGTCGAGCGTCTCCATGAAGGCCAGCGGCCGCAGGCCCTCTCGCTCGAGCATGTAATTTTCTTCATCCTTCGTCTCGCAGAGATGCGTGTGAAGCCGTACGCCATACTGCCGCGCCAGCCGTGCGCTCTCCCGCAGAAGATCCGCGGAGACCGAAAACGGCGAGCACGGCGCCAAGGCAATCTGCTGCATGGAGCCAAAGGAAGCGTCATGGTACGTCTCGATCAGCTTCATCGAATCCTTCATGATCTCGTCAACGGTCTGCACAACACTGTCAGGCGGAAGGCCGCCGTCCTTGACGCTCAGATCCATGCTGCCGCGGGAACACTGCATACGAATCCCCAGCTCTTTCGCCGCCTCAAGCTGCGCACCGATCAGATCTCCCGCGCCCGCCGGAAACACGTAGTGATGGTCAAAGCAGGTCGTACATCCATGCTTCATCAACTCTCCCATTCCGGTCAGAGAAGAAAGGCGTACCACATCTGTATCAAGATTTTTCCAGATCTCATAAAGCGCCTTCAGCCAGTCGAACAGCTCCAGGTTCTGCACCTGGGGCAGATTACGTGAAAACTGCTGATACAGATGATGGTGCGTGTTGATAAGTCCCGGATAGCACAACATGTGGGAGGCGTCGATCACCTCGTCCGCCCGGATATCAGAGCAATGGCCTATCGCCTTTATGACGTTGTCCTCAATATAGATATCCACGTCCTTCAGAATTCGGTCCTTGTCGTCGCAGGTGACAAGCTGCGCAACATTCTTGATCTTTAATGTTTTCATTCAGAAAAACCTCCCAATCAAACTGCTGCGAAAGTAAAAAGCGCTGCGGGCCATATTCTCAGAACCCGCAGCGTTTTTTCTTCCGAAACCGTTTTTACTGCATAAATGTCTCGTCAATCATCTGCTGGATGTAGTCGGCGTATTTCTCCTGCACATCCTCCGGAACGAGATCACTCAGCTCTCCCGCATACAGGACACCGTTCTGCAGATTGCCGTAAAGAACCTCGCCGCCAAAGGTCCCTTCCTCAATCGCGGTAAAGCACAGAGCAATCAGAGAAGAATTGTCCGTAACCTGAGAACCGATAATGCACTCGTTCTGCCCCAGATAATCCGCCGGCTGTGCGATATCATAAACCGTAACCTCGCCCTGCGCGGTATTATACTCATCAATCGCCTGGCGCGCTCCGGAATCCACCGCAGAGGCATCGCCAAAGAATACATCCGCCCCCTGCTCGATCATGGCGTTCGCAAACTCAATACCCTTGGAAGAGTCGTCATAGGAATTCGCATAGACAGCGTCCAGCGCTGTAATCGTATTACCCTCCTGCTCAGCAACATAAGAAGCCGCCTCGCAGAAACCCGTATATTTCTGGAGCGTTGTCGTCAGCTCCATGCCGCCGATAAAGGCAATCGTGCCGGTCTCGCTCATCAGCCCCGCCAGCGCGCCGGCAATCCAGCCGATCTGTTCCGCATCAGGAAGCAGCGAGGTAACATTGCCATTCACCGCATCTGCCGGCGTATCCTCAGAACCGTTCAGCAGTGCGAAGGCCACATCCGGATACTCCTCAGCTACCTGCAGCACTGCGTCCGTGTACTCTCCGCCTGGAGCGTATACCAGGTCAAAGCCTTCATTACAGTATGCGACCATCGCGTCATAATAGCCATCCTGTGAAAGACTGTCTGTATAGGACATCTCCCAGTCCGGATTTGCATCACACGCAGCAACCAGTTCACTGTAGCAGGCTGTTCCCCATCCACCGTCGTTGATACTGGAGTTGAGGATAAACGCAACCTTGTAGGTTGCTGCAGAATCTGACTCAGAGGCTTCCTCGCCCTCCTCCACGGTCGCTTCCTCCGTCTCTGCGGAAGATGCCTCCTCCGTCGACGAAGACGAGGATGAGCCGCAGGCTGCAAGGCCAAGCGCCATTGTGAGCGCCAGCAGAACAGATAGTGCTTTCTTCATCATAATAAGTTCCTCCTTTAAAATAGTTTATATAACAACCGGAATACCGGTTATTACCGATCAGCGTTCTTCCTTCCGATAGGGCTTACCGTTTGCCTGCGGTCCCGCCTTCCGGGAACCGACAACGGTCAGCACAAGAATGGTAGCTACATAGGGAATCATCTGGAAAAACTGATACGGAATCCCTATATTCAGAACCTGAAGACGAATCTGCAGTGCGTCACAGAAGCCGAAGAACAGGCAGGCCAACAACACGCCGCCGCCCGTCCAGCGGCCGAAAATCACAGCAGCCAGGGCGATAAACCCGCGGCCCGAGACAATCCCTTCCGTATAGGTCGTGGAATAGCAGGTCGTGAGGTAAGCTCCCCCGATCCCGGCAAGCGCACCGCAGATAACGCAGGAGAGATACTTAGTCCGGATCACCGGTATGCCAAGCGTCGCTGCAGCCTTCGGATACTCGCCAACTGCCTTATAATTCAGGCCTGCCTTACTTTTTCCGAAGAAAATGCCCGTGAAGATCACCAGTGCGACTGCAAGATAAACCATCGGCGTCTGATTGAACAGCAGCGTGCCCAAAAATGGAATGTCCTTGAGCACCGGAATACCGATCCCCTGCATCAGCGTGATCTGCATCAGCGAGCTGCCCTCCCCGAAATACACGCGATAGATAAACGAAGCAAGCGCAGGTGCCAATAGATTGATTGCCATACCGTAAACCGTATGGTTCGCACAGAGCGTCACTGTCGCATAGGCATAAATCATGTTGATCAGAATACCGGCCAGCGCGCCGCAGAGAATTCCGAGCCATGTATTTCCGGTGAGATAAGTCAGCATGAAACCGGCCAGCGCACCCACAGTGGCCAGACCTTCCAGGCCGATATTGACCATGCCTGCCCGCTCTGAATAGAGTTCTGCCAGTGCGATAAACAGCAGCGGAACTGCCATGCGGATGGCCGCCAGAATAAGATTGGTGACAAAAGATATACTCATGCGTTCACTTCCTCCTTTCCCTTTTTAGAGAAAAGACGCAGACGGAACGCCTCAAATTCCGGAAGCTTTGTCAGCGCCATTCCGGCAACAGAAAACACGATGACCAGTGCCTGAATGATATCGGAAACACTCGTAGGAACGCCGGTCGATACCTGCATGGAAGTCGAGCCGACCCGAAGTGCCGCAAAGAAAATCGCCACAATAATCGTCGCAATCGGGTGCAGCTGTCCAATCAACGCAATCGCCACGCCATCAAAACCATATCCGGAGCCATAGCCATTGATCAGCCGGTACTGCGTACCGAGAAGATCTGATGCGCCGCCAAGTCCTGCGATCGCGCCGGAAACAATGAAGCTTATCAATATATAGCGCTTCACCGGAAACCCGTTAAAGCGACTGGCTGTCATATTCAGCCCCACCGCACGCAGCTTAAAGCCGGAAGATGTCCAGTACAGAAAGTAATAAAGAATAAGCCCTACTGCCAAAGCGATGATCAGCGCCCAGGTAAAACGCATGTCCGAAATGACCCTTCCCAGTTTCAGAGAATCGTCCACTGAGGGCGTCTGAGGCATATTGGCATCCCTTATCCAGCTTGTATAAATAACGCCCATAAACAGTGTTGCCACATAATTCAGCATGATGGAGATGATCATCTCATTCAACCCGCGGGTGATCTTCAGGATACCGGGAAGCATTCCCCAGATGCCGCCTGCAATGGTTCCGGTGACCAGAGCCGCCAGAATTCCAGGCAGGCCGGTCAGTCCAAGGCAATGCACCACACAGAATCCTGTCGTAGCGCCCATCAGGAACTGTCCCTCACCGCCAAGATTATAAACACCGCATTTATATGCGAAACAGGCACACAGGGATGTAAAAATCAGGGGTACCGCCTTATTCAGCGTCGTCCCGACACTGGCCGACGTACCAAAAGCTCCCTTGAACAGCGCGTACATAGCAGTCAGCGGATTTGCTCCCAGGCCCGCCATAATGATCGCTCCGATCAGAAACGCCAGCAGGATGGAGAGCAGCGGGACCAGAAACGTCGTCAGAGATTTTCTAAGTTTTTCCATTCGTCGCACCCCCTTATCTTCCGGTCATAGCCAGGCTTATTTCCTCAACAGGAGGATTCTCACCGGAAAACTCTCCCATAATCTGCCCTTCAAACATCACCAGTATCCGATCGGACATCTCCAGTATCTCGTCAAAATCCGCACTGATCAACAAAATGCCGACTCCTCTGTCACGCGCGGCAATCATCTGATCGTGCACAAATCTCGTGGCTCCAATATCAAGTCCACGCGTGGGATGCGCCGCCACCAGCAGTTCCGGTTCCGACTCCAGCTCCCTGGCCAGGATGACTTTCTGCTGATTTCCTCCTGAAAGGCTTCGAACATCCTGCTCCACCGAAGTGCAGCGGATATCATATTTTTCCGTCAGGTTTTCCGCGTAGGAACGTATCTCTTTTTTCTTCAGAAACAGCCCCTTCCCACGGCTGAACTGCGCCGAATCTGTCAGCTTCAGTATCAGATTGTCGGAGATCGGCATATCGCCGATCAAGCCCTGGAGGTTGCGATCTTCCGGAACATGGGAGACGTGCCTCCCGATAAAGGCGGAAGGATCGCTGACAGAGATCTTCTCCCCCTTGATCTCCAACGTTCCCTGCTCCGGGCTGATCACTCCTGTGACCACCTGAGCCAGCTGTGTCTGTCCATTTCCGTCCACTCCGGCGATTCCGACGATTTCTCCTGCATTTACCTCGATTGAGATGCCTGCGAGGCCATTATGTTTGGAATGTTCGTGATATTTTACCTCATTCAGTTTCAGTACGGTCTGTCCGTCTGATTTCGTTTTCTTCTCATACTGAGAACCGGCGAGCTCATGACCGATCATCAGATTAGCCAGCTTCTGAGCATCCGTCTCACTACGCTTTACCGTTGTGACGACTTCTCCGGCCCGCAGGACCGTGATGCGGTCAGAAATGCGCAGTACCTCACGCATCTTATGACTGATGAAGATAATACTCTTTCCCTCTTCTGTCAACTTCTGTATGATGGCAAAAAGGCCCTCCACTTCAATATCGGTCAGCGCCGCAGATGGCTCGTCCAAGATCAGCAGCTCCGCACCATGATACAGCGCTTTCAGGATTTCCACACGCTGCTGTGCGCCAACCGATATTTCTGTAATCAGCTTGTCCAGCTCCACATCCAGCCCATAACGCCCGGCAAGATCCTCGATCTCCGCACGTCTTGCGTCCCGGTCGATAAAAATTCCACTGGAATTTTTATCTCCCAGAATAATGTTTTCGAAGACGGTCATCGCCTCCACCAGCATAAAGTGCTGATGCACCATACCAATGCCAAGCCGAACTGCCTGACCGGGAGATTCAATACGCTCTTCTTTCCCTTTAAAAAATATCTTTCCTTCTGTGGGCTGATACAGCCCAATCAGGATATTCATCAGGGTAGATTTCCCCGCGCCATTCTCCCCCAGCAGCGTAAGAACCTCCCCGCGGTTTACCGTAAGACAGATATCCCGGTTCGCGTAAAAGCCCGCAAACTGCTTGCTGATGTGTTCCATTCGCAGCAATTCTTCCAAGGTCTGCATCCTCCTTCTTCCGCTCTTTACGTCCAGAATTTCCTGTGCAGGGCTACAATCTCTTCTTCCGTTTCCTCCACCGGGCCGATCAACTCGATATCCTTCTGCCCTGCCGCGATCACTTTGTCTGCTCCCATGCTGAATGTGGGATTTCTGTCGTCCGCGCCGGTCATTTCCAACAGCTTTCTCTCCGATATTCCGTAGACGATCTTCCCAATATTGGCCCAGTAAATAGCCCCGGTACACATCGGACAGGGCTCACAGGTCGTATACAGGGTACAGTTCCAGAGCACATCCGGCTCATAGGCCGCACTGGCTCTGGACGCAAGCATCCGTTCCGCATGGGCGGTTTTGTCATGCAAATCCTTCTCAGCATTTCCCTGCTCCATCAGAATTTGTCCGTCCGCATCGACCAGAATTGCTCCAAAGGGCGTATTTCCACATGCGCAGGCGCGTTCTGCTACTTCATTTGCTTTTCGCAGATATTTTACATAGTTCATCTGTCTTTTCCCCCTGACTTTCCGTTTACAAAATCATAAAAAGGGCGCTCTGTCTTTCCTACAAAGCTCCCTTGCTCATGCATTTTATTTTATTACACTTCGCGATTCATTGCAAGCCTCTTTTTCATCGTCTTTTCCACCGCGTTCAGAATATTTTCATAACCGGTGCAGCGGCACAGATGCCCGCTCAGAAGCTTGCGCAGTTCGTCGCGGCTGTACTCTTTCCCGCTCTCCAGGATCTCGACCGCGCTCATGATGAAGCCCGGCGTACAGAAACCGCACTGGACAGCTGTCTCGTCGATGAAGGCCTGCTGGATATCGGAAAGTTCCCCGTTCGGCCCCATCAGACTCTCAAGCGTACGGATATTTTTTCCTTCCGCCCAGACTGCCAGATAGATACAGGAATTGTAGCATTCGCCGTCAATAATCACATTGCAGGCGCCGCACTCGCCGACCTCGCAGCCCTTCTTGACACTCGTCAGCTGATAGTCATTCCGCAGCATGTCGGTCAGCGAGGCGCGGACATCGACCATCGTCTGACGCTTCACGCCGTTGATTGTACAGGTCACCAGTTTATACTGCTTATCAGCCATGGATCTCACCTCCCGCCAGACGGATGGATTCGCGGAGCGCACGCTCCGCCAGTACCTGGGAAATATGTTCACGGAAGGCCTTGCTCGCCCTCCAGCTGTCTCTGGGGTTAATATCCTCCAGCACCGATTTTGAGAAAACATCGATCGTCTCCTCCGTCAGTGCCTTCCCGCGGGCGTACTCCTCCGCATGCGGTGCGCGCATCGGGACGGGTCCCGCGACACCATAGGCAATCCGGACATCCTCGATGCGCTCCTTATTCTCCGTGAGCTTCACATTCACAGAACATCCAAGCGTCGCGATGTCCATCGCATTGCGCATCGCATATTTAATGTAGTGCCCATGATAGCCCTCATAGGCCGCCTTCGGGATCAGAATCGCCGTCTCAATCTCTGCAGGCTTTAAATCTACCTTTCCGGCCCGGATGTAGAAATCTTTGATCGGCGTGCGGCGCACCCCCTCCGGTCCGGTAAGTTCGACGATCGCATCCCAGGCATGCAGCGTCGATGCGGAATCCGCGCTCGTCACGCCGTTGCAGGTGTTCCCGCCGATCGTCCCGATATTGCGGATCTGTGGCCCTCCGACCATATCAACCGCTTCGCCAAGCACGTTGATGTACTTCTGAATAATCGGATCCTTTGTAATGTGCGAGAAGCTCGTGAGAGAGCCGATGCGGATCGTGCCGTCATCTTCCATCGTTACACCCCGCAGAGCGTCGATCATGTAAATGCTGACAAGCTCCGCTCCGGCGCGCTTTCCTTCCCGCATCTGCACGAGCACATCGCTGCCCCCGGCGATGATCTGCGCCTCCGGGTGTTCCTGCAGAAGCCGTATCGCTTCGGAGACGCTCCCGGCTTCATAGAGTGCTTTCATATCATACATAACAATATATCTCCTTCCCTATACCAGACCTTCCTCATGGAATCGCCGGAACAGATTGTGCGGGTTCAGCGGCAGTTCATTGACCGCCACACCGGTCGCCTGCAGCACTGCGTTGCGGATCGCCGGGGCGACCGAGCAGACCGGCGGCTCACCCAGCGCCTTTGTGCCAAATACGCTGGTCGGTTCATAATTCTCCACAAACTCCGCCTCCAGATGCGGATGATCCATAAAGGTCGAGAGCTTGTAATCGAGCAGATTGTTATTGAGCGGCCTGCCGGTCTTCTCATCAAAGAGAAGCTGCTCCGAGAGGCCGTAACCGATGCCCATACTCATACCGCCGTGCACCTGTGCCTCGGCAAGCGCCGGGTTGATCAGCCGGCCGCAGTCATGGACATTGATCACATTCAGAAGCGTCGCGCGGCAGGCCGGGATATCGACCTCCACCTCCGCGATCGTGCATCCAAAGGAGTAGGCGTTGCTCTTGATCTGGTAGGTACTCTCCGCTGTCAGATGCTCGCTGTGCGAGAGGCTGTAGAGCGCCTCCATCGCCAGATCCTCGAGTGACATCTGCACCTGATAATCCGTCTTCCGCACAATCATGCCGTCCACAATATCAAGGATGGCGGTCGGCATACGCGTCAGCTCGTGTGCATAGTTCAGAATCTTTTCTTTCAATAATAATGCCGTCTGGTGGATGGAAAATCCCGCCACATAGGTCTGCCTGGACGCATAGGCGCCGGTGCCGAAGGGGGTGACATCCGTATCCTGACAGGAAATCACATGTACATTTTCCAGCGGAATACCGAGGGTATCAGCCGTCATCTGCGTGAAGGTCGTATCCGCCCCCTGCCCGATCTCCGTCTCTCCGACCTGTACCTGCACGGAACCGTCCTGATTGAGCACCATCCGGCAGGATGAGGATTCGAGCGAGATCGGCCAGACCGCCGTATTATACCAGAAAGCCGCAAGTCCGATGCCCCTGCGGATCGGCCCTTCCTGCTGCGCATACTCTTTATACTTCCGGTCATAGTCCATGTAGACGCGCGCTTTGTCAATACACTGATTGTAGGAATCCGTGTACAGGACATTCTTTGAGAAGGCGTCAGTGAAACCGACCGGCATCAGATTCTTCTGCCGGAACTCCAGCGGACTCATGCCAATCGCCTTCGCCACATCGTCCGTGTGACTCTCGAAGAGAAACATCGCCTGCGGAATCCCGTAGCCGCGCATGGCTCCCGCCGCGGGCCGGTTCGTGAATACCGTGTAAGAATCCGCGTCCACATTCGGGCAGGGATACATCTGCGGAAACGCGCCCATGCCCTTCGCCGCGATACTGTGACCGTGGGAGGCATAGGCCCCCTGATTGGAGAAGAGCTCCAGCTTGCGCGCCGCGTAAGTACCGTCCGGTCGCACCAAGGAGATGATATGTCCGCGGATCGCGTGGCGCACGCGATTGCAGACGAAGGTCTCCTCGCGCGTGCAGTCGAGCTTCACACGCCTGCCGCCGACCAGCGTGCAGAGCCAGGCGCAGAGCGGCTCATAGAGCACATCCTGTTTATTTCCAAAACCGCCGCCGATGTACGGCTTGATCACGCGCACCTTTCCCCAGGGGATGCCGAGCGCCTGCCCGACCACGCGCCTCACAATATGTGGAATCTGCGTGGAGGCCGTGACAACAATCCGGCCTTTGTCCATCTCCGCATAGCAGATAAAATTCTCAATATGACAATGCTGAACGGTCGGCGTATCGTACCAGCCCTCAACTTTGATAAGTCCGGGCTCTTTACACGCCTCCTCATAATTGCCGTTCCGGATACTTGTATGTTTTAAAATATTGTTCGGGAAAGCTTCATGCAGCTGCGGTGCGCCGTCCTCCATCGCCTTCTGCACATCGAGTACAAAAGGATACTCCTCGTACTCCACATGGATCGCACGGAGCGCCTGCGCCGCCGCGACCTCATCCTCTGCGACGACCGCTGCCACGTCGTCCCCGTAGAGACGCACATGCTCGTTCAGCATCAGCCGGTCGGCCACGTCCTGATGTGCCGGGTCGGTCGACCAGGGATGTCCCGCTGTCGGAAAATAATTTTTTGGCACATCGAAACAGGTCACAATTTTGACGACGCCCGGTATCTTCTCTGCCTCCGAGCAGTCGACCGATAAGACCCTCCCGTGCGCGATCGTCGAGTGCAGCACCCGGGCCACCAGCGATTTTCCGCAGAGGTCGTCGGTATACTTTGTGATCCCGCACACCTTGTCATGGGCGTCCACTCTTTTTACGCTTTTACCGAGTACGCTTTCCTTTTCTCCCATAAGCCACCTCACTTTTGCAGCTCTCTGCCTGCCACATATTTTGCCTTGACATCCTGCTCCTGATGCAGATAAATGAACCGTTCCAGACGGTCCAGAATCTTGTATTCACGCGGGTCTGCAATCCGGCTGTCATCAAGCACGACCGCGTCAAACTCATAGCCGGGCTCAAAGCTGCCGACTTTCCCAAAAAATGCGCCTCCGCCCTTTGTTCCAAGATAGAAGGCCTCCGCCGCACTTAAGGGCCGCAGGCTTTCATCCACGAGACGCCAGCGAAGCTTCGATGCCTGAATCGCGTGCATCATCGCCGTGAAGATGCTCAAGTCCGCGCCTCCCGCCACGTCGCTCCCAAGTCCGACGTGCAGCCCTTCCTCGAGGAAACGCCGCACCGGCGCGATACCGGAGCTGACATTCATATTGGACTCCGGACAATGGGCGATAAAGACGCCGTTCTCCTTCATACGCCGGATCTCCCGCTCATCGGAGTAGACGCAGTGCGCCATAACGGTGGGACAATCCACGCCGAACAGGCCAAAGCGGTCATAGGCGTCGCCATAGAACTCTGCCTGGGGGCAGAGCTCCTTCACCCACTCGATCTCGCTTAAATTCTCGGAGAGATGCGACTGCAGCGGTAATCCATAGCGCATCTGAATCATTTTCAGATTTTCCATCAGCGCGTCCGTACAGCTCGGCGTAAAGCGGGGCGTCAGAATCGGCTTCGTATTGCGATAACGCTTCCGGCAGTCCTTCACCCATTCCACGGTCTCCTGAGCGGAAACCTCCGCACTCTCCTCGCACAGGTAGTCCGGCGCATTCCGATCCATATTTACCTTGCCGACCATCGTGCGGAGACCGGAACGCTCCAGAAGATCCATCAGAATCTCCGTCGCCGGGACATGCACGGTGGCGAAAATGCAGGCGCGTGTCGTCGCGCTCCTTCGCAGATCATCGACAAAAACCGGGTACCGTTTCCGCGCATAGTCTGTGTCTGTGTATTTTGCCTCTTCCGGAAACGTATAATGATTCAGCCAGTCCAGAAGCTCGAGATCCATGTGCATACCGCGATAGGAATACTGCGGCGCATGCACATGCAGGTCGACGAGTCCCGGAATGATCAGCTGATGGCCAAAGTCCTGCAGCGGCACTCCGGCAAAACGTTCCGGAAGCCTCTCATAGACACCGGCGACAAGGCCGTCCTCACAGACCAGGAAGCCCTGCTCAAGAGTCGTGAGTTCTCCCAGACTTTTACTATAACAGATATCTCCTTTTAAAACAATTGTCGATTGTTCCATAAAATCTCCAATTTTATTATTTTTTTGTCGGACGTTTCTTTTTCGCATACGGTGTGTTTTCAAGGGGGAGTTTCGTCTGAAACTCTCCGTTCAGTCTCTCATACGCGCCCGCGATCGCCGGAGCGGTCGGAATGGAAGTAATCTCTCCGATGCCGATTGCACCGTAATCCTGCTCAATGCCCGGCTTTTCGACAATAATTGCCTGAATCGGCGGTACCTTATCCGCCTTCCACAGACCCAGCGTCCCGAATCTGGACTTTGGCTCGCCGTTTTCGAGAACGTACTGCTCAGTCAGTGCATAGCCCATACCCATCACGACGCCGCCCTCGATCTGTCCCTCCACGCTCTTCGGGTTGACCGCCTTTCCCACATCATGGGCAGCGACCATCTCCTTGATCGTGCCGTCCTCATTCAGTACACACATCTGTGTGGCGTAGCCGTAGGCTACATGGCTCACCGGATAGGGAATATCCGCCCCCATCGGGTCGGTCTTTGCGAGGTATTCCCCGTAAAACTCCTGTCCCTCCAGTTCCTGGAGGCTGTGCTCCTTCAGCGCCTCCTTTAAGAGCTCTGCCGCCCTCCGGGCCGCCTCGCCGGTGACAAGCGTCTGTCTCGATCCCGAAGTCGTGCCGGCATCCGGTGCGCGCGAGGTATTGGGGTGGAAGTAGGCAAGCTCATCGAGGGAAAGCTCCGCGGTCTGCGAGACAATCTGTGTCAGCACCGTGCCAAGCCCCTGTCCGATGCAGGATGCGCCCGCATGGATCTGCGCCTTTCCATCCTTCACCAGGATCCGGCAGCGTCCAAAGTCCGGCAGGCCCACGCCGACGCCTGCATTTTTCATCGCGCAGGCAATCCCGACATAAGGCTCCCGGTCATAAATCTCCTTCACGGCTTCCAGTGTCTCCACGACTCCGGTGGAGGGATCCGCGATCTGTCCGTTCGGCAGTACCTGGCCAGGGCGAATCGCATTGCGATAGCGGATCTCCCAGGGCGTGATGCCGACAAGCTCTGCCAGCTGATTGAGATTCATCTCGGAGGCGAAGCAGGTCTGCGTCACGCCAAAACCGCGGAACGCGCCCGCAGGCGGATTATTTGTATAGACGGCCTTGCCGTCGATATCGATCACCTGGAAATTGTAGGGGCCTGCCGCATGGGTACAGGCTCTCTGCAGCACGGGCCCGCCGAGCGAAGCGTAGGCGCCGGTATCCGAGACAACGACCGCCTTCATCGCCGTGAGATGCCCTTCTTCGTCGCAGGCAGAGGTGACATCCATCCACATCGCGTGGCGCTTCGGATGAATCAGGATACTTTCCTTTCGCGTCAGCTTCACCTTCACAATGCGTTTCGTCAGGTAGGCGATCAGCGCCGCGTGATGCTGCACTGTCACATCCTCCTTGCCGCCGAAGCCGCCGCCGACCAGCTTATTTTCCACAATCACCTTCTCCGGCGGAAGTCCCAGCATCAGGCAACACTCGTGCTGCGTGTCGTAGACGCCCTGGTCGCTCGAATAGATAAACACGCCGTCGCCAAAGGGCATCGCGACCGCCGCCTCCGGCTCCAGGAAAGCGTGCTCGGTCCACGGAGTCTCGTAATGATTCGTCACTTTATATTTCGACTGCGCAATCACCGCATCCGCGTCGCCGCGGACCAGATGCTCGTGCGCCAGAATGTTTCCTTTTGCATGCACCCGCGGCGCATCCTCCTTCATCGCCTCGAATGGGTCGAGCACCGGCGGGAGCTCCTCGTACTCCACCTCGACAAGCGCCTTTGCCTGCTCGAGAATCTCCGGCGTTTCCGCCGCCACCAGGCAGATCGCGTCGCCCAGATAGTGTGTCTCTTTCCCGACCGGAATCATCGTATCCCAGTCCTGCACGAGATGACCGACCTTCACGCTGCCCGGGATGTCCGCCGCCGTGAAGACGCCGACGACGCCCGGCAGAGCCTTCGCCGCCTCCGTGTGGATCGCGAGCACCCGCGCCCTGGGATAACGGGAGCGCACCGCGCTGCCGTAGATCATACCGTCAAGGTAAATGTCGTCCACATATTCCCCGGTGCCGAGCGCCTTCTCCCGCGCATCGATCCGCTGCATCGCCTGACCGACCGTCACGACGCCTTCCTCGTCCACCGCAGAGAGATTTTCGCGGAACATCTTCGCGCTGAGAAGGATCGCTTCAATAATCTTCTTATACCCTGTACAGCGACAGATATTATTTTTGATCGCCGCCGCCACCTCAAGCCGCGTCGGATCCGGATTCACATCGAGCAGAGCCTTTCCGGAAAGCACCATCCCCGGGATGCAGAAACCGCACTGTACTGCGCCGACCTTGCCAAAGGCATAGGAATAGACCTCTTTTTCCCGTTTCGTGAGTCCCTCTACTGTGACGATCTTCTTTCCTTCCAGTTTGGAAATCGTCTGAATGCAGGCACGCGCAGCCTTCCCGTCGATCAGCACCGTACAGGTTCCACAGGCTCCCTCGCTGCAGCCATCCTTGGCCGCCGTCAGATGAAGATCATCCCGAAGGTAGCGAAGAAGCTTCTTGTCCTGCTCTGTCGTATACAGTTTTCCATTAATATTCAGTGTGTACATGGCTGTACACCTCCCGACTGAGCAAAAATCTCAGTGCTTTATATAGATGCCGTGGTTGGGCTGCAGAATCTTTCCATCCTCCGCGGCCAGCTCTCCCCGCAGAAAAACCTTTTCCGCCATCCCCTTGATCTTCGTGCCCTCGAGCGGACAATATTCCGCAGCGGAAAGCTGATGATGGGCACTGAGCGTCCACTCTTCCTGGGGATTCCAGACGACGATGTCCGCGTCGCTTCCCGGCGCGATCAAGCCCTTCCGCGGATAGAGGTGATACTGCTTCGCCGGATTTTCCGACAGGTAGCGGCACATCTGCTCCACCGTCAGTCTGCTCGCACTCACACCGTACTGCCAGATCAGCATAGGCCGCTCCTGCGCGCCCGGCATGCCGCAGGGCGTCTTTGAGAAATCCTTTTCTCCGGCCAGCTTCTGCTTCGGTGTGAAGCTGCAGTGATCGGTCGCAATCGTCTGTAATTGATCTTCCGAGAGCGCCTGCCAGAGCACCTCCTGATCAGAAGTCTTCCGCAGCGGCGGCGCAATCATGTAGAGCCTGCCCCTGCCATCCGGCAGGGAATAGCGACTGTCGTCCATGACCAGGTACTGTGGACAGGTCTCGACATAGACTGTCTGCCCTTCCGCCCGGGCTCTCTCGATCTCGCGGTAGCCCGCCGCCGTGCTCAGATGCACAACGATCACCGGTGTATCGACGCATTTCGCGATCTTCAGAAGACGGGCGACCGCTTCGGCCTCCGCCTCGGCCGGTCTGGTCCAGGGATAATCGCTCACATCCAGCCGGTTTCCCTTCTCCTGCAAGACCTCGGCGAGCCGCGCCTGGATGATCCCGTGATTTTCACAGTGTACGCCGACCAGGCCGCCCAGCTCCTTCACACGCGTCAGAATCTCGTAGAGCGTCTGGTCGTCCACACGGTTGTCGTAGGTAAGGTAGACCTTGAAGGAGGATATCCCGCCTTTCACGATCTCCTCCATCTCGCGGCTCACCGCCTCGTTCCACTCGCCGATCGCCATGTGGAAGGCATAGTCGCAGGAGGACTGACCGTCCGCCTTGGCATGCCAGTGCGCGAGCGCCTCCGAGAGCGTCTCGCCGCGCTCCTGTGTTGCAAAGTCGATGATGCAGGTCGTTCCTCCGGCCAGCTCCGCCTTCGTGCCGGTGTCAAATTTGTCCGCTGTGATCGTGCCAGATACCTCGAGCGCCATGTGCGTGTGTGCGTCGATGAAACCGGGGAAGAGCAGCCGACCCGTGACGTCCGTCACCTCGGCATCCGCCGCGTCCAGATTTTCTCCCACTGCGAGAATCTTCTCTCCATCGATCAGAACATCCTGTTTTTTCTGCCCTTCAGCGCTGACGACCGTACCGCCTCTGAGTAATCGCTTCATAATCATCCTTCTTTCTTAGATAAGGTATGCGTAGTCCTTACACACCGCCTCGATCAGCGCGCGCATGCCTTCTGCAGGCTGTTGCCCCGGGCTTCCCTTTGTCCAAACATACTCGCTGCCGAAGAGCCGTACCCTGCAGCTGAATGGCTGAAGGTTCAGCACCGTGAAGCCGTCGTTCTTGCTCTCCTTCATATCCTGCTCACAGGCGAAGAGCGTGAATTTGTCGAGATAGGGCGCGCTCGCGTAGGGGCAGAAGCTCCGACAGTTCCCGCACTCGTTACAGAGATAGTCCACATGGATGATCTGCGCCATGTCGAAGCCCGGCACCTTCACGGAAACATTCGCGCGGTTCGGACAGACATCAACGCAGTTCTCGCAGACCGTCCGGCAGCTCAGGCACCGCGCAGAATCCGGCAGCTCTCCCGGCTCCGCAAGGACGCCCTTCTTCGCGCGGATGCTCTCCAGCGGCGCGTCCACCGCGCAGTCCTTGGAAATCTCCGCGCCGACAATCGCCTCCGCGGCCTGCTTCGCCTGCGCCATCGCTTTCACGACGATCGACGGACCACAGAGGCCGTCGCCGACTACGTAGACACCTGGAACGCCCGTCTCGAGCTTCTCATTCACACGCGCGCGGCCCCGGCTGTCAACGGCGATCCCGTTCTCCTCGTAGAATCCGGTCGGCACCTTCTCGCCGACTGCCGCGATCACAGTATCCGCGGGAATCTCCACCACCTCATCGGTCTCAACGACTCCGGCTCTCCCGGACGCATCCGCTTCCCCAAGCGCCGTCACATGGCAGATGAGCTTTCCGTCCGCGATCCGGATCGGGGCAAGCAGCTCCTTAAACTCCACGCCATCCTCCAGCGCAAGCAGGAGTTCATGCTCATCCGCCGGCATATATCTTTTCGTCCTCCGGTAGACAAGGTAGACATGCTCGACACCGGAACAGCGCTTCGCAGCGCGCGCCGTATCCATCGCGGTATTTCCGCCGCCGATGACGACGACCTGTTTTCCGAGGTCGACCGCTCCCTTCTTTGCATTGAATTCTTCAAGGAAATCGAGCGCGTTCACCGCCGTCTTTCCCTCCAGAGTCAGACTGCTCCGCTGATAAGCGCCGACCGCGAGCACGACCGCATCAAAGCCCTCTTTTTTCAGCTCTTCAACTGATTTTATTTCTGTATTATAGAAAATATGTACGCCGAGCTTCGTGAGGAAGGAAGCGTCCTTTGCAATCACACTGTCGTCAATCCGGAAATCCGGGATGATCGCGCTCACAACGCCGCCCAGACGGTCGCGCTTCTCATAGAGCGATACCTCCGCGCCCGCTTTTGCGAGATAATAGGCCGCCGCCATACCCGCCGGGCCTCCGCCGACGACCGCAGCCTTCACGCTGCAGCTTCCGGTCACCTTGAGCTCCGCCAGAGCCTTCTCATACGCATTCTGCGCGCAGACGAGCTTGGTATCGCGGATCTGTACCGGCGTCTCGTAGAAATTCCGCGTGCAGCGGCTCATGCAGGGATGCGAGCAGATCGTCCCGGTGATGAAAGGCAGCGCGTTGCGCTCCTGGATGACCCGCATGGCCTCCTCATATTTTCCTTCCCCGGCAAGCAGCATGTAGGTCGCCACGTCCTGATGAATCGGACAGCCGTCCTCACAGGGGGCGGTAAAGCAGTTCAGAATCGGCACCGCCTCCTCGCTCTTGCGGCTCCCCGGCAGCTTCGCCGGCTTCACATGATGCCGGTCAGTCCTCGCATCCTGCGCGGCCTTCTTCAGTGCCGCGACATCGATGCCGCTGAAGGGCTTCACGCCCATCTCCTCGAGATTTTCCGCGATCTGCGAGAGGCGCTGATAACCGCCCGGCTTCAGGATCGTCGTCGCGACCGTCACCGGCCAGACACCGCAGCCCACGATCGCGTTCATATTGAAAGCGTCCGCGCCGCCGGAGTAGGAAATGCGCAGCTTCCCGCCGAACTCCTCCGAGAGCTTTGCCGCCAGGGCGATCGACAGCGGATAGAGCGACTTGCCGGACATATACATCTCCTCGCTCGGCAGCTCATTCACCTTTACATCCACCGGGAAGGTATTGGTGATCTTGACGCCGAAATCCAGGCCCTCGCGCTGTGCGAGATCACCCAGGCGGTGCAGCATCGGCACCGCGTCCACATACTGCAGATCGTCCTCAAAGTGGAAGCGTCCGAAGGCCACATAATCGTAGCCCATGCCATCCAGCACCTCGCGCGCAAAGTCGTAGCCGAGCAGCGTCGGGTTGCACTTGATGAAAGTGTGCATGTGCTTCACCTCGAGGAGATAGCTCGAGATGCGCTCGATCTCCTGCGGGGGACATCCGTGCAGCGTCGAGAGCGTCACGGAATTACAGATATGAGGAGAAATACGCTCGATATCCTCCTTCGTCACGCACTTGAACTCATCCACGTGCGCGAGCAGCCAGTCCCTGCACTCCTTCCAGACCGGCGTATTCTCCGCATTCTTCATATTCTCAATAAAATTGTCGATCTTCGGGGACTGGATGCCCTCGAGGTCGTAGCCCACGCTGATATTGAACTGGAAGCCGTCCATAGCTCCCAGCCCGAATTCCTTCGCGATCACCGAGAGGACGAACCAGGCTTTGATGTATTCATCCTGCGCCTGCTCCACATAGAGTTCCGTCGACCACTCACAGTTGTAGCACTCGTCGTCCGCCTTGATGCAGGGCTTATTCACGCAGGCCGCGAGCTCCGGGCCGTCCATGATCTGCACGGTCTTCAGCTCGAAGAAGCGTCCGCCCGCGTAGTAGGCCGCGATAATATTCTGCGCCATCTGGCTGTTCGGTCCGGCGGCCGGACCGATCGGCGTCTCCAGCTTCCGCCCGAAGAGCTCCAGCGCCTTCTCCGGCTTCGCCTCGTAGGGGCGGCGCACGCCGAACACGGTTCCTTTTGTATCATGTTCCTTCAATACCCAGTTCATCAGCCTCGCAAAGGGCATACAGGTCATCACATCACTCATGAAAATCCCTCCTTCTATTAACTAACCGTTGATACTCTTCCAGAGTTCCGCAGAGGACTCGCGGCACTTCGCCATTACTTCCTCTACATCCGCCACAAGGACCTCACGATCCTTCATCAGTACCTTTCCATTCGCCACCGTCGTCACTACATCGTGCCCGCACATGCCAAAGAGAATATGACTATTGATATTGTCGGCGCTAAGACTGGTCGGCGGGTCGTAATCAGCGACGATCACATCGGCCGCCGCACCTTCCTTCAGCACGCCGAGCGGAGCCTTGAAATAACGGTTCGCGATCTTTGCATTATTCTCAAACAGCATCTCGGGCACCTCACCCCAGGCAGCGTTCGCGTCGCAGAGATGGTGCTTGTGCAGGATATTCGCCACCTTGTAGGACTCGATCATGTCGTGCGTATAGCCGTCCGTACCGAGGCCGGTCAGTATCCCGCGGTGCACGAGCTCCATCGTCGGCGGGCAGCCGCAGGCATTGCCCATATTCGACTCCGGGTTGTGCACAACCATCGTGTCCGTTTCCTTAATCAAATCCATCTCGTGCGGATTGATGTAAATACAATGGCCGAGCAGGGTCTTCTCCCCGAGCACGCCACAGTCCATCAGACGGTCAACGATGCGCTTGCCGTGCTTCTTCAGGCAGTCGTGCAGATCCTCAATACCCTCCGCTACATGAATATGATAGCCGACCTCATCCGGCTTCCGCGACGCCGCATAGGCAAAGGTCTCATCAGAGATCGTGAACTGCGCGTGCATGCCCATCATGGCCGCGATCATATCACTGTCGTCCGCCAGCGCATATTTGATAAATTCTGCGTTCTCGTCGACAGCCTCCTTCGCCTTATCCATGCCGTCGCGGTCGGAAACCTCGTAGCAGAGACAAGCACGCACGCCGAGCTCCTTCGCCGCGTCCGCAATACGGAAGAGGCTCCCCGTGATATGGCCGAAGCTCGCGTGGTGATCAAAGACGGTCGTCACACCGCAGCGGATGCCCTGAATCAGCGTGTCCATCGCGCTCCAGTAGGTCTGCTCGAGCGTCAGCTTCCGGTCGATCGTCCACCACTGTCCGTCGAGAATATCGAGGAAGCCTTTTGGATTATAGCCCTTGATCGAGAGTCCCCGCGCCATCGCGCTGTAAATATGTTCGTGTGTATTAATGAACGCGGGCATAATCACGCCCCCTTTGGCGTCGATAAAGTCCGCGTCCGTGTATTTCCCTCTGATCGTCTGTGTAGAGCCGAGCTCACGTATCCTGCCTCCGTCCATCGCGACAGCACCGTCCTCATAGAACGGATGTGCAGCATCCCTTGTCACCAGCCTGCCATTTCCGATTACCAGCATGGGTTTCCCTCCTTTATTCGGTTTTTCTACTTTTTTCCAAAAGATTTTTGGTGATTTTTAATAAAATCCTTCTTTCTGTTTTTTATTCTATCACCAATCCTGCCTAATTGCAATGCGGTTTGCAAAAATATTTTTGCCGCCTAAAAATTTTTGCAAATGTTTGTCTGCACTTACTCGGAGCGCAGCGCTGTGACTGGGTCGGATTTTGCCGCCGTCCTCGATGGAATGAGGCCTCCAATCATTGTCAGCAGAACACTCAGTACAATCAGCAGGAATGCCGGTCCCGCCGGCAGAACCGCATTAACGCGATTATTTCCGGCCAGATGATGAATAAGCGCGTTGCCCGGTATCAGCAGGAGCAGCGACAGCACGATCCCCATCACGCCGGCGCAGAGCCCGATGATAAAGGTCTCCGCATTGAAAACTGAAGAGATATTGTTTTTCGACGCGCCAATCGCCCGCAGGATGCCGATTTCCTTCCGCCGTTCCAGCACGCTGATATACGTGATCACACCGATCATGATTGAGGACACGACAAGGGAGATCGCCACAAAGGCGATCAGAACATAGCTGATCAGGTTGATGATGCTTGTAACGGAAGACATCAGCGTCCCCACCATGTCCGTGTAAGTGATGACCTTTTCATCCTGACCGGAAGCCTCCATCCGCGCGTTGTACGCATCCAGAATATTCGTCACCTCCGTCTTACTGTCAAAATCGATTGGATAAATATCGATCTCGGAAGGTGCGTCAAAATCCACATAGCCGAGCGAGGCGAGATTATTTTCATAGGAAGAAGTCCGCGACGCACTCATCGATGTCAGGAGTTCGATCAGATCTTCACTGTCCATATTGATGACAAAGAGCTCCGAGAGCGCCTCCTCGTCCAGCGTGACGGCCTCCTCCATCGCGTCCGCAATTTGCTCAGAAATCTGTGACATCAGTGATTCCGTCGCCGTTTCCATGGCCGACATCATCTGAGACTCGATCTGTTCCGTCACGGATGTCATGGCCGATGCAATCTGCTCCTGAATCTGCGATCCGACCTGCTCCACTGCATCCTCCGCCATGGCCGATATCTGATCTTCCAGCACATCGGCCAGAGCATCTGCGTATACATCCGCGACTTCCTGTATATAGCTCTCGATCTGTTCATTCAGCGCATTCTGAACCGCATCCTCATCTATCATGGCCAGAATGCCATCCGTCACCGTCTTCTGCGCCTCCTCCGTTGCGAGATAGTCAGTCAGCGAACTCTGCATATCCGGAAAGCCGGCATACCCATGTTCTTCCGCATACACCGTATAGCCATCCAGGAGCGCTGAGGTCAGCCCCGAGATGTCGATATCAGATACCTCCTGTCCGTTTTCCTCCTCTTCTTCTCCTTCTCCTTTCTCCTCTGCCTCTGTTGCCTGCTGGAAGTAGTCTGTAAGGATATTCCGTGCTTCCTCGGAATTCATATATTCCTCAAAGGAATATGCGAAATCAGAGACCGTTCCGGAATAATATTCCTGAAAATACTCCTGATAACCTGCCAGGAGACTCTCCGCAAGCTCCGATGTTCCCTCCGCGGAAATGGACGCAGACAGACTCGCAAGCAGGCTGTCCACATCAAACTCCGGAAGCTCAACGGACAGTTCGGACAGCTCCAGCTGTTCAAAGTCGATCAGCTCTGCATAGTCATATCCGGAAAGATCAAATTCCGTCAATGCAGACAGATCGAGCGTATCCGCATCAATCGTAATCATTTCAGAAAGAGCATCGGCGGACAGCGCAATATCAGAAAAGTCAAGGGCATCTACGTCAAAGGAGAAACGATCAGCCAGCGCGTCCGCATCGATGGAAAACAGCGACGCAATATCGAAATCTACATCACTCTCATCCCCGAACTTCTCTCCGGTCAGCACATTGACCTCAGGAGTCTCCATCTGGCTCTGCACGATCTCGCTCTCCTCTGCCCTCTCCACAATATGCGCAAGCAGCGAAAATGGATAATAGATACCGGAACTCAGGAAAGCCGCGCTTGCATCCTCCTTCGGCTGCACGATTCCCACGATTGTGAGTTCTTCCCCTTTTGCGGCCAGCTGCGCCATATATGCCTCATTGTCAAATTTATCGGTCCACACGCCATACTCACTGTCATAGACATAGCAGTCCGCGCTGTCAACCCGGCTGAATGTGATACCCAGAATATCCTCATATGCGTAAGAATCCGTAATCTCCGGCACATCGATCGTTTCTCCGTCCCGATACTGCCGGATCATCTCACCAAGTTCGACGGAATCGCGCAGCCCAAGCGTATACAGCAGAAGATCCGTAATTCCGCCGCCGCTCGTCAGCACAAGAACACACTCGGTCTCGTCTTCCGGCCAGTGCCCGGCCACAACGTCATACTGTCCCTCATACAGATTCTCATTTTCCGGAAGCGAATAAAACATATCAAGACTCATATAAGAACTCATCAGATCGTAGGAAGAGCCGGAAAATCCCATGGAGCTGAGCGTCGTATCGGGATTCACCTGCACCCAGGAACCATCCTCCTCCCGGTAGACCAGCGGTTCGACACTGTAAACGTACTCAATCGCCTGCACGTAATCCTCGATCCCGCTCGTTCCGCTTTCCAGATACTCTTTCAGCGCGCCCAGATCATTCGAATCAATCTGCGCGAACAGCGTCGTCATCAGCTGTACGACGCGGATATCCGCTGCATCCTCCTCGTCCGCCGCCTCCACCATCCCGGAAGCCGCGGAAAGCAGCGAGGTGAAATCAAATCCGGTGTCCGTGATCTGAACCGGATATTCCGAGAGCGTGTCCTCCTCCACCGAAGCGATATAATCATTGACACCGTTGGAAAGCGCCAGAATCAGAGCAATGCCGATAATACCAATGGAACCCGCGAAGGCCGTCAGAAGTGTCCGCGCCTTTTTGGTCAGCAGGTTGTTGAAACTCAGACTCAGAGAAGTCAGAAAAGACATGGAAGAATGCCCCATGCCGGCATCCGACGGCTCTGAGAGCTCCTCCTTATCCGGGAAAAACGCATCAGAATCCGACTGGATCTTTCCATCCCGCAGCTTTACGATACGGGTCGCGTATTCCGCCGCCAGCTCCGGATTGTGCGTCACCATCACGACAAGACGATCCTTCGCCACCTCACGCAACAGATCCATCACCTGTACGCTTGTGTCGCTGTCCAGCGCCCCGGTCGGCTCGTCCGCCAGCAGGATATCCGGATTATTCACCAGCGCACGCGCAATCGCGACGCGCTGCATCTGCCCGCCGGAGAGCTGATTCGGCTTCTTCCCGATCTGTTCGCCAAGGCCGACCTGCGTAAGCGCCTCCTTCGCGCGCCTGCGGCGCTGCTCCCTGTCAATTCCGGAGATCGTCAGCGCCAGTTCAACATTTGCGAGCAGTGTCTGATGGGGAATCAGGTTGTAGCTCTGGAACACAAAACCGATCGTGTGATTCCGGTAAGAGTCCCAGTCCCGGTCCTTATATTTTTTTGTGGAAATCCCGTTGATGACCAGATCGCCGCTGTCATAGCGGTCGAGTCCGCCGATAATATTCAGAAGTGTTGTCTTTCCGGAACCGCTCGGCCCCAGAATCGCCACAAACTCATTGTCCCTGAGATTCAGACTCACATCATCGAGTGCCTTCTGCACCAGGGTGCCTGTACGATATTCTTTGCAAACATGCTGAATCTGTAGCATCTGTCACTGTCTCCCAATATATTCCTTCCAGCATCTTTTTTATTATACACCGTTTATTATAAAATAAATATTAAGAGCAACAGAGCTTTTGATTTTTATTTACAAAATTATTTTTGTAAACTAAAAATTTTTGTAATTTTGTATTGCTTTTTCTTTTGATTATGATATCATAAAATAAAGAGAAAAGAACAGGAGGTGACCGAATGCCCGATTCGAAACTGGAACTGTTAAAGCAGATCGCGCACGGACTCGCCGCGCAGTTTGGCAATGACTGTGAAGTGGTGATCCATGACCTGTCGAAGAACTCCGTCGAGGATTCTATCGTCTACATCGAGAATGGGCAGGTTACCGGCAGGGCCGTCGGCGAAGGCCTCTCCGGCGTCGTGCTCAAGGCAATCCAGCACCCGGATGCGCCGATGACAGACCACCTCGCCTATCTCTCGAAGACCGCATCCGGACACATCCTGCGATGCAGTACTCTCTACATCAATGATGATTCCGGCAAACCGCACTACATTCTCTCGATCAACTATGATATCACGAATCTCCTCGCGCTGGAGAACAGCATCCATTATCTGACCGGCACACAGCCGAAGGAGGTGGACGGCAGCTCTGCAGAGCCCGGGACCGTGCCGATCGATGTAAACAGTCTGCTCGACGAGCTGATCAATCAGGCCGACCTGAGCGTCGGCGTACCTGCGCCGCTGATGAACCGCGAGGAGAAGATCCGGGCGATTCAGTTTCTGAACGAAGCCGGCGCATTTCTTATCACAAAAGCCGGCGACCGGATCGCGGAACACTTTGGTATTTTCAAATATACTTTATATAACTACGTAAATATTAATAAATAAAACAGGAGGTCAGGTTATGGAAGAAAAAATCAGGAATGCAGCTAAAGGTTACGAAAAAGACATGGTCGCTTTTCTTCGCGCGATCGTCCACACCCCGGGCGAGAGCTGCGACGAGAAGGCACACATTGA
>JAJPXQ010000115.1 GCA_021205385.1 Lachnospiraceae bacterium | reverse complement strand
CTGTTGTAACACAATGCCTGCATTTGTAGAGATTATGGCAGTGATTATAAACGAAAGAGGTGTTTTCATGGATCTTCTGATTTATTCTCTGAAACGCATCGGAACCGCTATTCTGACTCTTCTCCTGGTGGCGGCGATTACATTTTTTTTGATGAATGCAATCCCCGGAAGTCCATTTATGACGGACAAATCAACGCCGGAGCAGATTGCGCTTGCGAATGCAAAATATGGGTTGGATAAACCCCTGATCGTGCAGTTTGCCAACTATATCAAGAATCTTTTGCATGGTGACCTGGGAACGTCACTGAAGATGCAGCAGGATACTGCCGTGACGAAGATTTTGTTTGCGCAGGGAAAGTTTGGAAGATCGATTCAGCTGGGAGTGCTGGCACTTGTAACGGCCATTCTTGTAGGGATTCCTCTTGGCTGTCTGTCTGCTTATTATAGAGGAAGATGGATTGACAACATTCTTCGTGTGATAACGACAGTGGGAATTGCTATGCCCACCTTTGTCATCGCGACTTTGATGCTTTTTACCTTTGGCGTGAATCTGAAGATTCTTCCGGTTTCGTCCGATACGCTGCAGACGGCATCCTCTTATGTGATGCCGGTGATTACGATGGCTTTGTATCCTTCCTGTCATATCGCGAAGCTGACCCGTACGAGTATGCTTGATTCGATCAGTCAGGATTATATACGTACCGCGCGCGCAAAAGGGCTGAAAACAAAAATGATTCTTTTCAAGCATGCGCTGCGTAATTCTCTGATCCCGGTGATTACTTATCTGGGACCTCTGACGGCAGGTATTATTACCGGTTCTCTTGTTGTCGAACAGATATACAGCATACCTGGTATCGGAAGCTACTTTGTATCCAGTATTTTGAACCGCGATTACCCGATTATTATGGCGACTACGATTTTACTGGCAGCTTTGATTGTATTTATGAATCTTGTGGTTGATATTGCGTATAAGATTGTAGATCCGCGTATTAATCTCACGAAGAAAGGAGATTAAGCCATGGACGGACATAAAACAATACAGTTTTTTCAATTGGACACAGACCGGATTCCGGGATTTGAGAACTTTACCGAGGATGATTTTTCTTCTGCAAGTGCGGAAGAAAAAAATCTATGGTACAGATGCATAAGAGTGTTTCCTACTGGCAGGATGCCTGGAGACGTTTTCGTGCGAACCGGGTGTCGATGGGCGCACTTTTCCTGTTTATTCTGATTCTGATTTTCTCTTTTATCGGGCCTTATTGCATTCCGTACAGTTATGAGAACCAGTATCGCAGTTCGCAGAAGCTGGGTCCGATGCAGTATTCCGATTCAGAACAGATGGTGATTGATGTACTCGCGAATGGTGCGGAAAGCGTATACGCGACCTCTCTTCGTCCGGGTTCTCTGACGGCAATATCGAAAGGCAGCTGGTATTTTAAAGCGAATGGTACAACGTATGCGTTTACCCTGGAGGCCGGGATTGAAAAGGCAACTCTTATTTATGATAAAGATGCGGATAATCCGGTTTATGTCGGCTATGACAGTGATTACATTGGGGATGGGCAGTATTCAGAAGTGACTGTGATTGAAACGACCTCGACTCCGGCAGATGATGCCCAGGAACTGACGTTGTCAAAAAGTGTGTTTCCTCATGTGTTCGGCACGGATTCCCAGGGACGTGATCTGATGGCACGCTGTATGTATGGTGCTCGCGTGTCGATTATTATCGGTATTGTGGCAGCTCTGATTGTTCTTTTTATCGGGGCTCTGTATGGCTCGATTTCCGGTTTTGCCGGGGGAAAGGTCGACTTTGTCATGATGCGTATTGTCGACTTGATTTATTCGGTGCCGGATGTATTGATTGTATTGCTTTTGCAGGTTGTATTGAAGGATCCGCTTCAGACCTGGTTTGACACTTCCACTTTTCCGCTGGTAAAAGCATTGAGTACGCTTGGTGTGGGGATTGTGAGTATTTTCATTACCTTTGCGCTTCTGTACTGGGTGGGAATGGCGCGCGTGATTCGCGGCCAGGTGCTTTCTTTAAAAGAGCAGGAATATGTGACAGCGGCGACGGTTCTTGGTGCTTCCTCCTCGCGGATCATCCGGCAGCATTTGCTGCCAAACTGTGTGGGACAGCTGATTATTTCGACCTGCCTGCAGATTCCTTCCGCAATTTTCCTGGAATCGTTTCTCTCCTATCTGGGGCTGGGCGTGTCGGCTCCGATGGCATCGCTTGGTTCGCTTTGCTCCGATGCGCAGGATACGTTTCTGATGTATCCGTACCGACTGCTTTGTCCGGCAATTTTGCTGAGCCTGATTGTGCTGAGCCTGAATCTGGTCGGCGATGGGCTGCGGGACGCTTTGGATCCACGTCTTAAGAGTTAAGGGAGGGATACCATGAACGATAAAGTATTATTGGATGTGAAAGATTTAAAAGTCTCTTTTTTTACACATGCCGGTGAGGTAAAGGCGGTCGATGGGATTTCCTATCAGATCCATGAAAATGAGGTCATGGGGATTGTCGGTGAGTCCGGCTCAGGAAAGTCGGTAGAAGCGTACTCCATTATGGGGCTCCTGCAGTCGCCAGGAAAGGTGATTGGTGGGAGTGTGACCTTTGAAGGAGAGGATGTTCTTGCCTATACAGAGGAGCAGCGCCGCCAGTTTCGTGGACAGCGTGCGGGAATGATTTTTCAGAATCCGATGACCTGTTTAAATCCGGTCTATACAATTGGCGACCAGCTGATGGAAGCGCTGACCTGTCATGATAAATCGATCTCAAAGGAAGAGGCAAAAAAACGCGCGATTGAGATGCTGGAGCTGGTTGGGATTAATAATGCGGACAAACGCGTCGAGCAGTATCCGCATGAATTTTCCGGCGGAATGCGTCAGAGAGCTATGATTGCGATGGCGATGATCTGTCATCCGAAGCTGCTGATTGCAGATGAGCCGACGACGGCGCTGGATGTGACCATTCAGGCACAGATTCTGGATTTGATGCGGGATTTACAGAAAAAAACGGGCATGGCGATTATTTTCATTACACACAATCTCGGCGTGGTAGCGGAAATTTGTGATCGTGTCAGTGTTATGTATGCGGGACACATTATGGAGCAGGGAAGCGTGGATGATATTTTTTACAGTCCGGCACATCCGTATACCAATGGCCTGATGCGTTCTATGCCAAACCTAGAGGAGGAAGAGCGTACACGACTGGTTCCAATTGAGGGTACACCGGTTGACCTTTTGGATCCGCCGAAGGGCTGTAGCTTTGGTCCACGCTGTGAACACTGCATGAAAATTTGCCTGACGAAAAAGCCGCCGCTTTTGGAGGTTGGCGACGGTCACCTGTCTGCCTGTTGGCTGCATGTGAAGAATTTCAGGGAAATGAAGGGTCTGGCAAAGGGGGAAAAGGCATGAGCGAAGAAAAGAAAAAACTGATTGAAGTGGAAAAGCTTCGCAAATACTTCCCTGTAAAGGCTGGTCTGTTTAAAACCAATTACGTGCAGGCGGTACAGGATGTGTCGCTGCATATTTTCGAAGG
This sequence comes from Lachnospiraceae bacterium, assembly GCA_021205385.1. Taxonomy (GTDB): domain Bacteria; phylum Bacillota; class Clostridia; order Lachnospirales; family Lachnospiraceae; genus Hominiventricola. The sequence goes on along the minus strand of JAJPXQ010000115.1, from coordinate 1,206 downwards.
AGAGACCCTTGGATTGGTAGGAGAATCGGGGTGCGGAAAAACAACCTTTGGACGGACACTGCTTCAGCTTTATGAGCCGACCGCGGGTAAAATTGTATACGACGGCAAAACGATTTTTGACAAAGAAGCGGGTATTCAGGAGGATATGCTTCCTTACCGCAGGAAAATGCAGCTGATCTTCCAGGATCCGTCTGCGTCGCTTGACCCGCGCATGACAGTCGGAGAGATTGTCGGAGAGGCGTTGGATATCCATAAGCTTTATCAGGGAAAACAGGAGCGTCAGGATCGCATTAATGAACTGCTGACGGAAGTGGGATTGAATTCCGAACATTCCAACCGTTTTCCGCATGAATTCTCCGGCGGACAGCAGCAGCGTATCGGTATCGCCCGCGCACTGGCGGTCGAACCGCAGTTTATAGTCTGTGACGAACCGATTTCCGCGCTGGATGTATCGATTCAGTCACAGGTAATTAATATGCTGGAGGATCTGCAGGAAGAAAAAGGACTGACATATCTGTTTATAGCGCATGATCTTTCCGTGGTGCGTCATATATCCAGCCGCATTGGAGTCATGTATCTGGGATGTCTGGTCGAGCTCGCGGAAAGCTATGAGCTGTGCTCCCATCCGATTCACCCGTATGCGCAGACGCTGTTGTCAGCTGTTCCGTTGACGGATCCGCAAAAGAACCGCACCAGAAAACGAATCCTTCTGGAAGGGGATATCCCCAGCCCGTTGAATCCGCCTTCCGGCTGCAGATTCCACACGCGTTGTCCATACGCGAAGCCGGAGTGTTCCGAGCGGATGCCGGAGCTGAAAGAATACACGCCGGGGCATTTTGCAGCCTGCCACATGTTATGATACAGGAAATGTTTCAGAACAGCAGGTTCCGGTCTGATCTGTGCGGTTCTGGACTTATAAGAAATCACAGAATTTTAACACAAAAATCATATGTGGCGATTGCCGCAGAGGGATTCGCGTGGTAGAATGAAACGAGTAGAGTATCGCCTTTCACAGGCGTTTACCTAATAAAAAATGAGGAGGAACTTATCATGAGAGCAATCACAAGAAGAGATTTTTTGCGTGGTTCGGCGGCGACCACCGCGATGGCTATGGCAGGTGGAATTGGGATGCTTCCGGCAACTGTATCTGCGTGTTATCCTGCACTTTATTTGACCCCAAAAAGGCCACTTTTCCGGAAAAATAAA
>JAJPXQ010000133.1 GCA_021205385.1 Lachnospiraceae bacterium | reverse complement strand
CCACGATCCCGCAGGGATTTTTTTTCTCTTATTTAAAATTTATTCCTTTTTATATCATCGCCGCCATCCTGTTTTTCTGGTTCATGCATATGTACCGGGGGATCTGGCGATTTGCGGGCTTCAATGAACTGCTGCGGTACTCGTTTTCTTCCCTGTTGACGTCCGCGGCACACGCGGCTGCCATTACGTTACTCTGCGGAAGAATGCCCTTTTCCTATTATATCGTGGGCGCGGTCGTGCAGCTGATTCTGGTCGTCGGCATCCGTTTCACCTACCGCTTCTATACGCAGGTGATGGTGCGCAAAGACAGCACAGGGACAGGGACTCCCTCGAAAAATGTGATGATCATTGGCGCAGGGGCAGCCGGAAGAACCGTGGTGCGGGAACTTCAGCAGTCCGAAAAGAGCAACATGGTTCCCTGCTGCATCATCGACGACAACCCGAACAAGTGGAACCGCTATATCGAGGGCGTGCCCGTGTCAGGGGGTCGGAACGACATCCCGGCGATCGTAAAAAAATACGGCGTAGAAGAAATCTACTTCTGCATACCAACCGCTTCCGCCGCAGATAAAAAAGAAATACTCAGCATTTGCAACGAGACCGGCTGCCGGATGAAAAGTCTGCCGGGCATCTACCAGCTGGCCAACGACGAAGTGCTGGTCAGCCGTCTGAAATCCGTGGCGGTAGAAGACCTGTTGGGCCGGGAACCGATCAAGGTGGACATGAAAGAAATTTTCCAGTACATACAGGGAAAAACCATCCTGGTCACGGGCGGCGGCGGCTCCATTGGCAGTGAACTGTGTCGGCAGATCGCCGGTCACAAGCCAGAGCGTCTGGTCATCTTTGATATTTATGAAAACTCCACCTACGCGATTGAACTGGAACTGCGCGACAAATATCCGGACCTGAATCTGAACGTGCTGATCGGCTCCGTCCGAGACAGCCGCCGGATCAACCAGGTATTTGAAACCTACCACCCGGACATCGTCTTCCATGCCGCCGCGCACAAGCATGTGCCGCTGATGGAATACAGCCCCAACGAGGCCATCAAAAACAACGTAATCGGCACCTACAAAACCGCATACGCGGCACTCACCCACGGAGCACAGCGCTTCGTGCTGATCAGCACAGACAAGGCAGTCAACCCCACCAACATCATGGGAGCCTCCAAACGTCTCTGCGAAATGGTCATCCAGAGTATGGACGCCATCAGCAAAAGCGGCAGAATCGACCTGCTTCCATTCGTCCATGCCCACAAAGACAAAGTCATCAACGGCCAGGTCGCCGGTGACCCGGTAGACCATATGGCGGCGGGAGCAGCGTACACAGCAGGTACAACGACTGCAGCGAGAATAACCGAAAAAATGGGCAAGACGACCGAAGCGGAAGTAGCGAACACCGCGGGTAGGATGACCACAGAGAGAACAGCAAACGCAGCAGGTAGGATGCCCGTAGAGAAAGCAGCAAACGCAGCAGGAACAGGAGCGGCGGCATCCGGGACGGCAGATGTCTCTAACGCGGCAGATTGCTCAAAAATAAAAATCGAGAGCGTCAAAAACAAGGAACGTACAGGGACACAGTTTGTAGCCGTCCGTTTCGGAAACGTCCTGGGGAGCAACGGCTCCGTCATCCCGCGCTTCAAAGCGCAGATCGAAGCCGGAGGTCCAGTCACTGTAACGCATCCGGGAATTACACGTTTTTTCATGACTATCCCAGAAGCTGTCAGCCTGGTCCTCCAGGCCGGTACATACGCCTGGGGCGGCGAAATCTTCGTCCTGGACATGGGAGAACCGGTCAAAATCGACACTCTCGCGCGAAACCTGATCCGCCTGTCCGGCTACAAGCCGGACGAAGACATCAAAATCGTCTACACCGGCCTGCGCCCCGGCGAAAAGCTCTATGAAGAAAAACTCATGGCAGAAGAAGGCATCAAGAAAACCGACAACGAGCTGATCTATATCGGCAAGCCAATCCCCTTTGAGGTAGAAGAATTCCTGAAACAGCTGGAAGAACTGGCAAACGCGAGCTACGAAAACAGTCCGGATATTGTAGAGATGGTAGAAAAAATCGTGCCTACATTTCATCCGGTGGGGGAGAAACCGGGAAACAGTGAGAAAGATGCAGATTAAATATTTTTAGGTTGAGAAGAATCACGGATAAGGGTATAATTACAGCATAAACAATGGTGTGAACGAGTTCAGGGGGGGCATAGCTGATGGGACTGTATTTAAACCCGGGAAATAAGGGATTTCAGACAATCTTAAATGGAACGTATGTAGACAAAACAGGACTAATAGACTACATCAACAGCACAATCAACACAATGCGGAAGCTGACAAGCTTCAGCCGCCCAAGGCGCTTTGGAAAATCATTTGCCGCGAAAATGCTTTGCGCTTATTATGACAAAAGCTGCGATTCCCGTTCACTATTTGAGGGTTTAAATATATCAAAAAAAGAATCCTTTGAAAGGTATTTGAACCAATACGACGTGATCTATCTTGATATCACAAGATTTATCTCTACAGCGGAAAGCATAAAAGAAGTTGTAAGTGATATTGAAAAAAAGGTAATAGCAGAATTGCGGATGAATTATCCCTATTATGTGAAAGAAAATGAAAAGGTCCTTGCGGATGCATTGTTCTCTGTCAGCCATGAAACCGGCAATCCATTTGTTATAATAATAGATGAATGGGACGCCTTATTTCGGGAAGCAAAGAACGACGAAGCGATACAAAAAGAATACGTCCAGCTGCTGCGAGGCCTTTTTAAAGGCGGAACAGCAACCGACGAGACGATAGCAGCAGCATACATGACAGGAATACTACCCATAAAAAAATATGGGACAGAATCGGCCCTGACCGATTTCAAAGAATATACCATGACAAATCCCGGCAAGTTGGCTGAGTACGTCGGATTTACCGAAACCGAAGTAAAGCAATTATGCGATAATTCGCAAATGAGCTTTGAAAATATGCGCGTCTGGTACGATGGTTATTCATTTAACCGAATCCGGCATATTTACAGTCCGAATTCCGTGATGAATGCCATACAGGAAGAAGAAATACAGAACTACTGGACGCAGACAGAAACCTTTGAGAGCCTGCGGGAATACATCGGTATGAATTTCGATGGACTGAAAAGTGCAGTCGTCGAAATGCTGGGCGGCGGGACCGTCGGAATAAAAATCAGCACATTCCAAAACGACATGACCACCTTCCACAACCGAAACGATGTCCTGACACTTCTGATTCATCTGGGGTATCTTGCCTATGATGCAGAAAAGAGGGAAGTGCACATTCCCAATATGGAAGTGGCAGAAGCATTTGAAGATGCTGTAAGCACAGAACAGTGGGGAGAGGTAGGAAAAGCAATCTCCGAATCGGAAAAACTTCTGGAAGCAACACTTGCGAAAGATGCAGACGAGGTAGCGAAAACATTAGAGTATGTACACGAAACCGTTTCTTCGGTATTACAATATAATAACGAAGCTTCCCTAAGCTGCGCAATCACAATTGCTTACTATACCGCGAAGCGCTTTTACACAATCGTCCGGGAACTTCCCTCCGGAAAGGGCTATGCAGATCTGGCATTTATTCCGCGCCGAGGTACAGATAAACCGGCTATGATTGTGGAACTGAAATATGAGAAAGATGCAGATACAGCAATTAAACAGATTCATGACAATAGATACGATGGTGTTCTAAAAGAATATGTTGGGAATCTTCTGCTGGTTGGTATAAATTACGATAAAAACGCAAAAGGTGAAAATGCGAAAAGGCACAGCTGCATAATCGAGACGGGCTGAGGCAGATAATCATTCAAAAACAATTGAATTGTATGCGGTTTCAACACACAAAAGTAAGAGTCTGGGATGACTCTTATTTTTGTGCGCTGAAATAGGTGTTGGTGAGGAGTTACATCATATGAATACAAGGGAATTCGAACCGTTTGAAAATTCATTTGGCGAGAATAACATGAGAGAACACAATACTCTAACAAAATCTCAGCAGAGATATCTTCCTCTGAAACGAATGATTGATATAACGCTTTCAGGAGGAGCAATTGTTCTGTTGTCACCGCTGCTTGGTGTAATATCTATGGCAATTAAACTGGACTCTCCGGGACCAGTGTTGTTCAAGCAGAAGCGAGTAGGGAAAAATAAGGAGCTATTTGAGATTTGGAAATTTCGTTCTATGCGCACAGACACACCAAAGGATATGCCGACTCATATGTTAAGCAATCCTGACGCATTTATAACAAAGACGGGAAAATTTTTGCGGAAGACCTCTCTTGATGAACTGCCGCAGATTTTTAATATTTTTAAAGGACAGATGAGCATTATAGGCCCCGGCCAGCATTGTGGAATCAGGATGATCTTGTAGCTGAACGAGATAAATATGGTGCAAATGATATAACTCCAGGACTTACCGGCTGGGCGCAGATTAATGGACGGGATGAACTGGAAATTCCAGTCAAGGCGAAGTTTGATGGTGAGTACGTCAAGAGGATGAGCTTGTGGATGGATATTAAATGCTTCTTGGGGACTATTGGATCTGTTATAAGTCATGATGGAGTTGTTGAAGGTGGCACTGGTGAGATGCATAAGGATGGTGAGAAAACAGGTGATGGAAATGAGGTGTTAGTAAGTCCTGAAAAGATGAAAAAAGAAATAGGGACGGGGTCAGCTGTGATTGTTACTATTATGGTTGCGAGTATCAGCGCAATGGTGGTACTAGAAAAATATGTAAAATGGAAGAAAG
>JAJPXQ010000018.1 GCA_021205385.1 Lachnospiraceae bacterium | reverse complement strand
GTCAAGAGGTGAAAGGGAAATGGAACGCACTATTTTACATTCTGATATGAATAGCTGCTACGCCAGCATTGAACTCTTGCACCATCCAGAGCTGCGCGGGAAACCGCTGGCGGTCGGCGGCGATCCGGAGGCGCGGCATGGCATTGTCCTGGCGAAAGACCAGCTCGCAAAGAAAGCAGGGGTAAAGACCGGCATGGCGTTGTGGCAGGCAAGGCAGGTCTGTCCCCAGATTGTTTTCGTGCCGCCGCACATGGACCTGTATCTTCGCTTTTCAAGACTGGCGCGTGAGATTTACGCGGATTATACGGATATGCAGGAGCCGTTTGGGTTGGATGAGTGTTGGTTGGATGTTTCGCAGAGCGGAAACTGTAAGGGCGACGGCATGACGATTGCAAAGGAGATCAGCAATCGGATTAAGTTCGAGCTGGGCATTACAGTGAGCATCGGTGTCTCCTGGAACAAGATTTTTGCGAAGCTGGGGAGCGACTATAAGAAGCCGGACGCCATTACTGAGATCAGCAGGGAGAATTACCGGCAGATCGTCTGGCCGTTGCCGGTGGAGGATCTTCTGTATGTGGGGCGTGCGACGCAGAAGAAGCTGAACCTCTATGGTATCCATACGATTGGGGAACTGGCACGGACCGATCCCGAGTTACTTCACCGATGGTTCGGTAAGATGGGATATGTGCTTTCCGTGTTTGCAAACGGAGAAGATCAGACGCCTGTCTCCGTGGAAGATTATCATGCGCCGATCAAGAGTATCGGGAACAGCACGACCACGCCGCGCGACCTGACAACAGACACGGATGTGAAGATTATTGTTTATGCCCTGGCAGAAAGTGTGTCGGCAAGGCTACGGGAAAACAACTTTAAATGTCAGGTGGTCGAGATTTCCGTGCGGGACAGTGACCTGTACAGCTTTACACGGCAGCACAAGATTAAGACTCCAACAGATCTGACTTCCGAAATCGCGGAACGGGCGATGGAGCTGTTCCGTGAACATTATCATTGGCGCAAGCCGATCCGGAGCGTCGGTGTCCGCGCCTGCGATCTGGTGCAGGCGGACTGCCCGATCCAGCTGGATTTATTCATGAATGAGGAGAAGAGGGAGCGTCTTCACCGGATGGATACGACGGTGGATGTGATCCGCAGGCGCTTTGGCTATGAGAGCATCCAGCGGGGGCTGATGTATCAGGACAGAGTGCTCTCCAATTTGAACGCGAAGGAAGACCATACGGTTCATCCCCGCGGGTACTTTGTGGATGGGAATAAAACAGGCGCTTATGCCTGATAGCGCATAACAGGCAAATGATAAAAGGGCGGAAGGATGTGAGAAAATGGAAGAAGCAAAGAACTGTAAGGTATATGTGGACGTAGATGTGGAATTCAGTTCAGATGGAAGGATGCGGCCGAAGTGGATTCGGTGGAAAGATGGCCATATTTTTGAGATCAGCCGTGTGAAGCAGTGTGTCAGGGCTGCCAGCCGGAAGGCCGGCGGTGTGGGTCTTCGATACACGGTCGTGATTGGTGGTCAGGAATCACAGCTATATTATGAGGAGAATTACAGATGGTTTGTGGAAGCGAAGCAGCCCTGCTGATTGACAGAGAATTTGAAATGAAGGGATTTCGCTGCGCGATATTGAGCGGCGGTGTGGAAATATATTTACAGGAAGCAGTGCCGGATGTGTTATGGGGGTATTGCTTCACAGGAGGAGGATAAATGCGAAACTACATTTCAAATGCTGAGCTGGAAGAGCTTGGCGAGGGTATCATACTCGGCTATACAAAGGGGGAGACAGATAAGCTGGAACGCATAGATATAGAGGGATTGATCACGGAATATCTGCACCTTGCGATTGAGTATAAGAGGTTTGCAGAAGATGATATGTCGAAGATCGGTTTCCTGGCAAACGGTATCACCCCGCTCTGCATATATAGCGGTAACAGAAAGATCGAAAGGGTATTCGGGAAAGGAACCATTGTGTTGGACAGTTTTCTGCTGCGTAAAGAGGAAAGCGGAAGGCGTAGATTCACGCTGTCACATGAAGCCGCCCACTGGCTTCTGGAGCGACATAATCCTCCGCAGGTTGCCTTCCGGACAGAATACGATGAAGAACAGGAATATTCTGTGAAGGAGCTGCGGCGGATGTTCAGTATGATGGAAAGTCAGGCGGACAGACTGGCGGCGGTGATGCTGATGCCAGAATACACGGTGCGCAATGCGCTTCGCAGATATGCGGGGACAAGTCGGATTAAGGTGTATGGCAATAGTGTATTTGCGCAGAAAGAAAAGATCGCCATGCAGAGGATGGCCGATCATATGGGAGTATCCTGGTCAGCTTTATACTATCGTCTGAAAGAGCTTAATCTTCTGGAGCCACGCGATATTCAGGAGTATCTGTCAGAAAATTTGAAATTGGGGGTGATTCCCTTTGTATGAGATTGAGTTTAATTCCAGATATCCCATGCCGGAGCAGTCAGTTATAGATAAGATACAGCGCTCGGGGCATGAGGTAGAGGGGATGCAGGAACAGGAGCTTCGTTGTCCTGTCTGTCGTTTCCGGATTGCCGGAGTATATGGGGACAGGAGCGGACATATCCGTGTGAAGTGCCGGAAATGTAAATTCGAGGGTGTCCTGAATCTGGCTTATTTCAGGAGAATGAGACGCTATTATCAGGAAATCATGAAAAAACAATAAAACAATTATATTCACGACTTTAATCGTGCAAGCAGAGCCGGTGTGGACCGTGTCTTCCAGGCGCCGTATGAAGCCGGAATGAGTACAGAATGACTGTACCCGTTCCGATTTCTGCGGCGTCTTTTGTGTTGCCTTCTGCTTTGTACGACGATGAAGTCCTTCAGCCGGAAATGCGGAAAGGAGACTTTATGTATTTTGATCCTGAAGAATATGGAAAACGGCTGAGAGAACTTCGGATGGCAAAAGGCATGACCCAGGCAGAACTGGCAGATACGTTGAATATCAGTCTGGATCATATAAGAAAGATGGAAAGAGGGTTGAGAACTTGTTCGATTGATCTTCTGGTGGAACTCGCTGTCTTTTTTGATGTCAGCACAGACTATCTGCTGACAGGGAAAATATCTGACCGTGCTGCGGAAAGGGAAAAAATATTGACGGTGATTGCAGAATTGTCAGAGCTGGCCAAATCTCTTTAGAAAATAGGATTTTATCAGGTGGTACTAAGAGTGCCACCTGATCGTGACTACCAGTCACTCCCACGATGAAAGGCTTTCTTTTACAATAAGAACGTACCGATCACAAGGTCGGAACGGGCACTTTGAAAACAGAATATACATTCATCAGGCACGAAGCTGTGATGGAGAGCAACGTCAGCGGCCAACGCCACGATCTCCTGTAGGGGAAGAAGCGATAGCCGGCTGTAAGTATCGGGTAGCTCCCGATATAGCGAGGACACTTCACAGGATAATGAGACTTCCGTTATGCGGCTCGGTGAGAACCACGGAGGGGTGAGATTCCCATGGATCTGATACGCTGTCAGACGCCTGATGATTTCCCAGCAGGTCAGAGTACCTGATTATCCGGGGGAGTTGAGAACAAATACGGACAGATCATACAGAAAGAAACAGCCGGAATAGCTCAGGCTTCGACTGGCTGTTTTATATAAAACATGGAAGGAGAGTGAAAATGAAGAAGGGATGGATTTACCGCAGAGGAGATTTGTATATGGCAAATCTCAATCCGTTTAAAGGATCAGAGCAGGGCGGCACCCGTCCGGTTCTGGTTCTTCAGAACAACGATGGGAACTATTATTGCCCGACGTTGATTGTCGCGCCACTGACGACAAAGATTAAGAAACAGAACCAACCGACGCATTATTACATTGAGAGTGCGAGAGGATTGAGCGCCCCGTCGATTGTTGAGCTGGAGCAGGTCAAGACCATTGATAAGCTCCGCATTCAAAGCTATCTTGGAAAGCTGACGAGGGAGCAGATGTCCGGTGTAGAGGATGCGCTCCGCTGTAGTATGGGACTGGAAATTCCGGTGAGTGTGGAAGCTCCGTAACATAGTATCAGACAAAACGAATGGAACAAAAAAGTGAGATTTGTCAAGGATACGGATGACCGTATTCCGTAAAATCGGCATCATGGACGAGGGGCGGCTGAATCAGTATGATATGAGTATAAAGTCGTCCCGAGAAAGAAAGGAATTTGAGATGGAGACAGTATTTACAGAGAAAAAGGTATATGACGCAGAAGATATTCAGGCAATATTGGGAATCGGTAGAAGCAAGGCATACGCCCTCCTGGGCGAAGCGTATGAGAAGCAGGAACCGTTCCGGGTTATCAAGATCGGGAAGTTATTAAGAGCGCCAAAACAATCATTTGATAGCTGGCTCGATGGAATGTGTTAAGCAGGCAGGTGAAACAGTTGGTAAAAGAAAATCCTCAGAAAAGTAAATCATTTTTCGAGAATAATTCATGGTATCATCGTACCAAAATCCTTCAGGACGATGGCACGGTGAAATACGGGAAAAAGGGCGGATTTCAGACAAGTAAAGAAGCCGACAAAAGCTATGCCAGGTACGAGGCGGAATTTAAAAAAGCATATCGTTCTTATCAGATGGCTCACCAGATCAACACGGAAGTGATGCTGAAAGATTATCTGATTTACTGGTTTGAGGATGTTTTTTCCCAGAGGGTAGAGTCTACAACCAGGATGGTGGGAGCGTATGCCCTTTACGACCTGATTCTGCCTCAGATGGATCATGACATTAAGGTCAGGTATGTCAATGTAGATTACCTGAATGCTCTGTTGGAACGGGTCGCCAGGACAGCTCCCTCCGCGGGAAATAAAGGAAGGGAAATACTGAATCTGGCATTCAGAGAGGCGGTGATCGCTGGATATATCAAGACCAACCCTGTTACCGCAACAAAGCCATATAAAAGGGCAAAGCCGAAGGTCACGGTACTAAGCAAAGATGGAGTTAAACAGCTTTTGAAAGCTTCATCGGAAACCAGTTGGTATCTTGAAATACTGTTGGGTCTGTTCTGCGGTCTTCGCAAGGGAGAAATCATGGGTCTGAAATTTTCGGATTTCAATTATGAAGACAATACCGTACATATCAATCGTCAGATTGTTTCTGATCCTAAAATCAGCAAGGGAAGCGGCAAGATAGACGAATATGCACTGGTTGAGCGCGATCCGAAAACGGAAAACAGTTTCAGGACCCTTCGGGTGCCGGAAGCCGTGATGAAGGAAGTCAAAGAGAGGCAGAAACTGATAGACTGGAATAAGGACCACATCAAAACCGAATATTTTGATCACGATTATATCAGCTGCCAGAAAAATGGGAATCCGCACTCTCTGAGTTCATTGAATCACGCATTGACAAAGATATGCAGTAAATGTGGCCTGCCTCATGTGACAGTTCACGGACTCAGACATATGTATGCTACTATTCTGATTGAAATGAATGTGCCGTTGATTAAAATCTCCGCGCTTCTGGGACATGGATCGGTGCATACGACCTTTGAATATTATTGCGATGTGATGGATGAAAATGAGAATATCCTGGCATTTATGAATCAGGCGTTTGCGCCGGTGGAGAAAGAGGTGGTGTGACATGCGGTTTGATTTGAATTTGCAGAAATTTGTGGATTGGGAAGTAAAAGGCGTGATGCAGATCAGAGGAAAGTACGGCTATCGCGTTATACTAAAGTATATGGATGGAACAGAGCGAACCCAGCAGAAAGCTGGGTTCGTTTCAGAAAAGGAGGCAAATGCATCCAGAGACAGGACGCTCGGGGATTTATATTCTGGAAAATATGTAGTCTATGAAAATGTCCGTATAAAGGATTTCATGGAGTTCTGGCTTGAGGAAGATATAAAGAATCGGGTCGGTAGCAGCGAAACCTATGATACATATCGAGGCATGGTTTATAACCATATTATTCCGTATATGGGCAGTCGGAAGATATCCGAGATCAACAGAGGAGATGTTCAGAAGTTTTATAACAAGAAAGCGGAATATTCAGTTTCTGTTGCAAGGCTGATCAAGACAGTAATGAATGTCTCGTTCCGCTATGCGGTGGATAAAAGGGTTATCGCGGATAATCCGACGATTGGTGTTAATCTTCCCAAAAAGGTTGCTAAGAAGCCCTACCATACGAGGTATGTGGATGGACAGAAAACGCTGACGATTGAGCAGGTTCAGATTTTGTTGGAAGCGAGCAGGGACACCCCGATACACATGCAGGTACTGTTTAATGTCCTGATGGGCCTCAGACGGCGGGAAATCAACGGGGTAAAGTATTCGGATGTCGATTATATTAACCGGACGCTCACCATACAGAGGCAGCTTGGAAAGGTTATCAACACGAATAAGGAAGACTTTGCGCCGAAGACTTACACGAAGCAGGAGGTCAGACTGAAAACACAGTCCAGCTATCGTACACTTCCGATACCGGATTATGTGTTTGAGGCAATTCTGGAAGAACGCAAAGTGTATGAGAAAAATCGAAGTCGTCGAGGAAGTCAGTTTAAGGATTATGGGTATATTTGTTGTTCAAATTATGGGCGTCCGCGAAGCAAAGATTTTCACTGGAAGCATTATAAAAAGCTTCTTCAGGATAATAATCTTCCCGACATACGCTGGCATGACCTGCGTAGCACCTTCTGCACAATTCTTCTGAAAAATGACTTCAATCCAAAAGCAGTGTCAAAGCTGATGGGACACGCTAAAGAATTGATTACTATGGATGTGTATGGTGACAAGCGAGGGATCATTGCGGACTGTGTGGACGAGCTTCAACCGTTCATAGATGAGGTGCTTCCTGGAGAGGACGATGACGAGGAACTCAAAACTGAAAATATTGATGTGGTCATTCAGGCAGAAGACTATCTCGTGTAATTCAATAAGGCACCAGGCTATAGCCGCAGGAAAAGAACAAACGTTCCATCTTGCGGCTATACTTTTTTCATTTTCCGTGCTATAATTCCATGAGTGCAAGCGAGCCAGAGGGAGCTTGCTCACTCTTGGCGAGCGACGAATGGTATCATGACTGCGTTTTTTGCAGTCATGATATCAGGTGACTTTGTGACATGCTGTTTTTCCTTGTATTATCAAGGTTTTCGGCGTGTCAAAAATCGGGTTCAGGTGACTTTCATTCGTAAAAATCAAAAAGTTCGTCTATTAGGCAGGGCGAAAATTGAGCTTTTTACGAATTTCTGCCTAATAGGCGAACTTTTTTGCTAAGGATATTTGAGAGGTAAAATCGCGGATGTTATTCAAATTGCACAAAGAATTTGAGCCGACCGGTGACCAGCCACAGGCCATTGCGGAGCTGGTCAAGGGCTTTCAGGAAGGCAATCAATTCCAGACTTTACTTGGGGTTACGGGTTCCGGAAAGACCTTTACGATGGCCAATGTGATTGAAGCTCTCCAGAAGCCGACTTTGGTAATTGCGCACAATAAAACGCTGGCGGCGCAGCTGTACGGTGAGTTTAAGGAGATGTTCCCTGAGAACGCAGTTGAATATTTTGTGTCCTACTATGACTACTACCAGCCCGAGGCCTATGTTCCTTCCAGCGACACCTACATCGCGAAGGATTCGGCGATCAACGACGAGATAGATAAGCTGCGTCTGTCGGCGACGATGTCGCTGGTCGAGCGACGTGACGTGGTGGTCGTGGCGTCGGTGTCCTGCATCTATGGTCTGGGCGAGCCGGAGAATTTCGAGAAGATGGCGGTGTCGCTGCGGCCGGGCATGGAGGTTGACCGTGACGAATTGCTGCGCAGGCTGATCGATATCCAGTATGACCGGAATGAGATGGACTTCAAGCGAGGCACCTTCCGGGTGCGCGGCGATGTGGTCGAGATCTTTCCGGCCAATGAGAGCGAGCACGCCATCCGGGTGGAATTTTTCGGGGACGAGATCGACCGGATCGTCGAGATCGACGTGCTGACCGGAGAGGTGCGGCGCGAGATGCTGCACGTCGCCATTTTCCCGGCATCGCACTATGTCGTTCCGCCGGGAAAGATTCAGGAGGCGGTGAAGCGGATCGAGGAGGAGCTCGAGGAGCGCATCCGCTATTTCAAGAGCGAGGACAAGCTTCTGGAGGCGCAGCGGATTGAAGAGCGGACGAATTTCGATATTGAGATGCTCAAGGAGACGGGTTTCTGCTCGGGCATTGAGAACTATTCGCGGCATCTGGCGGGGCTGCCCGCGGGCGTACCGCCGCACACGCTGATGGACTATTTCCACGACGATTATCTGATCATCATCGATGAATCGCATAAGACGATTCCACAGATTCGCGCGATGTACTTCGGCGACCAGAACCGCAAGACGACGCTCGTGGACTATGGTTTCCGCCTGCCCTCCGCGAAGGACAACCGCCCTTTGAGCTTTGAGGAATTTGAGAGTAAAATTGACCAGATGCTGTTCGTCTCGGCGACGCCCGGGGAATATGAGGCGGAGCATGAGCTCTTGCGGACCGAGCAGATCATACGGCCCACCGGTCTGCTCGACCCGGAGGTGTCCGTGCGCCCGGTGGAGGGGCAGATCGACGACCTGATTGGGGAGATTAATAAAGAAGTGGCCGGCCATCACAAGGTGCTGATCACGACGCTGACTAAACGGATGGCGGAGGATCTGACCGCCTATATGAAGGAGGTCGGCATCCGCGTCCGCTATCTGCACTCGGACGTCGACACGCTCGAGCGCGCGGAGATTATCCGAGACATGCGGATGGACGTCTTCGATGTGCTCGTTGGCATCAACCTGCTGCGCGAGGGCCTGGATATTCCGGAGGTCACGCTCGTGGCGATTCTCGACGCGGACAAGGAGGGCTTCCTGCGCTCCGAGGTCTCGCTGGTGCAGACGATCGGCCGCGCCGCGCGCAACAGCGAGGGACATGTGATCATGTACGCGGACAATATGACAGACTCTATGCGCCGCGCGATCGAGGAGACGAACCGCCGCCGGGAGATTCAGCAGGCCTACAATGAGGAGCACGGCATCACGCCGCAGACGATCCAGAAGGCGGTGCGCGATCTGATCAGTATTTCCAGAGAGGTGGATCAGAAGGAGCTGCGCTTTGAGAAGGATCCGGAGTCGATGAGCCGGGAGGAGCTCGAGAAGCTGATCGGCCAGATTCAGAAGAAGATGAAAAAAGCCGCTGCGGAGCTGGATTTCGAGACCGCCGCGACGCTGCGAGACCAGATGATCGAGCTGAAGAAGCAGATGAACGGTCTGCAGTAAACAGATGCAGGGAAAACTCAGAAAGTACAGAACAGATGTTCACTCTGCTCTGTACTTTTTTCTCGGAATGTGCTATACTGTGCAGGCAAATCGGTGCGGCTGCACGGCGTTGGAACCGAGTCATTACAATATGAGATTGTTCAAGAGGGAAAAGTATGGCGGAAGGACTTAGAAAATACATTAAGATCCGGGGTGCCTCCGAGCACAACCTGAAAAATATAGATCTGGAGATTCCGAGAAATGAGCTGGTCGTGCTGACCGGCCTGTCGGGGTCGGGGAAATCCTCGCTGGCCTTTGACACGATCTATGCGGAGGGGCAGCGGCGCTACATGGAGTCGCTGTCCTCCTACGCGCGGCAGTTCCTCGGGCAGATGGAGAAGCCGGAGGTCGAGAGTATCGAGGGGCTTTCCCCGGCGATTTCGATTGACCAGAAGTCGACGAACCGCAATCCGCGTTCGACGGTCGGTACGGTGACGGAGATTTACGATTATTTTCGTCTGCTCTACGCGCGTATTGGCATCCCGCACTGCCCGAAGTGTGGGCGGGAGATCAAGAAGCAGAGCGTCGACCAGATGGTCGATCAGATCATGGCGCTGCCGGAACGGACCAGGATCCAGCTGCTTGCACCGGTGGTCAAGGGCCGCAAGGGCGAGCACGTGAAAGTGCTCGAGAAGGCCAGACGGAGCGGCTTTGTGCGTGTGAAGATCGACGGACACATGTACGAGCTGTCCGAGGAGATTAAACTTGAGAAAAATAATAAGCATCTGATTGAGATTGTCGTGGATCGCCTGGTTGTGAAGCCGGGCATTGAGAAGCGCCTGGCCGATTCGATTGAGACGGTGCTTGGCCTGGCCGAGGGTCTTCTTGTAGTAGAGGTGATCGGCGGCGATCTCATCACGATGAGCTCGAGTTATGCCTGCCCGGAGTGCGGCATCAGCATGGAGGAGATTGAGCCGCGCAGCTTTTCTTTCAATAATCCCTTCGGCGCCTGCCCGGAGTGTGCGGGCCTGGGCTACAAGATGGAGTTTGACGAGGATCTGATGATCCCGGATAAGACTTTGAGCATCCGCGACGGCGCGATCCAGGTGCTCGGCTGGCAGAGCTGCGCCGATCCGTCCAGCTTCACCTACGCGATTCTGGTGGCGCTGGAAAAGGAATACGATTTTTCGATGGATACGCCCTGGCAGGATTTATCGGATGAAGTCCGGCAGATGCTCGTTCACGGCGGCGCCCGCGAAGTGAAAGTGCACTATAAGGGACAGCGCGGGGAAGGCGTCTATCCGGTCGCTTTTGAGGGACTTATCAAAGCCAGCGAGCGCCGCTATCGCGAGACCGCCTCGGACGTGATGAAGCAGGAGTTTGAATCCTTCATGCGCATTACGCCCTGCCGTGCCTGCAAGGGAAAGCGTCTGAAGTCCGCCTCCCTCGCGGTGACGGTCTGCGACAAAAATATTTACGATGTGACCGACCAGTCGGTGCGTGATCTGAATGATTTCCTCGAGCACATGACGCTGACGGGGCAGCAGCACCTGATCGGCGATCAGATCCTGAAGGAAATTCATGCGCGCATCCGCTTTCTGATGGACGTGGGCCTTGACTATCTGTCGCTGACCCGGGCGACCGGCACACTTTCGGGCGGCGAGGCGCAGCGTATCCGCCTCGCGACGCAGATCGGCTCCGGCCTCGTCGGCGTGGCCTATATCCTGGACGAGCCGAGCATCGGCCTGCACCAGCGCGACAATGACAAGCTGCTGAACACATTGCGCCGCCTGCGCGACCTCGGGAATACGGTGATCGTCGTGGAGCATGACGAGGACACGATGCGCGCGGCGGACTACATCGTCGATATCGGTCCCGGTGCGGGCGAGCACGGCGGCGAAGTCGTCGCGACTGGGACCGCTGAGGATCTGATGGCAAACCCGGCCTCCATTACCGGTGCGTACTTAAGCGGCCGTCTGAAGATCCCCGTACCGGAGAGCCGCCGCACGCCGACCGGCTGGCTGACTGTCCGCGGTGCCCGCGAGAACAATCTGAAAAATATCGACGTGCGCTTTCCGCTCGGCGTCATGACCTGCGTCACCGGCGTATCCGGCTCTGGAAAGAGTTCGCTGGTCAATGAAATCCTGTATAAGAGTCTCGCGAAGACGCTGAACCGTGCGCGGACGATTCCCGGGAAGCACCGCACGATCGAAGGCATGGAGCAGCTCGACAAGGTCATCTGCATCGACCAGTCGCCGATCGGGCGCACGCCGCGCTCGAATCCGGCCACCTATACCGGTGTCTTCGACATGATCCGCGACCTCTTCGCCTCGACCTCCGATGCGAAGGCGAAGGGCTACAAGAAGGGCCGCTTCAGTTTCAACGTGAAGGGCGGCCGCTGCGAAGCCTGCGCCGGGGATGGCATCCTGAAAATCGAGATGCATTTCCTGCCGGATGTCTACGTGCCCTGCGAGGTCTGCCATGGAAAGAGGTATAATCGCGAGACGCTTGAAGTAAAATATAAAGGAAAGAGCATCTATGACGTGCTCGAGATGACGGTCGAGGAGGCGCTCGATTTCTTTGCAAACGTTCCTTTCATCCGCCGCAAGATCGAGACGCTCTACGATGTCGGCCTCTCCTACATCAAGCTGGGGCAGCCGTCCACGACGCTTTCCGGCGGCGAGGCGCAGCGCATCAAGCTTGCGACTGAACTGAGCCGCCGCAGCACCGGGCGGACCGTCTACATCCTTGACGAGCCGACGACCGGCCTGCACTTCGCGGACGTCCACAAGCTGACCGAGATCCTGCAGCGCCTGGCCGAGGGCGGTAACACGGTCATCGTCATCGAGCACAACCTCGACGTCATCAAGACCGCTGATTACATCATCGACATGGGCCCGGAGGGCGGCGACGGCGGCGGGACGGTCGTCACTTGTGGCACCCCCGAAGAGGTCGCCGAGGTACCTGAGTCCTATACCGGCCAGTACGTGAAGAAGTATCTGGGGTAAGACACGTGGCCCCGGAGCGGACGTCCGGGCAGCCAGAGCGCCCCTCGACAAATCCCTGTTTCTGTTGTATGATGGGGAAAATAAAGTAACCATGGAGGACGACGATGCTGGAGCAGCTGCGGGAGATTCTGGGCGGAGAGCATGTACTGCCCGACGAGCCGATGAAATTTCATACGACCTTCCGCGTGGGCGGCCCTGCGCGCTATCTGGTGGAGCCGCAGTCCGTGGCGGAGCTGCGCGCGGTGATTGCACTGTGCCATGCGCAGAAGATACCCTGGTATATCGTGGGAAACGGCAGCAATCTGCTGGTCAGCGACGAGGGTTATGACGGCGTTGTCATCCACCTCTTTCGGAATATGTCCGCCATGCGGGTGGAAGGGACGTGCCTCATGCTGCAGGCCGGCGTCCAGACTGTGCGCGCGGCGAAGTTTGCGCTGGAGCACAGCCTGACAGGCCTTGAGTTTGCTTCCGGGATTCCGGGGACGATCGGCGGAGCGATGGTCATGAACGCGGGCGCCTACGGCGGCGAGATGAAGGATGTGGTGCGGCGGGTGCGCGTGCTGCTGCCGGACGGAACAGAGCAGGACTACAGTGGAGAGGAAATGCAGTTCGGCTATCGCAGGAGCCGGGTCGCCGCGGAGGGCGGCATTGTGCTGGAGGAGGAGCTGGAGCTTGCACAGGGCGATGCGGAATCGATTCGCGCGCGTATGGAAGAACTGAAGCAGAAACGCCTCTCGAAGCAGCCGCTCGAGTATCCGAGCGCGGGCAGTACCTTCAAGCGTCCGGAGGGTTATTTCGCGGGAAAACTGATCGAGGAAGCGCAGCTGCGCGGCTTTCAGATCGGCGGCGCGCAGGTGTCGGAGAAGCACTGCGGCTTCGTGATCAACCGGGGAGACGCTACGGCGTCTCAGATATGGGAACTGATCGGCGAGGTGCAGCGCAGAGTGTACGAACAGTCCGGCGTCCGGCTGGAGCCGGAGGTCAAGCTCCTGGGCTTTGACGGGAAGGAGAGACAGCTATGAGACTCGTGATTGTGACGGGCATGTCCGGCGCCGGCAGAGCGACGGCATTGAAAATACTGGAGGATGCGGGCTATTTCTGCGTGGACAACCTTCCCGTTCCTTTTATTGATAAATTTGCGGAGCTGACTGCTTCCGGAAACAGTGAGATCACGAAGGTGGCGATCGGAATTGACGTGCGCAGCGGCAAGTCGCTGGACCAGCTGCAGCAGGTACTGGAGCATCTGACAGGCCAGGGCATTGCCTATGAGATTCTGTTTCTGGATGCGAGCGACGACGTGCTGGTGAAGCGCTACAAGGAGACGCGCCGCATGCATCCGCTGGCGGAGGCCGGGCGGATTGAGAAGGGCATTGCGCTCGAGCGGGAAAGGCTTGTCTTCCTGAAAAAACAGGCGGATTATATTATTGATACGAGCCAGCTTCTCGTGCGGGAGCTGAAGCAGGAGCTGGAACAGATCTTCGTGCAGAACCGTGAGTTCAAGAATCTGATGATCACGGTCCTCTCTTTTGGCTTCAAGTACGGCATCCCCAATGACGCTGATCTGGTCTTCGACGTCCGTTTTCTGCCCAATCCCTACTATCATGAGGAACTGCGCAGGCTGACGGGTAATGATAAAGAGATTCAGGATTTTGTGATGGGCTTCGATATGGCGCATATTTTCCTGGACAAGCTGGAGGATCTGCTCCATTTCCTGATCCCGAATTATGTACTGGAGGGAAAGAATCAGCTCGTGATTGCGATCGGCTGCACAGGTGGAAAGCACCGCTCTGTGACGCTGGCGGACAAGCTGTATGAGCGGCTGAGCAGGCAGAGCGACTACGGTGTGAAGCTGGAACACCGGGATATCGGAAAGGATGCGGCCCGGGGAAAGTGAGGGAAACCGGATGTCATTTTCCGGAGAGATCAAGGAAGAACTTTCCAGGCAGATTCCGCCGGGAAGGCATTGCAGACTGGCAGAAACCGCAGCAATTCTAAGCTTTTGCGGGAAAATTGCCTGCTCGGAGGACGGGCGTCTCAGCGTGAAAATCCAGACAGAAAATCTGCTCGTCGCAAGAAAGTACTTTACATTATTGAGAAAAACCTTTAATATGAAAGCGGAAGTCTCCGTCCGGAGAAAACGCGGCGCGCGGTATTACACCGTGGCGGTCTGCCGCGACAGGGAGGCAAGGCGGTTGCTCACGGGCACGCAGCTTATGGATCCGGATGGGAACATGGACGGCTGTATGGCGCGAATACATAGTCATTTGCTGAGGCAGAGCTGTTGCAGGTGTGCTTTTATACGGGGGGCATTCCTGGCGGCCGGGTCCGTCAGCGATCCGGAGAAATCCTACCACTTCGAGATCGTATGCGTCGATCAGGAGAAGGCGGAGGAGATCCGGAGCGTGCTGGACGGGTTTGGGATTGATGCGAAGATCGTCCTGCGCAAGAGGCATTTCGTCGTGTATGTGAAGGAAGGTTCGCAGATCGTTGATCTGCTCGGCCTTACCGGCGCTCACGTGTCGCTGATGCAGCTCGAAAATGTACGGATTGTGAAAGAGGTGCGGAATTCCGTGAACCGTAAGGTGAACTGTGAGACCGCCAATCTGAACAAGACGGTTTCCGCTGCGGTCCGCCAGATCGAGGATATCAGGTATATCGATCAAAGGGTGGGACTTAAGCATCTGAGCGGGGGCCTGAGCGAAACAGCCAGGCTAAGGCTGGAGTATCCGGATGCCAGCCTGAAGGAACTGGGGGATATGCTGGACCCGCCCGTCGGAAAATCCGGAGTGAATCATCGCCTTCGCAGACTGAGTATGATGGCTGAACGGTTGCGAGAGGGCAAAGAGGAGTAAGAAGGAGGAGCCATAATGATTAAGAAACCGATCACTGTTCAACTCGCCAGCGGGCTTGAGGCCAGACCGGCCGCGGTGCTGGTGCAGGTTGCAAGTCAGTATGAGAGCAAGATTTATGTGGAGACTGGCGACAAGAAAGTGAATGCAAAGAGTATCATGGGCATGATGACGCTGGGGCTTTCTGCCGGATCATCGGTGACTGTGACTGCAGATGGGGACGATGAAGAGACTGCCATCGAAAATATTGAAAAATATCTGAGCAGCCGCTAGGCGCGACGACATTGAATAGAAGAGTAAGGGGCTGTTTTGACAGGAACAGCCCTTTTCTTATCATCGGAGGTATGGGGATGGAGGCGTATACGGGCTTTGCAAAGGTCTACGACCTGTTTATGGACGATGTGCCCTATGAGGAATGGTGCGGATATCTGACCAGTATTCTGCACGAGTACGGGGTCCTGGAGGGCCTGGTCTGCGAGCTTGGCTGTGGCACCGGGCAGATGACGGAACTTCTCGCGGAGGCCGGTTACGACATGATTGGTATCGATCAGTCGGAGGAAATGCTCGAAGAGGCCGTTCAGAAACGCGCAGAGTCCGGCCACGACATTCTGTATCTGCAGCAGGATATGCGGGAGTTTGAGCTCTACGGCACCGTGCGGGCGATCGTTTGTGTCTGTGATTCCATGAATTATGTGCTGCGTGAGGAGGAAATCCTCGGAATCCTACGCGCGGCTGCACGCAATTATCTGGATTACGGCGGCCTGTTCATTTTCGATCTCAATACCGAATACAAATACCGGGAGATTCTGGGGGAGCAGACCATCGCCGAAAACCGTGAGGAAGGAAGTTTCATCTGGGAAAACTATTACGACGAGGAGTCCATGATCAATGAATATAATCTGACGCTTTTCGAGAGGGAAGCTTCGGGTTTATATAGAAAATACGAGGAGACGCATTATCAGCGCGCTTATCGGCTTCCGGTGATAGAGGAGCTGGTGCGGTGCTCGGGGCTCGAGCTGCTGCATGTATACGATGCGTTTACCCATGAACCGCCGCGGGAAGATTCGGAGCGGGTTTATGTGATCTGCCGGCGGCGCGCGGAGGAAGGAGAGAGAAAATGAGTGATTATATTGTGAGAGCTACGGCGGCGGACGGACAGATCCGGGCCTTTGCGGTGACGGCGAGAGATATGGTGGAGGAGGCGCGGGCGCGCCATAATACAAGCCCTGTGGCGACGGCGGCTCTGGGACGCCTGATGAGCGCAGGAGCCATGATGGGAATCATGATGAAGGGGGAGGACGACCTTCTTACTCTGCAGATCCACTGTGACGGACCGATCGGTGGCCTGACCGTGACCGCGGATTCTCATGGAGGGGTGAAGGGCTATGTCAATCACCCGGAGGTGATGCTGCCGCCGAACAGCCGGGGCAAGCTGGACGTCGGAGGCGCGCTTGGCGCGGGGACGCTGAGTGTCGTCAAGGATCTGGGACTGAAGGAGCCCTATGTGGGGCAGACCGAGCTGCAGAGCGGAGAGGTTGCCGAGGATCTGACCTATTATTTTGCAAATTCGGAGCAGACGCCCTCCTCGGTGGGACTGGGAGTCCTCATGGAGCGCGACAATACGGTGCGCCAGGCGGGCGGTTTCATCATTCAGCTGATGCCGGAGGTGGAGGACGCAGTCATTGATCGTCTGGAGCGAAAGCTCTCGGAGATTCATTCCGTGACGACTTATCTGGACCGTGGCTATACGCCGGAGCAGCTGCTGACGGAGATCCTGGGCGAGTTTGACGTGGAATTTCTGGAGCGTACGGACACCCGCTTCTACTGCAATTGCAGCAGAAATCGTGTGGAGAAGGCGTTGCTCAGCGTGGGACGCAAGGGCCTGAATGAGATGATACAGGACGGAAAGCCGGTCGAGGTGAAGTGCCATTTCTGCAATACGCCCTATGAATTTTCGGTGGAGGACCTTAAAGAAATCGTCAGGAGGAGCAAATAAGATGAAATACGGATTTGTGAAGGCGGCGGCAGCGGCTCCGAAGATCCGCGTGGCGGACCCGAAATACAACGCGGGGGAGATCATCCGCCTGATGAAGGAGATGTGGGAGCGCGGAGCGCGGATTATCGTCTTCCCGGAGCTCTGCATCACCGGCTATACCTGCAGCGATCTTTTCCGCCAGGAATTGCTGCTGACAGAGGCAAAAAACGCGCTGTCTGCCGTCGTGAAGGCCAGCGCCGGGATGGATGGCCTGTTTTTCGTCGGCCTGCCGATGGAGATGAAGGGGAAGCTCTATAATGTGGCGGCGGCGTACTCGGATGGACGGCTTCTGGGGCTCGTGCCGAAGACGCACATCCCCAATTACAGTGAATTCTATGAGCAGCGCCATTTTACGGCAGGACCGGAGGCGTGCGTGGATGTTGAGTGGCTTTCGGGAGAGAAGGTGCCCTTCGGGACGGATCAGCTTTTTTCCTGTGTGGATATGCCGCGCCTTGAGGTGGCGGCGGAGATCTGCGAGGATGTCTGGGCACCGAATCCGCCGGGCGTCCGTCACGCGATGCAGGGAGCGACCGTGATCGTGAATCTCTCCGCCAGCGATGAGATTACGGGGAAGGACAGCTATCGGCGGGAGCTGGTCCGCAGCCAGTCGGGTCGCCTTGTCTGTGGCTATATCTACGCGAGCGCCGGGGAGGGCGAGTCCTCGACCGATCTCGTCTTTGGCGGCCATCACCTGATCTGCGAGAACGGTTCGCTGCTGAAGGAATCCCGGCGCTTTGAGAATGAGACGATCTATGCGGATCTTGATATCGAGCGGCTCGCAGGAGAGCGCAGGCATTACACCACCTACCAGGTTTCCGCGGATACGGAGCAGTATGTGCGGACGAGCTACGCGATGGCCGCGTATGACGCGCCCTTTGACCGCTTTGTGGACCGCGCGCCCTTCGTGCCGGGACGCATAGAGGAGCGGCAGAAACGCTGCGAGGAGATTTTCGCGATTCAGTCGCTGGGACTGAAAAAGCGCATGGAGCATACGCATTGTAAGAGCGCGGTGATCGGTATTTCCGGTGGTCTCGATTCGACGCTCGCTCTGCTCGTTGCGGCGAAGGCGGCGGACCGGCTCGGCCTTGACCGCAGCTGCATCACTGCGGTGACGATGCCCTGCTTTGGAACGACGGACCGCACTTATCACAATGCCTGCGAGCTGACGAGACGGCTCGGCGCGAATCTTCGCGAGGTGGATATCCGCGAGGCGGTGAATATTCATTTCCGCGATATCGGACATGATGACAGCATCCATGACGTGACCTATGAGAATTCCCAGGCGCGGGAGCGGACGCAGATCCTGATGGATATCGCAAATCAGACAGGCGGCATGGTTATCGGGACCGGTGATATGTCGGAATTGGCGCTCGGCTGGGCGACCTACAATGGCGACCATATGTCGATGTACGGCGTCAATGTCTCCGTGCCCAAGACACTTGTGCGCCATCTGGTCCGCTACTACGCGGACACCTGCGGCGACGAGAGCCTCACCGGCGTGCTGCTCGATATCCTCGACACGCCGGTGAGCCCGGAGCTTCTGCCGCCCGAGAACGGGACGATTTCCCAGAAGACGGAGGATCTTGTGGGCCCCTATGAGCTGCACGATTTCTTCCTATATTATATGCTGCGCTTTGGCTTCGCTCCGGACAAGATCTATTATCTGGCGCGGCAGGCCTTTGCGGGAGAATACGCGGAGGATGTGATTCTCAAATGGCTGAAAACCTTTGTACGGCGCTTTTTCGCGCAGCAGTTCAAGCGCTCCTGCCTGCCGGACGGTCCGAAGGTCGGCACGGTGGCGGTGTCGCCGCGCGGAGATCTGCGCATGCCGAGCGACGCCTGCGCGCGGGTGTGGCTCGATAATCTGGAAAGTATAGGAGGTACAGACGATGAGAAATGAAAAAGGAAGGCAGATGATCTATCTGCTTGCAGGAGGTTATCTGATCTATCTCGCCTGGCAGATGTTTCAGTCGCGCAGTGAGGTGACAGGCACGGGACTCATCGTCAGCATGATCGCCTCAATCGTTTTTGTAGTGGTTGGCGTGGTACTGATTATCTCAGCAGTACGGACACTGATGAAGCCGGATCCGGAAGAAGAGCCGGAGCCAGAGGAGAAGGAGAGCGAGGAGAGCGTATCTGTGGACGAAACAGCAGGGGAAGGCCTGATGGAAGATGGAGCAGAAGAAATAAAAGAGAATAAATCTTCAGATTCCTGATATTACAAAGCCCTTTTTCATATATTAGTGAAGAGATATATGAGAGAGGGCTCTTTTATGCCTGAAAATGATTTGAGCAGAGGAATGCTGAAGATACGGCTGACGGAAAGGCGCTCGCTGCGGCCGGTCGCCGGGGCGACGGTGGAAATCACGTATGAAGGGGATCCGCAAGGGGAGACGATCCGCCTGACGACCGATGAGTCCGGCATGACGGAGGAAATCGAACTGTCCACGCCGGAGCTCGCCTACAGTCTGAGCGATTCGGAGCAGCAGCCTTATTCGCTGTACACGGTTCGCGCGGCGGCGCCCGGTTATGAGGATGTCGAGGTGGCGGGGACAGAGGTGCTGCCCGGCGTGACAGCGATCCAGGAGATTGCCATGGAGGCGGGAGATCCGGCGGACTTTGAGCGGATCGTGATCGGCCCGCATGTCCTGTTCGGCAATTATCCGCCGAAGATCGCGGAGCCGGAAGTCGTACCCATGACGGAGACGGGCGAGATCGTCCTGAGCCGCGTGGTTGTCCCGGAGTACATCGTCGTGCACGACGGCGCGCCGACCGACTCGAGTGCGAAGGACTACTGGGTCCGCTATCGCGATTATATTAAAAATGTCGCCAGCAGCGAGATCTACGCGACCTGGGAAGATGCGGCGATCCGCGCGAATGTGCTGGCAATCATGTCGTTTACCATGAACCGTGTCTATACAGAGTACTACCGGGGCAGAGGCTATGATTTTACGCTCACCTCTTCCACCGCCTTCGATCAGAAATGGGTCTACGGCAGAAATATTTTCGATACGATCTCCGCAGTTGTGGACGAGATGTTCGGCAACTATCTGTCGCGGCCTGACGTGAAGCAGCCGCTTCTGACGCAGTACTGCGACGGACGGAATGTGAGCTGTCCGAACTGGCTCAGCCAGTGGGGCTCGCAGAGTCTCGCGCAGCAGGGATACAGCACGATTGAGATCCTGCGCTATTATTATGGGGAAAGTATCTATATCAACACCGCGGAGGAGATTTCGGGCGTGCCGGCGTCCTGGCCGGGCTACGACCTCGCGGAAGGTTCGAGCGGGCAGAAGGTGCTGCAGCTGCAGGAGGAACTGAATGTGATCGCCGGCGCATATCCTGCTTTGCCGCGCATCGCGGAGGACGGCGTCTATGGCCCTGCTACGCGCGCCGCGGTCGAAAAGTTCCAGTCCATCTTTGGCCTGTCGGTGACGGGAAGCGTTGATTACCGTACCTGGTATAAAATTTCCGAGTATTACGTCGGAGTATCGCGGATTGCAGAAGGGATTTAAAGAAAACTTCACAAAATAGGCCTTTTCTTTTCGTGGGAAATTATGTATAATGAGATTTGCTTAATGAGCCTTGACAGATCATAATTTAAGATACATCATAGAGAAGAAGAGAACGAAAGGGGAATATTTATGCCAGGCACAGAGGTTGGAATTGATTTGGGGACAGCCAGCATCCTTGTGTATATCAGAGGAAAAGGCGTTGTGTTGAAAGAACCGTCCGTAGTGGCGTTTGACAGAGATACGAATAAGATAAAGGCGATTGGTGAGGAGGCCCGTCTGATGCTGGGTCGTACGCCGGGGAATATTGTGGCGGTGCGCCCGCTGCGCCAGGGCGTGATCGCGGATTTCACCGTGACGGAGAAGATGATCGAGCACTTCATCCGCAAGGCGGTGGGCAAGAAGACCTTCCGCAAGCCGAAGATCGCCGTCTGCATTCCGAGCGGAGCGACTGAGGTAGAGAAGAAGGCAGTTGAGGACGCGACGTTCCAGGCGGGCGCGCGCGAGGTCTTTATCATCGAAGAGCCCATCGCGGCGGCGATCGGCGCGGGCATTGACATTGCGAAGCCCTGCGGCAATATGATCGTCGATATTGGCGGCGGCACGACGGATATCGCCGTGATTTCTCTGGGCGGCACGGTCGTCAGCACCTCGATCAAGATCGCGGGAGATGATTTTGACGAGGCGATTGTCCGCTTTATGCGCAAGAAGCACAATCTCCTGATCGGCGAGCGCACGGCGGAGGATATCAAGATCAAGGTCGGAAGCTGCTATCCGCGGGCAGAGGTGGAGAGCATCGATGTGCGCGGAAGAAACCTGGTGACAGGTCTTCCGAAGACAGTGACAGTGACGTCGGAGGAGACCGAGGAGGCCCTGCGTGAGACGACATCACAGATTGTCGAGGCGGTACACAGCGTACTGGAGCGCACGCCACCCGAACTGACGGCGGATATCGCGGAGCGCGGGATTGTCCTGACCGGCGGCGGAGCACTGCTGCGCGGCCTGGAGGAGCTGCTGGAGTCCAAGACCGGCATCAACACGATGACGGCGGAGGATCCGATGAAATGTGTGGCGATCGGGACGGGTAAGTATGTAGAGTTCATTTCCGGTCATCATGATGAGGAATAAAAGATTATAGAGCGACGACGTGGGGCTGTCGCGGGAGACTGTTTTTCGCAGGAGGCGGAGAACGGTCTTCTGCGGCGGCTTCTTTTATGTAAGACTCAGGGTGAGGAGAGCGAAGATGACTGAGGTGCGAAAGGGCTACGTGGAGCATATCGTGTTCCGCAATGCGGATAACGGTTATACGGTGTTTCAGCTGATCGCGGACGGAGAGGAGATGACCTGTGTCGGCAATTTTCCCATGATCTCGGAGGGGGAGCTGATTGAGGTATCCGGTACGATGAAGACCCATCCTCTGTATGGCGGACAGCTGCAGGTGGATCGTTATGAGCTTCTGGCTCCGGAAGACGAGGCCGCCATGGAACGCTACCTTGGCAGCGGCGCGATCAAGGGAATTGGTGTGGCGCTGGCGGCGCGCATCGTCCGGCGTTTCCATGGCGATACCTTCCGGATTATCGAGGAGGAACCGGAGCGCCTCGCGGAGGTGAAGGGGATCAGCGAGCGGAAGGCGAGGGAGATCTCTGAACAGATGGAGGAGAAGAAGGAGCTTCGTCAGACAATGATGTTTCTGGCGCAGTATGGTGTCTCAGCATCGCTCTCGGTGAAACTCTACCGGCAGTATGGCGCAAAGACGGTTCAGACCGTCAGGGAAAATCCGTATCGTCTGGCGGATGATATCGATGGCGTCGGTTTTCGCACTGCGGATGAGCTGGCGGCGCGCATCGGTATTCATACGAATTCCGACTACCGGATACGCAGCGGCCTTCTCTATGTGCTGCAGCAGGCGGCGGGCGAAGGGCATACCTGTCTCCCGCGGGAGCAGCTTCTGCGCCGCGCAGCGGAACTGCTTGGTGTGGAGGAGGAAGATCTCACGACACAGATGATGAACCTTGGCATAGAGGGAAAGCTGGTCATCAAGGAGCAGGACGCTCAGACGCTTGTGTTTTACAGCCAGTATTATTATATGGAGCTGAATGTGGCGAAGATGCTGCATGACCTGAATCTGAAGTGTGAGATGGAAGAGACACAGATTCTGGATAAGCTGAGAATCGTGGAGCAGGGGGAGGAGATCGAGCTCGATGAGATGCAGCGGCGTGCCGTGGTGGAATCCGTGAAGAATGGCCTGCTGATCATTACCGGAGGGCCGGGGACAGGCAAGACGACGACGATCAATACGATTATCCGTTATTTTGAGCTGGAGGAGATGTCGATTCTGCTCGCTGCGCCGACCGGCCGTGCGGCAAAGCGCATGACGGAGGCGACCGGCTATGAGGCGGTGACGATTCACCGCCTGCTGGAGCTGTCGGGGGAACCGTCCCAGGAGCGCGGCGCGGCCCGCTTCGAGCGAAATGAGGAGAATCCGCTGGAGGCGGACGTGATTATCATCGATGAGATGTCGATGGTTGATATTTTTCTGATGCAGGCGCTGCTGAAGGCGATCTGTCCCGGAACGCGGCTGATTCTGGTCGGCGATATCGATCAGCTGCCGAGCGTCGGACCGGGTTGTGTGCTGAAGGATATGATCCGGGGCGAAGCCTGCCCGGTGGTCATGCTGCAGAAGATTTTCCGCCAGGCGGGCCGGAGCGATATCATTGTCAATGCGCATAAGATCAATCGGGGAGAACAGGTGGTGCCGGACAATCACAGCCGGGATTTCTTCTTCCTTGAGCGGCAGGATCCGAATGTTATTTTGCGGGTAGTGCTCGCGCTGGTGCAGGACAAGCTGCCGCCCTATGTGAAGGCGAAGCCCTTCGATATTCAGGTGCTTACGCCGATGCGGAAGGGCACGCTCGGCGTGGAGAGTCTGAATGGAATGCTGCAGAAATATCTGAACCCCGCATCGCCTGACAAGGCGGAGCATGAGACCGCACACGGCCTGCTGCGCGAGGGCGACAAGGTCATGCAGATCAAAAACAATTACCAGGTTGAATGGGAGGCGCGGAATCGCTATGGGATCGCGATCGATAAAGGTACCGGGATATTCAATGGGGATATGGGTGTGATCACGCGGATCGACAGTCTCGCGGAGACGGTGGAGGTGCTGTTTGACGAGTACCGGACGGTCATTTACCGTTTTGACGACCTTGGCGAGCTGGAGCTGGCCTATGCGGTGACGATCCACAAATCTCAGGGCAGCGAGTATCCGGCGGTTGTGATCCCGCTCCTGACGGGGCCGCGTATGCTTATGAACCGCAATCTGCTCTATACGGCAGTTACGCGCGCGCGTTCCTGCGTGACGCTGGTCGGAAGCAGAGAGACCTTCGCGATGATGATTGAGAACACGAACGAGCAGACCCGTTACAGCGGCCTGGAGGCGAGAATACGGGAGGTAAAAGCGCTTGAAACAGAAGTATGATCCGATCGGTATCCTCTTTCCGCGCCGCTGCCCGGTTTGCCACGAGCTTGTGGAGGAGCGCGGGGAACTTGCCTGCGATATCTGCAGAACGAGACTTTCTTATGTCCGTGGAAACTATTGTCAGAAATGCGGGAAGCCTTTGCTCACAGAAGAGCGGGAGTACTGCGCGGACTGCGCGCGCAGGCCGCATCAGTTTCAGCGGGGCAGGGCGGCCTTCGCCTACGATGAGATTATGCGCCGTTCGATTGCGCGCTATAAATATGGCGGCAGGAGAGAGTATGCAGATTTTTATGCGGAAGAGATCTTAAGGGGCTGCGCGAGGGATGTGCTTCGCTGGCAGGCGCAGGCGCTTGTACCGATTCCGCTGCATCCCTCGAGACGTCGCAGGCGGGG
Organism: Lachnospiraceae bacterium; assembly: GCA_021205385.1. Taxonomy (GTDB): domain Bacteria; phylum Bacillota; class Clostridia; order Lachnospirales; family Lachnospiraceae; genus Hominiventricola. The sequence continues at coordinate 365 of JAJPXQ010000018.1, read as the reverse complement.
TTATAATCAGGCGGAGCTCCTGGCCCGTGCACTTTCTGATCGCTGCGGAATTCCGGTTGATGCAGGTCTGCTTAAGCGCACGCGGAAGACGCGGGCGCAGAAGGAACTCAGCGACCGGGAGCGCGCGGTGAATCTGAGAGGTGCTTTTTCGCTTCGCAAGGGCGCTGTGCCCTGCAAAAGATTAATTCTGATTGACGATATTTACACAACGGGCAGTACAATGGACGAAGCAGCGCGGGTGCTCCGGGCACATGGCGCGGAAAAGATTTATTTTTTGTGCATTTCTGTTGGAAAAGACTCTTGATTGTGTTATATCCCGAGTTTGCCACTTATAGAGACTGAAAAAGGAGCCTGAGACGGCTCCT
>JAJPXQ010000009.1 GCA_021205385.1 Lachnospiraceae bacterium | reverse complement strand
GGGTTAAGAGCATACAGCTACTTTATCGTGCAATTTGTATTTCACTTCAGATTAATTGCCAAACAATATGTGAGGAAATTCGTCAGTTGATATGTAAATACTTAAAAAGAGAAGATGAGGAAGAGAAGGATTCTTTATCTATTAGTTTTATAGAAATTCTTGTTGAACAAAAATTACCAGATGATGATATAGCACTTCCGATTTTAGATAAAATAATCAGCAAAACGAAACTGCCAATTCAAAGGATAGAAAGTGCTTATCAGTTGAAATTAAAGTGCCTGGAATGGAAAAAATCCAGCCCGGACAATATAAAATCAGTGAACTTGGCTTTTGCACAACGATATGAAACAGAAGCCGAAAGGCACAATGCATTAACATTTCCAGATATTTCTATTATGATTGAGCTGTTAAGAAAGACGATTATATTATATAGGAACAATGGTGAATCGGAAGAAGCACAACGTGTCCAAAGAAGAATTACTGAATTGCAAGGAAAACTTCCGAAAATGCTTTCTTCTATAGTGAATGGGTATGATGTCTCAAAGTTGCATCAATATTTGATTGACTGTTTTGATGGATTATCATTCGCAGAGAGCGTTATACAGATCGCCCAATTTACTGTGTTTAGGAAAAAAGGTGATGTAAAAAATGCTCTACTTCAGAAATTACATGATTATCCGTTGCAGCTTTTGAGTAGCAGGCGTTTTATGAATGAAAAAGGACAAACCGTGCTTCAACTCCATCCGCTGGATCTGAAAAATCCTGATGGTGATGCCAAGCTTTTCAATGCACACCTCCATCGAGAACTATATGATATGGAGGTGATAGACGGTAACCTTATTTTGCAAAGAGCATTGGCAATCTTACGAAATAATTGTGTTTTTTCGATAGAAGACCTGGATTTTTTGATTAAAGATAATGCGATGATTCCAAAAGGCAGGGAAAGAATCTATCAATCAGCCCTATTTATGGCTTTGCAGGGCAATTACTATGAAGCAGTGCATATTTTGGCTCCCCAGGTGGAGAATCTATTTCGAAACCTTGCAGAAGAACTTGGAGCATTAACAGCAACATTTGAGGATGATGGAACCTCTCAAGCAAAGGTTTTAAGTTCAGTGTTTGAATTGCCGGAATTAATTGATGCCTATGATAATGATATTCTCTTTATCTTTGAGGGATTGCTAAATGAGCGTGCAGGGGCAAATATACGTAATGAAGGTAAGCGTCTAAATTTTGGGCGGGTTTCCCACTAACAGGGAGCTCCTTATAATGGTAGTGAAAAGCAGTCTCAATCATTTAATGCCGGCAGCGATTGGTAACCGGTAGAAATTCACTGTCATTTCAAAGGAGGAACTCAATGTCCAGGTATAGTAACCGCCGTTCTGATAACGAATGGCTCCGTATCATCCAGGAATGCAGGCAGAGCGGAATGAGTGACAGTAACTGGTGTGAACAGCACGATATCAGTATCAACTCATTCTATAATGCTGTGACAAGGCTCCGCAAAAAAGCCTGCGACATTCCCATGAGAAGCAAAACTGCATGTGCCCTGGATCTGACATCCCACCAGGATATCGTCCAGATTGACATATGTCCGGACCCGTGTCCGGAAACGGATGCCCCGGCCATGCTGCCAGCATCCGGCGTACACCCTGACAATCCACATACGATCGAACTCTGTATGGATGGCATCCTGCTGAGGATCAGCAATTCCGCAGATCCGGCCCTGCTAGGACAGGTAATCCGGCTGGCGAAGGCGGCATCATGTTAGCTGACATCTCTAACGTGGACGCGATTTATATCATCTGCGGGCGCACAGACATGAGGAAGTCCATTGATGGACTCTGTGCGATTATTCAGGAGCAGTTTTCCATGGATCCGTACGCGAATGCCCTGTACCTTTTCTGCGGCCGCAGGTGTGACCGGATCAAAGCGATCCTGACGGAGCCGGACGGCATGGTGCTGATCTATAAAAGGCTTACGGTAACGCAGGGACGATATCGCTGGCCACGCAACAAATCCGAGGTCCGCAACCTCACCTGGCGGGAGTTTGACTGGCTGATGTCGGGCATCGACATTGAGCAGCCAAAGGCGATCCGGACGGCAAAAACATGACGTTTCTAAAGTAAAATAATACACAGAAAAACCTCGAGAAATCCTGGATTTTCGGCACTTTTCAGCTCCTGTTTTCCTGTAAAACCAGGATATTCCGTGGTATAATAGGGCTATCAGAAAACGGGGGGCACCACGTGGCAGACAGTCCGAAAGATCTCCAATTCCGGGAGATGAAAGATACCATCACCGAACTGAATAAGCTCATTAAGACACTCCGCGAGACCATCGAAATGATGAAGGCCCAGCAGGAACAGGTCAGCCAGGAGCGTGATAACCTGAAAGAACAGGTTGATTACCTGACCAAAAAACTCTTTGGCTCTTCCAGCGAAAAAGGAGTTGCGCAGATTCCCGGCCAGATGGACCTCTTTAATGAGGCGGAGGCAGAACAGGATACTGCCCTTATCAGCCAGGAGGAGGCTCTTGCCACGGAACCGCCCGCGGATAAAACGGCACGCAAATCCCGGAAGAATAATGAGGACCGGTTCAAAGGGCTCCCTGTGGAGAAATGCTATCTCGATGTTCCGGAAGAAGAACGCATCTGCAGAATCTGCGGCACCCCGCTCGAAAAGATCGGGGAGGAGTTTGTACGCCGGGAAATTCAGTTTACCCGGCCGAAAGTAAAAGTTCTCGAATACTACAGTGTAAACTATGGGTGCCCTTCCTGTAAGAAGAATGCCGATCTTCCCTGCATTGTAAAAGGAAAAGATGGCCATGCCCACATGATACACGGGATGGCCTCTGCTTCGACGGTTGCCTGGGTCATTTATCAGAAATACTTTAATGGCATGCCTCTGTACCGTCAGGAACGCGACTGGAAACAGTGCGGCGCGCAAATCAGCCGGGCGACGCTGGCGAACTGGGTTATCCAGAATGCCGATGACTTCTTCCGCCCGATGTATGATTTCTTCCATAAGGAGCTGCTGAAACGCCAGTTTGTCATGGCAGATAAGACGCCTGTGCAGGTGCTCCACGAACCGGGGCGGCGGGCCCAGACCCAGTCTTACATGTGGCTTTACCGCAGCGGGGAAGACGGCGGGCCGCCCATTATCATCTGCAAGTATTCACAGACCCGCGCCGGTGAAAACGCCGTGGATTTCCTGGATGGATACAGCGGCTACTTGATGTGCGACGGGTACAGCGGATACAACAGGCTCCGCTCCGCAAAACGGACAGCGTGCTACGCACACATCCGGCGGTACCTGATCGATGCGATCCCCAAAGGCAAAGAGCTGGATTACACACAGCCTGCCGTACAGGGAGTCATGTATCTCAACCGCCTCTTTGAAGAGGAAGGGAAGATCAAAAAGAAGCACCTTTCGTTCGATGCCATCAAACAGGCCAGACTTGAGAAAGAAAAGCCGGTAATTGAAGGCTTTTTGGCGTGGCTTGAGAAACAGTCGCCTGTCAAAGGTTCCCGCATGGAGAAAGCCGTAACTTATGCCCGCAACCGCATCCCGTATCTTATGACATACCTGGAGGACGGCAGATGCAGCCTTTCAAACAATCCCAGTGAGAATGCCATCCGTCCCTTCGTCGTAGGGCGCAAAGGATGGCTCTTCAGCGACCGTCCGGTCGGCGCCGAAGCCAGTGCCATGTGCTACACTATGGTAGAGATGGCAAAAGCAAACGGAGTAAACGCCTACCATTACCTTTCCCTGCTCCTCGAGAAGCTACCAAACAGCAGCATGACAGAGAAAGAGCTGGAACAGCTGGCCCCCTGGAATGAATCCGTAAAAGCGGAAGTAGCGCGGATGGCTTTGGCCGAAAACCGGTAAACTACAAATCGATCATATGTGGATTGTTAAGATGCTTTGGCCGTAACATTCGGCTAGGGCATTTTTGAATTGGAGTAAAAAACTACTTTCTACTTCAATTCAAAAATGCGATATGTGACGGTAGCTACCGTTCAAAAGTAAACGTAAAATCACACGCCTAACCTTTGGGTGAGTTTTATGTCATACTTGAGAAAACTCGTAAAACTAATAGTTTTTTCAAGGAGACTCATACATGGATAAGACAACTCACGAGGTACGCCTCAATCGATGGAGACAGATCATTGATCAGTGCCAGTCGCGCCCGGAAGGCCAGACCGCGAAACAATGGCTTGCTGAAAACCATATCAGCAGCAAATCTTATTATTACTGGCTCCGGAAGATTCGGCGGCAGGCATATGAGCAGGCCGCTGGAGAAATACAGGTTCCGGAACAGAAAGCCATCAATTCTGCCGTGCTGCCGAAGGAACAGCCCCAGATTGCATTTGCAGAGATTCCTTTCCAGGTAAATGTCGGCTCATCTAGTGAGAGCGTATTCAGGCCGACAGCTGTTATTAAAATCGAGAATGCTTCCGTTGCGTTTTCCAATTCAGTGTCAGACAGGTTGCTGTCCGGGGTTATCCGGGAGGTGATCCGCCATGCTTGAGGATGTGGCCAAAATCCGCCGCGTTGTATTGGCGACCGGGTATGTCGATCTCCGTAAGGGGATCGATGGACTGGCCCAGATCATTGGTGCGAACTACGGTCAGAACCCTTTTGAGCAGGGGACGCTCTTCCTGTTCTGCGGGAGACGTTCGGATCGCGCCAAAGGGCTCCTGTGGATGGGCGACGGTTTTCTGCTCTTATATAAAAGATTTGAAAATGGCTCACTTTCATGGCCACGTACACCTGCTGAGGCTGCGGAACTGACGGAGGAGCAGTTCCACTATCTTATGCTTGGGTTAAACCCTCTTGACCGAAA